>CAYSFP010000003.1:0-54514 GCA_964430075.1 uncultured Planctomycetaceae bacterium | reverse complement strand
CCCAAGGAGCATGGCCGCCAGCCATGTCGAAAGGGGACGGAGTTTACCGCCCGTCGTGATCGCTTGCCGGTAGAGCCGGATGCGCGGAAACGTGCTTGTCCGTGCTCGAAGGAGGCCTTCCAGAGTAATCCTGTTCGCGCGAACTGCCTTTGTATGGCGGTTCAAGGAAGTGTGCAGAGTAATCCTGGATTTCTATCCTATAGACCTAAATTCTCTTTTTTTGTCGTTCTCCGAATGGGGGCGATGCGGAAATACTCAGGCGGAGTTCTGCCTGAGCTGTCAGTTTTCAAAGTCGGTGAGGCCGTGCCTTTGGGCATGGCGTAATCCACACACGGGGTTCGCTTCCTCTTGGAAGGGGCGTTCAACGTTGTCCGGCGTGGGGAGCCGCGAGTCCAGCAATGGCTCGCGCCGGGGAGTGACATCCTCGGGTATCAAAGTAAGTCTTTGAACGCGAATAGCTCAACCACGAAAGGCGAGAGATCGCTTGCCGGTAAGCTTTGAGAGGGTCGATGCCGAAACTTGCATCGCGGGGCGATAGCCAAGCGATGCTGGGGACAAGCAACCGTTTCGCGGTAAGGGGATCTTCTAGATTCGTACCCTGAAACCGCTGCGCTCGATTGACCGATAAGGTCCGTCTTGGGCGTAGCGTCAAGTAGGACGGCCTGGCGGCCGCACCTAGAAATGTGTTTGCCATGCTGGGAAACCAGCTCACCCACGGAACTCTCACGACCAAGCGAAGATTCTGACTAACGCAGGAACCACTATGGCCGCCGGATTGGTACCCGGTGCGTCCGTGTCACGGGCGTGATCAAAACGCCGTAGTGGGGGAGTGGGCAATCAGTAGGCAGCCGATGTGCTCGGCGGCGGAAGCCGCAGGGTGCGTCGGGCGATGATCTTTGCGAAGGCAAAGACGGAAGCCACGTGCAAGACGCACGAGGTCTTCGCCGGGCAAGGCAGTCCGGTCTCGTTGGCGTTTCGGTTGGCGCCGAAACAATCAAGCCACGACGAAAGTTGCGACTGGCCAATAGGCCAAACGGATGGACAAGCTGCTCGCGGCTGCCGGGATTTGTGTTCCCGGTAGTCCGCGTTCGGCTTTCCTTGGTTGGAAGCAAATGTGAGTCAAACGAGTTTTCTCTTGGCGGAGACAACTCCTTTGGCAGCGAATCGAGGGTGAACAGTCAGCGTGTATTTTTTTCACGATGACGTTCACCCCGAGGTTTTCGGAACTGCGGTGGCATGGAATTGAGCGCGTGGCTGCTAAGAATTTAGCAGCCACGCTGCTCCGCCGCCGCAGCCGGAAGGCTTTTGCGAGAAAGGTTCAAGGGATTTTCGAGAGGTTCTCGGAAAGCTTTTGGAGCGCCTCAAAGGAGTGCGGCCAAGGCGATAAGGATTTCTTTTTCGGGGCGAGCTTTAAGGACAGAGCTCGCCCTTCTTTGCGACCGCTTGCACGATGCAAGCGGTCACCAAGGAGGGCCTCATCATGGAGTACAAATACGAAGTCACGAGTCTTGTCGGATTCTTGCAGCGGGTCGCGACGCATCTTCTGCCGAAGGGATATTACTTCTTCGTGCAAGGGACTTTATCGGAGGGCAAAGATCCACGAGCACTCGATAAGAAGCTCCTGTCACGCTACGACGTGGCAAAGACTGAAGGCGCTCGCCGCTGGCGAAAGAGCCAGGGACTCGGGAACGTCCAGTACGTTCGCTTCAAGGGATCCTGGATTCTTCTTGCAACGCACGGCGACCACGCGATCCGCGAGGGCGAAGGGGACAACCTCAAGGATGTCCGCCGCGTCCCCATTCGCATCGGCGACTATGCCCTCTATGTCAAGCGGGGGAACTATCTCAAGAAAGGCTCCGATGATGTGCCACCGACGCCGGATGGTCGGTGGCGCGTGCGGGTGTTGATTGCTCGGGAACGCTACCGGGATCTGTGTGCGTATTTCCTCTCGATTGCCTGCCATCGTCGAGCCGAGGCCTTGGCCGAAGAGCTTTACGCCCTGCCGTACGAGCCCTACGCTCCCGTCAGGAAGCAGCTCCTCAAGCTACTGCGCCTCATCAACGCCAAACGCCAGGCGGCAGGTTACTCGAAGATTCCGCCATCGTGCCTCCGTTACAAACGAAGGATCGTACAAAGCTTCGACTCCCCTTGGTCGGATTTCCTGCGACAGGCAACACCTTCAGAGCGCCTGGACTTGGGACCCGCTTCTGTCATGCGGCGATAGGTTGCATACCTGCACGCTTCTGCTCGTGCTCGGCGATCCAACGAGTTGCTTGCTCGATGACTTTGGCCAGATCCTGTTGATTGCTTGCAAAGAAGTTCTTCGAGTGTCCGGTATTCCCGCTCGATAGGCTTTCCCATGATCTCGTTAGCGAATAGTCCCAATAAACGTACCCGGCGGGCGACTGTCGCCGCCAGATGGACGCTGCGACTGCACCTGCGCGAATTGTGTGAACTGGCGTTTCGATAGCCGCCGTCTTTTTCTTCTTCGGTTCCTTTTGTTCATTCATCTGCATACTCCTTTAATACACGATTACCTGATGCCTAAATCGTCTCACAACGGACACCGCTACTCAATTGCTCGCGGCGCCAAAGTTACGCTGTGAGGCCTTGACAGTGATGGCTTTTGCGAGCAAGTCCTTGAAACAACCGCACGGTAGCGGTCGCGTCGCCAAGGGCGTCATGAGCCGAGGCCGCGGGAAACGGCACGCCGAAATGTTCGCAAAGCGTGGCAAGCTGATAGTTGGCGGGCGGGGACTCGTCGCGAGAGACGAAGTGCCACATGGCAAGCTGCATCGTGCAAAGCACGAGCCGCCTGGCTGGAAGATAGTGATTCAGCTTGTCGTACCAAGCCGTAAGGAACGGCCCGTCAAAGGCTGCATTGTGGGCCACAAGTTGTGCAACCTGATACGCCTTCCCCTCGGCTGAAATTGCCGGGACGGTGGCGTGTCGTCTCAAGAACTCTGAAAAGTCCTTGGCGACTAGTTTCGGCTCGCAAGCCTCGTTCGCCCATACGCCTGGATGATAGTGATTCTTCCTAAGACTTTGTGCTTTGGCGTGGCGTGGGTTGAACTTGATCTTCGCCTCGAATGCTTCAAGCACATCCAAGTGTGTGTCAACGGCAATCGCTGCGACCTGAATGATGGGGTGACGCTTCGGGTCAATTCCGCCCGTCTCAAGGTCAAAGAATACTAGTCGCTGCTCCATGGCAGAGTTTGCCATGAATTTTGGTGCTACTCAAATAACGTCGCTCGCTGCCTAGAAGAGACCTTGCTGAATTTTCGGTTCGCTTGGCTCGTTCGCCGGAAGTGAGATGTTCGGCCCAAGCTCAATCTCCTCAAGAAGCCTCGGCAGCCTTGATTCGGCGAACGCCCAAAGGGCGGCGCGCTCATGGACGAGCGCCGGGTAGTCCTCGGCATTGTTGTTCTGCCACTGGGTCGCTTCGGCAAGTTCTGACAGCACCTCACGCATCGCACGGAGTTCGTCCCGAAGTTCGCGAACCGCGAGCGTCAACTCTGACTCCTCTTCTAGCGAGCGCTTAAACATGACCTTCCATGTTAATGATAACGAGCCGCGTTCTGACTGACGTTTCGCGAAATGCCTCTACGCCAGTAAAGGCGTCGTCTGGAAGTCGCTCGACTTCAGCGCCCACCTCCTCAAGCCAGTCGCGAAAGGAAACGCTCTTGTTGTCGACGCGAAAGAAAGGCCCCTCGCTGATGACGGAGACGAGACGCCCGCTTGGCTTGAGAAGCGAGTAGGCGTGGCGAATATGCTCCATGTCCGCGCCGCTCTCAAACGGCGGGTTCATCACGACTCGATCGTAGCTTCCCTCATGCTCCAGGAAGTCCCCGAATTCAACGTCGTGCCCCTTGGCAGACAAAACTTCGGCAAGCGTGTGGTTTCTTTCGATGGCGTGGAGCTTCGCGTCAGGATGCACGGCGATGACTGCGTCAACGATGTCGCCCTTGCCGCATGATGGCTCAAGGACGGAATGCTCGGGCCCGATTGCAGAAAGCTCAAGCATTCGAGCAATGACAGCAGGCGGAGTAGGGAAGAACCCCGGAAGCTTTTGGCCGATAAGCTCCCGCTCGGCAACGCGTACCGGATCATCGCCGCGTGCGGCCGCTCGGTGGCCAAGGTACTCCCTGAGTGCGGATCGTAGCTCGTGGACGTCGGTGATGTTAGCTCTCCGCAATCTCCTGTACTTCTCAAGAGTCTGCTCGATTCGCTCCACGTCAAACCCGGCGCCCTTAGCTCGGCCAAGGAAATCTGCCAGCGCTTCGATGTCGTGATCGTCTCGGAACGTGACAAAGTCGTCCTTCTCGCGAGACAGGCGCTTTCGCATCTTTTCGGCAGCCTGCCTTACTCCGCGAGTTCCGTGGCAGCGAACGACAAGCTCATCGAGGTTCCGCTTATAGACCTCGGGAGTAGGGTACTTCGCAAACCGAATGTCCTTCGGCCCCATCGGCTCGTCTTCAATTCGGGCGAGCGCTCTACCGTGGGAGTAGGTCGATTCTCCTTCCTGCCGCCGTGCGGCTCGGACGCGGGCCCATTTGGCGAGATACAAGACAGTGTCGAGTGTTTCGATGTGCGTCTTGTGGCGAATGCCGTCAAGGTAAGTCGCCTCGCCGCGTGACAAGGCCTCGGCAATCGAGTGCATGGTTCTGGCCAGGGCCTGGTCAAGAAAGGCCCGGCCTCGAACTCCTGCCTGGATGTCCGCCCGGCGGGCAGTGTTCTGTAGCGATGCATCACTTCGCTCGATTGCGTCGTCAGCACGTTTTGCAAGCTCTTGGGCTAATTCGTGCAGCCGTTCGGATGCCGTAAGTTTGCGCCGCTCTTTCCGGGACGCAAGAACGTCGGCCCGATCTGCACCGCCTGAGAGGAGTGCTGTGAATCGCTTCGCACGATCCTCATCGAGAAACTGAAACCCCGCGTCAGACTTCTTGAACGAGCTGTACCAGCCGCCGAGCATCTTTGCCTTTCGGTTCAGCTCGTCAAACGCCGCCCGCTCCACACGGGTTGTAAGTTGCACGATCCACACCGTGCATTGGCGCTTGTCGTGGAAGCCCTCCTTAATCTGGAACTCGATACTGCCAAGCTCTTCGTGCTCAAACCGCTCGACAGTTGATTTCACCTGCGATGCTCGCCGCTCGCGGGTCATGTCAGCATGAAGGGCGTCGTAGCGGGCAAGCTGATCGTCGCTGAGGTCAGACTCGGCCTTCGACTGGAGAAACGTGCGAAACTCAAAAAACGTCTGGGGATCTGTCAGGGCTTTTGAGTGCTCCTCGGCTTTCACCTGTCTTTCAGCGAAGGCGCTTTCGTAGTCTTCTGGAGTGACTGCCTGAACCTTCGATTTCACCGCATCTTCGTACCGCTCGCCCATGGAGTACGACACCGTGCCGTCCAGCACGAATGAACTCATCATCTTTCGGTAGATCGACTCAGCGTTGTCGTCCTTGGTCGAGCGCTTGGCATCCCAAGAGCCCATGCGACTTGCGATGACGACCAGCTCCTTGGCCTTGAAGCGTGAAGTCAGCTCACTGACGATGGCGCCCTGGCTTTCGCAGAGCCTTGCGAACTGTGCGTGGTAGTCGGAGTAGGGAAGCGATCCGTCAGCGAAGCTTCGCCGAAACTGCTTGTACTCATCGAATGTGTAGCTGGACGTGACCGGAGGCACGACCGCCGCATGGCGAGATGCCCTCCGGGGCAGAATCGCTTCAAGCCAATCCCGCACGGCGTTCTGATTGTCGAGCCCGCGCTCGAAGACTTCTCGAACGTGCTTCTGCGTAAACCCGTACTCCTTCGCAAAAGCGGCGATTGTGCGCCTATGCTTCCTGAAGAGTCGTTGGATCTCCGGCCCAAGCATCGAATGTGGACTGTGAGCAACGGTCAGGTCTTCTGCCCTGTCCGGCAGCTTCAGGACAGAAAAACGCGGCTCGCCCCATCGCGGCTCAATCGCGTGGACCTGTCCCGCATCTCGAAGCGTCCGCAGTGCTTGATGAACCGGATTATTGAGCGGGGTGGCTGGGTCAAAGTCGACGCAACCAAACTCTTGGCGAAGGTCTCGCACGGAGAATTCTTGGCCTGCATGCTTGGCCAAGAACTTGAGAAGTGAATCCGGCGTTGCTCCTGCTGCGTGAGGCTTTACTCGGTCTGCCTCTGTAATGCCGCTGCCGTGCTTACCATTCACCTCAGCGATGACTTCCGAGAGTCGAGGACCACTTCGATGCCCACTCGCCGCTGTCTCGATGGCGGGGTAAATCTGGCTCTTCGCGAGCCATACGCCTTCCTTGCCTCCGGGGAATCTGACGGAGACCTGCTCATTGGCGTGGCTGATGCCGACAACTTCGCCGATATCCGCCTTTTCGTGCGAGAAGAATACTTCGACTGAATCACCGCGACAAATGACGAATCGGTGCGACGGCCCGTCGATGTCGTCCCGAATGCGATCAACCGTGATCGTGTCGCGGTCGTGCTCCGGCGCTGGCCACTCGAAGTGAATCGCCCCGCCATAAGTGAGCTGGCGATCAGGCCGAAGAAGCGGCGGGGGAAGAGCTACCGCATAAGGCGGGGGAAGTGACGTCGCTTCGGCGACGAACTCACCTTCTGATTGACAATCATTGGCGAAATCGAGGAATCGTTGCTGCATGGCACAGAGTGCCATTTTCCCAGTAGCTAATCAACGTCCTGCGACTTAGTTGCTCACCTGATGCTCAGCGATTGTTAAAGATTGTCCGGCAATGTGCGTGCCTCACGCCCTAATACCCTGAAGTGAAAACTCATACGCGGCTCTGTAAGTCGTCGAATTGCTCTGGAAATCGTTCCACCGATTTAGGTGCATCTCTCTGTCTAGCAGTCCAATATTGGTAGTCGTGCCAGCATCTCCCTCATCTAGCCCGCTGTCAACAAAAATACCCCCACGGTCCGTAAGAACATATCTCGCGTGGGGTCGGTCTCCTCCTGGAATGGGTTCCCATCGCACAACTTTCAATGTGTGTGATCTGGGGATGTCTCTGACAACCCATCGTTCAACTTTATCGCGAAGCGTGTTCATGGGAATCGCAGATGCAGTATGCAACTCAATCCGACGAATGCCACGATCACTCAATTCACATTGCCGCAGGCAGGTGCCAATGACATCGTTCCACCGTCGTTCGCCCGAATAATACGGGTCTACAAATAGAAGTTCTCTGCTGAGCCGAAGCAGCGGTGCAACGCTAGCTGCAATTGCAGCTGCACTTCGAGGGACCACCTGCTGGCGCTGGATAACCCACAGTGGGTTCTCTTCGTGTAGCTCAACCGGCGTCAACACTAAAGGGCTTGCGTTGGGATTATCAGTTTGGACAACCGCTCGAAGGCTTAGGGCAGTCAACGCATCGGTCGCGTTGTCTCGCCACGTCATCGCGGCATCGAAATCACAACCAGCTCGCACCAATGCCTTTTTGAGACGCGTCAATCGCTCCGTAAGGCGCTTCTTTTCGACATCTGGACAATCGCACGCATCCATCGCCTCGTAGACTTGGCGCTGCCATCTACTGGGAAACTCTGCAATTACTCTGCCGTGGTGGTACCCACAGGACTCCAGCGCCTGCCAAAGCGTGTTTTCTCGGCCGAGCGCCTGAGGCTCGACAGCGTAGTGGTGGATCATTGTTAGAAGAGTTCCTCGGCCCGCTCTTCAAAGAATCCTTTCGGCCAACGATCGAGAAACTCACCGTCATCCCTCAGTCTCAACGACACGGCGGTTGTGGGTGCATCTCCGCCCGTTAGGTATACGACGGCGAGCTGCGCGGGAGTCAGGCCGGGATGCCACGACGGAAGTGTCCCTTCGTGTGTTTCACGGATTCGACGAAGCAGCCTCAAAATGAGATGCTCGCTGTGAGTCTCGATGAGGAACCGATTCATCAGTGGACTTGCGGCGGCGGCAACTAACACATCGCCAATCTCTGCCTGAAGGCGAGGATGAACGTGAAGCTCAGGCTGCTCAATGGCCACATGATGATCTGAGTCGGCGAGAGCTGCCACGATCACGGGCAAGAGTTGCGACACGCCAACACCAACATCGTGCGGCAACATTGGCTCGTCACCAGCGTAGAGGACTAGTTCCCTTTTGGTTGGTAGCTTGCGCAACTCCATCCCGATGTCGTCAAGCTCATCAAATGCCCGACCAGAGGCAAGCATGCCGAAAAGCTCGCTTTCCTCATCGAGCTGCCGAAGGGTGCGGAGTTTCAAGTAGCAGCCTGCATCCAGCCGTTCGTCATCTGATAACCAGTTGTTTACCCTCTCAACGAGCTCGGTATCAAATGACAGTCGGTCCCAAGCGGCCAGTCCGTTGGCCCACCGCGATCCATCTGGGAAACGCGGTGCTAGGAAATTGCGCGGCGGCGTCCGGCGAAGGGGCCCCACGTAGCGGAGTTGCTTAAGTGATTCGGCGAGTACTTCTCCAGGTCCAACAATCAACTGGGAAAGCAATTGCAGTGTGCGTTGCTGGGCGCGGTAATCGTTTTCATATTCAAGCGATTTCTGCTCGTAGCGCTCTTTCTCCTCCAAATAACCTCGTGGTTCGGGCATTCGCGGCGGCTCAAGGTCGCGCAACTGAAGTTTGAGAAGCAATCCCCATTCGGGAAGGGCGTCGGGTTGTTCCAGCACGCCGATGTTCGGTGTCTCCAGACTTTGGGGCGTCGGCAATAAATCAGCAACGGCATCGAGGTACGAGGGACTTCCCTCTTCGCCATCGACTTCCGATCCGGTCAAGACAAGTGGGTGTTTGACGGCAAGCGTATCAATTTCAACAGCGCCTCCCCGACTGTCGTCGCAAATCAACGACGCAAAGTGCATGTCGTTAAGCTCAACTGAGTATCTGGAGACTAAAGGCCGCTTAAGCCATTCGCTCCAAGCTACATCGATCGACACGCAGGCCTTTACGACATCGGCGCTCAAATCAATCTGGCGATCCTCAATAGCTACAGGATGTGGGGGAGGGGCGTAGGAGCGAAGGTCAGTGGTCGTGAGGTCGAGGGTAAATGAAAGCACGACCTTTCTGGTTAGGTCCTGGCCATGAACGAAAGTGGCAAAACCGCCGAGGTCGACGAACTCACCGCCCGAAACCGTGCGGTCGGCGTTAAGGTTATGCCGTTCAAACACTTCGCGGGCGTAGTGCAGTGCATGGAGAACCGTGCTCTTGCCGGCGCTATTGGCCCCGAAAAGCAGCGTGATCGGCTTCAGCTCGATCTCCACCCGCTCGCCGACGCCCTTGAAGTTCTCGATGGCGATCTTCGTGATCATCACGTTGTTTCCCTAATTGCGCGCCAGTCGACGATTTTCAGACGCGGCAAATACCGCAAACGGCCATGCGTCACATTGAAATCGAATCGACATCAAGTCGTCTCCGTCGTTTCATCTTCGGCCTCGACGTCCGCTTCCAGGGCGAGCATCTCCATCGCCTCGATTTCAGGAAGGCTGCTGCCGATTATGCCCTGCAGGTCGCCGTAAAGGCCCGACGCGCTTAGCAATACTCGGTCGAGTTGCTTCCGGCGCTTCTTCCAGCGGGCATTGATCGCCCGCATCTCCGATCGCAGGTCCTTCTCCATCTCCTGGTAGGGCTCGACGATCCCGCGCAGGCGCCCGCGCACCTCTTCGCTGGCCATGTAGTTATACAGCAGCTCCATCTTGCCGTGCTGACCATCTGTGGCAGCGCGGGCCTGGGCGACTTCTAACAGGCCATGACGCAGCAAGCCGGCCACAAGTTTGACGCAGCTCCAGTTAGAGATCCAGACGCCGCTTTTGTGGTCGAGATGCTCGATGCCGCTCGGCAAGGCGGCTGACACGATGCAGACGACGGTCGCCTTTGCCGCCTGCAGATCATCAATCGCCTTGCCAACCCAGTTGGCGTTCCAAGCCTTCGTCCGTTTGGCTTCCCACAGGATCACTCCGCACTCCCGCCCGCTCGCGTCGAACACGTGGTGCAGTACGTCGGCGCCGCGCTCTCCCTTGCCGACGCGCTCAACAACGTCTGTCGGGAACATTTCGGTGAGCAGGCTCTCTAACGCCACTTCCTGCACGTCGCCCTGAGTTTGCTGGGAACCCTGCTCCAGCTTTCGCTGGGCGTCCTGCAGTTGTTTGGCGAGAGCGTCGATCTTCGATTGCTGCTCGGCGAGTTTGAGAGCGCTCTGCTCGTCGGCCTGCTTTAGCGCGGCGTCGCGCACTTTCTGCCGTTCGGCATCCATCCGGCGGGCTACCTCCAGCTCCTGCTGCTCGGCTTGCTCTTCCAACTCGCGAGCGCGCTTGCGCAACTTCAGCTCCTGCGCCTCGAACGTCTTCAGTTGCACTTTCGCGGCCGACAATTGTTCGTCGCGGTCGCTTATTTCGAGGGCCACGGCTTGCTGAGCTTCAACCCGCAGAGTGGCAACCAGTGACTGCCGCTCCTTGGCGACGGCTTCCTTCACCTGCTCGTCGAACCCGGCCCGGCTGGCGTCGAGCTGCTCGCGCAACTTGGCCAGTTCGCTGCGATCAGCAGCCAACATGCGAGTCTTCTCCGCATACTCGGCCTGCAGCTCGCCTCGAATGTTGGTCGCAAGCTGCGCGGACATCACTTCGGTGATCTCGATCTCCGCTTGGCACTGCGGGCAGGTGAGGGTATCGCTCATTTGTCTGGTCCTACTTTCGGGGGTGGGGATGGTTGCGATCCCCTAAAGCAACGCCTGTGCCACTGGCCGCGACGCCTTATTTTACCGCTCATACTGCAGAACTTCGCGTCGGCGGTCGCCGCTGGCCACACGCCCGTTTGTGCCGTTACTTGCGGCGCTGTGGTTTCACTTGCTCGGCGGCGCCGTCGGGCGCCGGCCCGTCCTCCAGCGCCTCATGCGTAAACATCCAGCGGACGATTTCCAGAATCTTTGTGCGACTGGGACCGTTGAGCGTGTTGCCGTACTTGGGGTCGTAGTTCTGGCAGTAGTCGGCGGCCAGCTTGTAGCCGGCAGCAGGCATCGGTCGATGGGCCAGCGCGATCGCCAGCCCCTTTTCCACCAGCAAGAGCTGCCAATGGTGGACGATGCGGATGGCGCCCCACTGGTCGTGGCGGTATTCGTTCTGAAACTCGACCAGGCGGGCATGCAGCCGCTCGGCGCCGGCGCAATCGACTTCGGGGCGGACCTTATCGAGGCCCGCCAACAGAGTCCGCGCCTCGCGGTACACCTCGGCGGCGGCGCCTGTGGTCTTCCCTTTGCGCGACGCCGCCCGCGCTGCGACCCACAGCGCAAACGGCACGAGCCGACCCGGCGTCTCGAACCACTTCTTGAGCACCGTCAGCCGCGTGAGGTTGGCGTCGCCCGTGGCGTCGATGTCATCGACGATCGCCAGCAACTTTTCGGGGACGCTGGTGCGCATCGCAACTACTCGCGCACTTTGCTCTCGACGACGACAAGGCGGCTGACTTGAGTGTAAACGCAGAGATTCACGGCTGAGCGGCGGCCGGCCTTGGTGCTGCGGTCGTAGCTGTTGAGCTTGCCGAGGATCTGGCCCAGGCTGAGATGGAGCTTCAAAGCATCCTCGAAGCTGAGCGTCATGTTGATCGCCTTCGGCGTTCCCTCGGGAAGCGGCGGACTGAAATGGTCGATGTTGGCGCCGCCGAAGGTTTCTTTCTGACGAATCGGTGTAGAACTGATTCGTTTCTTGGCCATCTACATTTCTCCCGAAACAAAAAAACGATTACTGACGTATCTTCACTTTGAACGGTTGGGAGCGAGCGATACACCTCCCATTGTGAACTACGAAGGCTTCAATCCAGTGAGTGCCCCGGTACTCGCTATGTTCCCAGCGAACATTGCGCATCGGTCCTTCACTGGGCTCGAAATCATCGCCGCGCAGCCCATTGTCGGCCAGTGCATCTTGACCGGTGTTTACTACCTGCCACCGAATCTCGTAGGGGCGAGGGGCATTGGTCGATGCCTCAAATCTCAACCACACGCCGCGAGGCACCGGACGCGGGCCAAGTTTCCAGAGAGTTCTCGATGACCGGCATCTTGAGTGAACTGTTCCTTTGATGCTCACATTATATTGAAGCGAGAGTGGCCAAATCGGAGGGTGACAATGCTTCGTGTCTCCCAGGGCAGGAACATTGGCGGTGGTGGTGGTGGTGGTGGCAGTAAGTGCTGTGCCCGGAAGACGCACGCCAAGATTCGCGGCAGCTCTTGATACGGTTGCGCGTCCAAGTGTCGGTTGCAGAGCGGCAGCAGATTCCAAGAGCGTGGTCTTCCTTGCAGCCACCACAAAGTCATCTCGTAGCTTCTCCAACCACCTGAAGAACGCCTCGCGGCGTTCGGGATACTCGTTCCATTTGTCGGCGAAGTTCTCTCCCTCGTCCACGGGATTGGCAACCCACCACTTGCCATCTGCCCTCTTCTCAATGTGCTCGTGCATTCGGGTCGCAACGGCGACTAGGGCCTCGTACAGATTTGCTTGGTTCGCGTACGCTTTCGCGGCAAGCGTCGTGATGACGATCGAAACCGGCCGATTGCAAAGATCCATTTTGAAGTAGACATCGCGGTGCCTTTTGAGGATTTGCACAACTTGTTGCAACGGAGTTTTGACCTCATACTCGGGCACCTCTTCGATGCTCATCTCATGCTCTCTTGCGTAAGCCGCTAGCCTCTCCATCAGCATGACCTTCATTTGGCCTTTGAACCACTCGGCGTAGTCAATCGGGTTGCTGATCTGCCAGAGACGAAGGTCGGTATCCGTCAGGAGGATGCCGTTGGGAAGCCTTTCGACATTGGGAATGACCGGAAGAACATCCAGATGAAATGGCTCCGGATAGTCAAGTCTCCAGCATCGTCGTGACGGTTTAAGGATCTGCTTAATATCATCACGTGCCTTCAACCGCTTACCAACGCGATCTTTGAGCTCCTCTTGCGTAGTGTTCTCCTTCTTGATCTTCAGGTGGCAGACCAAGTCGATGTCGTACTCACCGGATTCGTCAATCGGGCGCACCATCGTCCCCAGACGAAATGATCCCTGTGGAAAGATATCCGGCTCGAACTTAGCAAGCTCGGAGTCCTCCTGAGCCAACCACTCGCCGATATCGGTGTATTTGACGACTGCGTCCTCGTAGAACTGTGTCGGAATATCGAGGTCAGCGGCAATAGCACGCAGCAATTCACTGAGATCAGATTTTTCCATAACGTGCATGTGCTCGCGTCCTTTTCGGGTGCTAGGAGTAAAGCGGTTGGTATGGAGCAGCCTGGTGCTTGAGAAACTTCGCCTGAAAGTTCGGCATGAGGATCCTGCTCACGTGTGACGCCTTGCCAACGAGGTCGTCCGCCTTATGGGCTCCGTCGAGCGAAAACTCGTCCGACGCTACTTTGGGATTCCAACGCTCGACGTGATCCCGACCGAGTAAAAAGCTCGCTTGATTGTGGGCGCCGATGCTTTGCCCTCGCATGATCACGTCGATGGCGTCGTTGCCAGTGGCCCATGCAAACTTGCCGCCGCCATCCAGTTTGCTACGACGGTGGCTTACAGCATCCGACGTGCCAATGCTGAAGACGTGGATGGCGTCAAGCGGGACGCCAAGAGTTCCGTACGCTTCGACGATGCCGACCATCGTCGGGTTATTGGCCCAGACGCCTCCGTCAATCAGGCGTAGCTTGTCGACGTGTCGTGAGCTTGGGAAGAAGGTCGGGGCCGCACTTGTCGCCAAAGCCACTTTCCATAGCGGAACCTTCCAGTCTCGCTTGAGCCGTTCGGCATGCGGCGTTCTAAAAATGTAGACGTCGTCTTCGCCGATATTGTAAGACGGAATCACAACTCGCTTTGTGCAGTCCGCAATTCGTTTGTCCTTGAAGCAGCTTTCAAGCGCAGCCTTCAGCGGCTCCGGCGAGAACTTTGTCCGCAGCCAGTGTCGCCACCTGAACCAAAAGCCCCTCGGAAAGATCGCTGGCCCGTTTGCCAAATAGAACTCTACGATCTCACGAGGCCGCATCCCGATGGCGAGACCCAACGCGATAATTCCACCGGTCGAGGTGCCGGTGATGAGGTCGAAATGATCGACCACACTCGTGTTTAGGTCATCTTCGATGGCAGCAAGCACTGCCGCCGAGAAGAGACCTTTGATCCCGCCGCCGTCGAGGGAGAGAATCTGAAATCGCTGCTCGACCATGGATCACAGCTCTCCGCGAAATGCACGCTGCACGAGCGAATCAAATAGCTTTGATGAGGCGTTTGCGGCGTCTGAAAAACGATCTCCAATTCGCACGGTTTTTGCCACCTGCGCTGAGAAACGCCTCTGAATCTCCATTGGCGGAACAGGCACCGGCATCTCGCGCAGACGTGACAATGTGATCTCGCGAAATGTTGCGCCTTTGCACTGCCGCTGCAGCCAGTCCTGCATCTGGGGAGTTCGGAGGCACCACAGCAGGTACTCCTTTGTTGTCTTGGCTCCCGGTGCAATCCTGGCGGTTCCCTGCGTAAGGTTCGCGCCGTCGAGTTCGGCAGGGACCTCAACGATTGCCCCAACGGATGCTCTAATCGCCAGGACGAGTTCTCCAGTGCGGACGGTCGATCGCTCAAAGCGCGCGGCGATCTCAGGCGCTGTTCGTCCAAACTCATCCAAAGATGGGGTGCGTTCTCCGGTTATGTCCGAGGTACGAAAGTACGGCACGCCATTCTCAACATGCGGTCCGCATTGAACGATGCCATAAGTGACCCCGGTTCCTTCAGCGACAACTTCGGCCAGCGGCAGCACGGACCACTTGCGTGGATTCGTTATCGGTTGTCCGAAGTCATGGTGAAAGATGCTGAGAATCATGCCTCGCGTTGATTCTCGCAACTGGCGGCGTTTGCGGCGGATGGCGTCGGCCTTGTCGAGAATGTCGGCGATTCGACGCTGCTCCGAAAGCGGCGGAAGCGGGATCCGCGTGTCCTTGATGATTCCCTGACTGATATTTGGTTGACCTCCACCGACACGCTTGCCCAACCAGAATGGCACCTGGGACCGCAGAGCATAAAAAAGATAGCGACCATCCGCCTTACGTTTGTCGGGAATGATGTAGCAGACGGCCTGATTGGTGGTTGCTTCGACGCCGAGAACACCAATGCGACCGACGGTAGCGCCGTAAAGCGCGACTAAGAGAGTGTCCTTCGGCAGTAGTTTGGCTGCCGAGTCCCGCAATCCGGCTTCGGTGATTGTTTCCTCCGATTTCGTGATCACGGTCTCGCGAAGCTCGCCTGATTTGACCCACGCAATCCCGCCGCCAAAGTATTCCGGCTTCGAGCGGGCAGGTGTTCCACCGCTACCGGTCTGACAGAACTGGGCAATGGCGACTAGCTCGTAGCCATTCAATGAAGAAAGACTCATCCGAGCATCGCCTCCAGCTCTTCGAGGTCGGCAGAAATCTCGGCTTCGAGTTCCTTGAGGCGGCCGATGATGACCTTCGGCGGGTCATACTCGACCTCCTCGTGGACGATTTCCTTGTAGCGATTGAGCGACAGATCGTAGTTGTTGTCGGCGATTTCGCCTTTGGGAACGAAGAACGCGCGGGCGGTGCGATCCTTGTCCTTCTTGGGGTTGCGTTTCGCCCACCGGCGGCGGATGTCGGGCAGGTCGTTCTCGGCGACGGGATCGCGTTTGTCGTCAAGCGAAAGGCCGTCGGCCTGCACGTCGTAGAACCAGACATCGGTCGTGGCGCCGCCCTTGGTGAATAGCAGGATGGCGGTCGAGACGCCGGCGTAGGGTTTGAACACGCCGGCGGGAAGTTTCACCACACCTTCGAGCTGGTTATTTTCCACCAGCAGCTTACGCGTGGCTGCGTGGGCCTTGCTGCTACCGAACAGTACGCCGTCGGGGACGATCACGGCGCACCGGCCCCCGAGCTTGAGCATCCGCAACATGAGTACTAGGAACAGCAACTCAGTTTTCTTGGTCTTCACTCTGCCGGTGAGCGAGGGGTGGACATCTTCGGCGTCGAGGCTGCCCTTGAACGGCGGGTTGGCTAGGATCAGGTCGAAACCGTCGGTCGCGTACTTGGGAAACCGTTCGGGAAAGCTGTTCGACAGCGTGTCCTGGTAGTGGATATCGGGCGTGTCGACGCCGTGGAGCATGAGGTTCATCGCGGCGATGCGGAGCATCGTGGCGTCGAAATCGAATCCGTGGAACATGCCGCTCTGAATGTGCTTACGGTACGGCTCCAACAAGTCGCCGGTGTAGGTGACGACTTCCTCGGACTCACCCTTTTCGTTCTCGATCGTTTCGACCAGCTTCCCTTCTTCGCTGGTGAAGCGTTCGCGGAGCGCCTCAAAGAACGACACCAGGAAACCACCGGTGCCGCACGCCGGATCGCCAACAGTCCAACTCACCGCCTCCTCCTCATTGCCTTCGAGCATGAGGTCGACCATCAATCGGATGATGTGCCGCGGGGTGCGGAATTGGCCATTGATGCCGGCGGTGGTCAGCTTGCTGAGCAGGTATTCGTAGAGATCACCTTTGGCATCGCCACGGGTGAGCGGCAGGTCGTGGACCATGCTCACGGCCGAGCTTAGCAAGCTCGGCTTTTGGATCATGAGCTGGGCGTCCTTCATGTACTCGGAGAACGTGTTCTTAGCGCCGTTGCCGGGGAGCGCCGCGTCGCCCAGCTTGCGGAAGTGCGGGAACACTTCGTCGCGCACCAGCGGCAGCATCGCGTCGCCGCCGAGATGGCGAAACTGCTCCCACCGAAGCTTCTGCTGCTTCGGACTGAAGAACGCGCCGGGAAATGGCTTTCCCTTGTGGGTACGGTTCCATTTCTTTTCCTCGGTGCTCTCGCGGAGGTCGAGCAGCCGCGCGAACATGAGGAAAGAAATCTGCTCGATGACCGTGAGCGGGTTGGTGATGCCGCCGGTCCAGAATTCTTCCCAGAGCTTGTTAATGCGACTTTTGAGCTCGCCGGTGATCATGGGGTGGGGTCTTCCTGACGGGTCCCGTCGGTTTGAATCGGCCCTTCAAACGAGCCGAGAAGATCGATCAGCTCGCCGGCGAGCAACTCGTCGAAAATGCCGTCGATGCCCTCGGCGTCGATGAGCGTGAAGGGGGGCTCGTAGAGCCGTTCGATCTCGATGGCGCCGTACTTGGCAATGTGGTTCTGAAGCAGGTCGAGGAATTGGATCTGATGGGATTGCAGGCCGGGGTGAGCTGCGACGAACTTCTCGAATCGCTTGCGCACGGCGCCGGCGTCGCGGCCGATGACGCTGCGGATGGCTCGATCGAGGTGCCCGGCGGTATCGGGGTAATAGTCGACGAGGTCGTGAAGGTCGAGGTCCGGGGCTTGTGTGAGTACCAGCGAACAGAGCGTCTCCAGGTCCTCAGCACTGACCGGCTCGCCGGCCTTGATCTTCTGGAGAATGGGGCTGTCGTCGAAAATGTCGAGCAGCACGCGCTGGACCCGGTTGCGGTACGCGACCATCTCGACAGCGGCGACCCGTGTCGTGCGGCGCTGGCGCTCAACGAGAGACTCGTCCTCGGCGATATCGACGACTTTAGGGCCGACCCGTCCGCCACGTTCGATGCGCTGATATTGCATGACGCCGCGGAGTTCGGTGCGGACAGTCTCCAGGTCGTGGACGGTGATGTGGTCCCAGAACTCAGCGCTGTTGACCCGCTCAATGGTGGGGAGTTTGACGCGGACCTGACTCAAATGGATCGGCAGACGGCTGACGCGATCAAGCAGCTCGTCCTTTAAGTCGTCGAACCGGCCGGAGCCTCGCAGCAGCTCGACCTGGAGCATTGTGGTGAGCTGGTCGAACTGGTACGCCGCGTCGTGCCCGGCGATGTCGACCCACTCCATGAGGGGGGCGATCTCCGTCGAAAGCGTCGCCCGCGTGGCGGCCTCGAACTGACGGAGCGTCTCGTCGCGCTTGACCGACTGGACCGTGAGCCATTTTTCTCGGACGGCGATCGTCTTTTCAGGAAGCGATGCGAGATCCTTGGCGATGAGATCCAAGGCCAGGTCGAATGCGTCGGCATCCTGTTTGTCGATGGCGGTCTCGGCGAGCTTGAGCCGTGACTCGAAGACGCGCTGCATGAGCGCCTTGGGGCGGTTTGGCTCGGCCGACTGGTAGCCTTGATCAAATCGCTCGAAATTCGCCCAGTGATCGAAAATCTGAAACTCGGTCTTATCCTTGCCTGGCCCAAACAGATTGAGGCAAAGGCGCGTCCCGCGGCCGATCATCTGCCAGAACTTGACGAACGAGTAGACCGGCTTTGCAAAGACGAGGTTGACGATCTCGGGCACGTCGATGCCCGTGTCGAGCATGTCGACGGAGACGGCGACGGTGAGCGGGTGCGTCGGGTCTTTGAAATCGTCGATCAGATCTTCGGCTCGTGGGTCATAGTTGTCGATCACCCGACAGAACTTGCCGCCGTACTGTGGGTACAGTTCATCAAACACGTTCTGCAGGAGAACGGCATGGTCGTGATTGCGGGCAAAAATGATCGTCTTGCCGAGTCGGCTGCCATCGGCGACACGGATTCCATGCTGCATCAAGTTCCGCAGGATGTGCCTATTTGTGTCCTTGTTGAAGATCGTCTTGTCGACCTGGGCCTGCTCGAACTCAACCGACTGCGGCAATTCTTCTTGCTCTTCGAGCTGCCGACGCTGCTCCTCAGTCATCTGGGAGTACTTGATGCCGTCCCGGAGGAACGGCGTCGTGTGTTCGTCGACGACGAACGGCACGAGATAACCTTGAGCGACGGCCTCGTCGTAGTCGTAGCTGGCGGTGGGATTTCCCGGCGAACACTGGAACATGTCGAACGTGCTACGGCTGACGTAGTCCACGGGCGTGGCAGTAAGCCCGACCTGGTAGGCGTCGAAGTGCTTAAATAGTGTGCTGTATCGGTGGTACAGACTGCGGTGGGATTCGTCGGCGATGATGAGGTCGAAGAACCCGACGTCGAATGATGAGTAGCACTTCATCAAGGCGGGATACGTGCCGAGGTAGATGCGCTTGTCGCGATCCTTAAAGGTTTGTGCTGTGACGAACGTGCGCGGTTCGGACGGCAGGAACTCCTTGAAGGCGTTGTTCGCCTGCTTTCGCAACTCGCGCCGATCGCAGAGAAACAGAATCCGCTTCGCCCAATTGGCGCGAATCAGCGCATCGCAGAGGGCGATCGAAACGCGCGTCTTGCCTGTGCCGGTGGCCTGGACGATGAGCGCCTTGCGTCGCTTCTCCGCGAACTGCTCGACAACTCGCTGGACAGCCTCAAACTGATAAAGGCGGGAAATGATCTTCTTCTCTTGGTCGGGTCCGACTTCTGCGAGCGGCTTTCGTTCCTGCCGCTGGAAAAGCATGTGCTGCAGACTGTCCTTGGAGTGATATCCGAAGACCTGCCGCGGCGGCTCGCCCTCGCCATCATTCCAAAACCACAGGTTGTAGCCATTGGTGTAGAAGATGAACGGGCGCTGGCCGTATTGGTTTTCTAACCCGTCGGCGTACAACTCGGCCTGGGTGCGGCCGTCGTTGACGTTGCGAGCCGTTTTCTTCGCTTCGATGACCGCGAGCGGTTTTTCGAAATCGTCGTAGAGAACGTAGTCGACGTAGCCAACACCGGAGTTGGTGGGTTGGTCGGCGACTTCAATTTCTTTCCCGACTTCCTGCGTGCTGGTGAGATTAGGACCGACGTTCCAGCCGGCCTCCGCAAGCATGACGTCAATTAGGTAACGGCGAGTTTCGGCTTCGTCGAAGGCGAGCGGATCATTCGCCTTGAGCGAATCCGCGGCGGCTTGGCCGGAGGCCAGCGATGCCTGGAGTTCGGCCGCGGTCGACGCTGCCTGCTCTGCGCGAGCGCGCGACTGTTCCAGCTCCTCCAGTAAAGCCTGCATCTGAGCTTCTTGTGCGGCGACGCGCTCCAGAATGGCTCGTTTCTCTCGGCGCCGCTCGCTCCCTTCAACGCCGCCAATCGGCGGCTCGACGAAGATGCCGCAGTCAGAGACCGCGGCGCCGGCGAAGGTGACCTGTAGCCATTTGGCAAGATCGTGCGATTCCTTGAGCATCCTCAAGGCGGTTGCCGTGTCCCCTTCGCCGCCATGAACCGCTCGATTGCCTGCCACGCGGAGCGCGTGCATCTTGTCGATGACGACAGGAGGGACGGCGGCCTTGAATGAGGCGTCATCGAGCAGATCGAGCAAGCCCGGGCGGACGAGCTTGGGTAGGCGCACGCGGTGACGAATGCCTAGTGCGGCGTGCTCACAAAATGATCGCAGTTTCCCAATGGCCGTAACCGGGTCGGGATGGGCGTACACCTCTGCGAATCCTGCCAGGCTCGCCAGCTCGGGCCAATCGGTGCGCAGCAGCTCGAAGTTGATCGACTTCATCAGATCTTGGCTGCCAGGCAATTGCATGCGGTCGCCTAAAGCAACACGCATGCCATTGGTACTTGGAGCCGTCCCTTCTGTATGAAGCGGCGCTTTCGCCTAGGTCCAATCGCCGGTCACATTCAGCCGTCTGAGCTGTGCGTCGAGTGTCTGGTAATTGGCGATGCCGAGGAGCCGGGATGCTTCGGCTTTAACGCCTCGTGATTCTTCCATGGCGCGGCGCAAGTAGTGTTTGCGTATGGCGTTGAGGTGGTCTTCGAGTTCAAACCCTTCCCCGAGTGGCTGATCCATGGCGTCGTATCTATCGCCCGGCAATTGTGGCATTTCTCCCAGTGCGGCCGCCACGTCTTGCCGCTCCAAAGTGTCGCCATCCGTCATCACGGCCGCCTGAAGCAGGACGTTATAGAGCTGCCGAACATTGCCCGGCCACGGCCGGCGTTTCACAAATGACATTGCTGCAGCAGAAATCGATTTGTGCCTATAGCCCGGCTCCCCTTCGGCAGAGAGCTGCCGATTAATCCGCTCCATGAGCGCCTCTGCGGTCTTAGGAATGTCAGCGATGCGGTCCCGAAGAGGCGGCAAGTTCACGGTTATGACCGCCAATCGGTAGTAGAGATCCTCTCGAAAGCGGCCATCGCCAATCGCACGGATGAGGTCGCAATTAGTTGCCGCAATCACGCGAACATTGCTCGTTTGATCTTTCGAGGCTCCGACGGGGCGAAACACCCGGTGACAAGGCGACTGATCGGAGGGCGGCTGGAGGACTCGTAACAATTTCGCCTGCAGCTCTAAGTCACATTCGCCGACCTCATCCAGAAACAGAGTGCCACCGTCGGCCTCCGCGAAGGCCCCGCTGCGATCCTTGTCCGCTCCCGTAAAGGCGCCTTTCGTGTGGCCGAACAGCTCCGATTCAAGCAGCTCGCGGGCAATCGCCGCACAGTTAATCGGGACGAACGGGGCACTCACTCTTGAGCTGGCTTTGTGAATTGCTTGGGCAAACATTTCCTTGCCCACGCCACTTTCTCCGAGTAGAAGAATTGGCACATTTCGGACGGCTGCCCGCTTGGCTCTTCCGACCGCGGCGCGAATTGGTTGGCTGTCGCCGACAATTCCCTCGAACCCGGCAATCTCACCGGGACTTTTCGCTGCCAAGTGCTGCAAATGCTTGTCGGGTTCTGCAAAGAAGTCGGGCAGAAAGTCGACTGCAAGGTCGAAGGGGACGTCAGTCACCCAAGCTTTGCCCTGATACGTCTGATAGAAAGTGGCCGGGTATTTGCTTTTTCCAAGCAGGAGCCACACCGCGGCCATCGCGGGGCTCCCCGGACTCAGGTGGATGCAAAGTTCGTGAGTCCTTAATAGATTCGAGTCGCGTATGCGGGAAAGTTGACCGTCGACAGTTCGAAAAATGCTCTCATAGTCAGTCGGATTGCTAATCTTCACGGGCACGATGGCCGAATCCCGACCTAGCCACTGGGCATAGCGACGCGACCAATCCGCCTTGAAATTGCTGAGCAAGACCACTCGGTCGAATTCGACGTTGTCAATCAACGTTTTGATTGGCCCGACCTCGCCCTCGCGCGAATCTCCCTGAATCTCACTTAGGATCTCAAGACGCTTTGAGGACGATTGCGCTGCCGCCATAGGTCGGAGGTCGTTGTAGCCGATCCAACTAACTAGTAGGCGTTTAGTCATTGGCCATATCATGATTTGTGGCAATAACAAACGCGATTGTACCTCCCCGTGGGCTTGGAACAAGATCACAAAGCCACTTGGCTAGATCGCAATGCGCTCAATTTCGTCGAGCGTGATCTCATCGCTCGTCCGGTCGTAGAGCTTCGTCGTCCGTGGCGACTCGTGAGCGGCGATCGCCTGGGCATTCTCGATTGTGCCGCCGTTCTCCAAGTAGGCAGTGATGCCGGTCGCTCGGAAGGAATGGCACGAGGTCTTTGCGGAAAGCCCTGCTGCGGCAGCACGGCGCTTCACCATGCGAAGAGCGTCATTCCGAGTCATGCCGCGATCGGTGATACGCCCGCTTCGGTCAATCGTCCGGAAGAGGGGAGACTTCTTATCAGCGGCGACTCCGGATGCCTTCAGATAGGCATCGAGATACTCGTCGGCGTTGTGGTGTGCGGGAACCTCATGCCGCTTGCCGCCTTTCTCGTGCAGCCGGAGCCACCAGCGTTTGCCCTCGGCGTAGAAGTCCTCGACCTTCATCGCAACGCATGCACCGATACGGGCAAAGGAATAGATCATCACGCCGATTAATGCCCGGTCGCGAAGGCCGATGACAGTCGATGTGTCAATCGAGTTGAGAAGTTTGCGAGCTTCATCGGCGGTGAGAACAGGGGTCTTGCCACGCTTGACGACGTGCTTTGGGCCACGAACGGAAGTCGCCGGGTTGTGCGACACGACTTGCCCAGTCACGAGCCAATCGAACAACATTCGGATTGCGGCCAAGTGCTGCTTGACGGTTGGTGCCGACGCCTGGTGCTGCTCGATGTAACCCGCGATGACAACGGGCTGCATGCGGTCGAGCGATGTCACGCGGCGCTGTTCGCACCAGTCAAAGAATTGCTTAATCGCTTGGGCGTAGGCAAGCCGCGTATTCTTATTGCGAATCGTGACCGCGAAGAATTCAAGAAAACGCCGGATCCCGTCGTCGCCTGCGGCTGCGATCGCAGCGGGCAGGGATGCGAGTCCGATTCGAGTCAGTTCCTTTTGAGAGTAGGAGACAAGTTCCTTCGCCATTTCATCCGTCGATAGTCAGCACTATGTGCGTCAAACGACGGTTGGAAGCGAGCCACCTTCCGATCATTTTGTGCATCATAACGTCCTTTATGATGCACCGGTTCCGGGCAGGGTAGCAAGGTATTTTCGTCCTCGTCAGAATGGTTATTCTGGACCTAAGGAGTGATTGCCCTTGCCTCATTGAGATTACTCGACGAGTAGCGCTTCGATGTGAGCATATTCCAAGACCCCCGTGGGAGATGACTGGAGCGCATCGGCCAGCCTCTCCACTTGCGACCACCTGTCGTGAAGCACGTCTTGACAACGAATGTGGGCCGACGTGATCGCGGCAACGCGCTCCTTCGGCTTTAGATGCGGGGCACGGTTCCTCAAAATTTGAACTGCGTGGTCGAGATCTGTCAGCCACTCGTCGTCGACTTCGTCAAGGTCGTTTCCATTGACGGCGTCCTGAATGTCTTCCGGCGCCGGAATGGCGGCCTTTCCAAGAAACATGGATTCTGCAACGGAACCAGCCACGGTTGCGTCGACTTGAGCGCTCACATCCCAAAGTACATCGGCGCTAACGGTCAGGCCGGTGCCGTCTTCGTAGATCATAACCGCTGCCGTTCTCGCCCCGTAGGATCCTCGTACGACGACATGTCCGGCTTCGTGGTAAGCGGATTTGCGACGCTCGTCCCACTCGATATCTAAGGTTCGGGCCTCGCATGCCTCCAGGTTCGCCCGCGGGGTCGGAATCTGGCTCCAAAGTTGACCGTCGAGCTCCCGTCCGCGAGCCTTGGGCGACCGGCCACCCCACTGCTTGAAAAAGAACGGGATTCCCCGCTCTCGGCACTGATCTCGAAGACTTCGGGCGTGATCTACATTGAGTTCGCGGAACCCGTGCCCGCTCTCACCTCCTACGATCACCCAATCCACGGCGTAGTTAGCCAGAGAGAAATCTCCGAGTAACGGCTCAGCGGACACAAACCGCACAACGGCGGGAACTTCTGCAAGAACGGAAAGTCGCCTGCCCGCCCACTCCTCGTTCTCGACCGAGGTTCCGACCCACACGTTGTGCGGCCAGCGTCCCTTCCAAGGAGCAAATCGCATGATGTTCCCCGGCCGTTTGGTGAGAAGAAGCCAATCCAGCCGCGGCGTCTGATCGATGAGCTGCCAAAGGTCGGCACGCCACGCGGATAGCGTCTCAGGCATCTCGCCGTCAAAGACGTCGGCGAGCGAGGCGCAAAACACGCGCTCCCGCACACCTGCCGCCTCGGCGAGGCGGTTCCACTTAAGCGGCTGCCGCCAATAGCCGGGCGTGGTGCGGATGCGCGGCTTGCCCGCCCCCCACTCCACTCGATGGTAACGGTGATCCATCATCACCATGGCGTAGCAGTGGTCGCACGCCGGGCTCACCTGCGTGCAACCAATCCACGGATTGAAGGTGTGGTGAGTCCATTCGATGGTTGAGTTTTTCATGAGAGTTTTCCGGGAGAGATTTCTTGGGGACCGCGGGAAGTCAGATTCACGACGCGAATTCGCGGATCGTGGCCTTGGCAGAACGCATCCACGATCAGTTGTCGATGGCACTGGTCGTACTTGGCACAGGCGCAAAGTAGACAGCACACATGCCCTTCGCTCACTAATTGGCCGAGCTGAAGGAGGCCGCGATGCACGGGCCAGGCGTGCTCACGGTCGGCCAGGTGCCAGCGAAAGATGTTCATCTCCTGGTCGTTCTTTTGGGGATTCCCTAGCTCCAGGATCCAGCGATAAGAAAGGCCAAGTTTACCGAGCTCTGCGACAAGACCGTCGTCTCGTTGCAGCGTCCATGGCTTTGGGCCGTACATCGAACGCCCGCTTGGATCCGACGGGCACGGCGAATGGCGGACGTCCACCAGCATCGTCACTCCCGCTTCCACTAGCGCGTGTCCCATACGCTCCATCCGCTCACTAACTGGCCAGGCGTTGTAGCCAATCGTAAATAGCGTCGTCATCCGGTTTTCCCTCTTTGGTGTCAGCCAGGGCGGCAAGAGTTTCTCAGTCGCCTCGCATGTAGTTGAGCAACGCGGGCAGACGCTAGTCGCCATCTGAGAAAACCACTTGGTCGTGCAACTGCTGCATGCGAAGTACCATCGCTTGAGATGTTGGAGCTCATCCTCGTGAGCTGTGCCGTCTCTCGATTGGGGGAGCGCCTTTGGCACTATTCAAGCTCGTTAGGTTCGACCGTATTGGCAGTTGCCTCTAGTGACTCAAGGCTGTCTGTGATTGATTGAAGCGGTGGATGCGACTCTCGATACCCAGAAGAGAACTGGCAACCAAGCCAGCGAAACACGTAATCGGTGATCGAGCGGGCGTGCCCAATTTCAGGGTTCTTGGTCCAACCGGCGGGTTCAAACTTTGAGAACTCAAATTTCTCGGCGAGTGCCTCGACCGGAACGCCGTACTGAAACGCCAGGCTTGTCAGCACGCCAATGGTGTCCATCAAGCCGCTCACGGTGCTTCCTTGTTTGGCCACTTTCAAAAACACCTCGCCCGGTTGACCGTTGTCAAAAAGTCCGACGATAACGTAGCCTTCGTGACCGCTGATGTTGAATTTGTGGGTCACGGAGCGTCGCGTCTCGGGGAGCCGCAATCGTGTGGCGCCGACAGGCGCTGACACTTCTGATAACGATTCATCGGGAGCCGCCTTCGGAGCAGTAGCTAGTTCACTCATGGCTTCCCTCGCTTGAGTTCCTGCGAACTCCGCCCTGTTGGTAAGCTGATTTCACCTTATGCAACAATTCATGAGCGGACCACGGCGGAGAAGCATTCGAGCCATTCCAGACCACCAATTCGCAGAGCGCCTCTTCGGGTGAGAGCCCTGCGTCGCGAAGCTTGCAGGCCGCGCGAAACGTCTGGTTGTGTCCGCCTTGACCGGACACGGCTCGAATTGAGCGGATGTAGTTTCGCGGATGTCGAATGCCTTTTGTGGCGGCAACGGGCGCTTCAACAGCCTCAGCCGCAATCCATGCTGGAGAGAAGTGCGGTACTACATCCAAGCAATACTCGTCACCTCCAACCCAGCAATAGCGAGCGCCGTTTGGATGACGCGAGGGAGGCGCTACGACGTAGCCGCCTTGTGCGCGAAGATCGATGTGGCGTTGGAGCAGCCCGGCGCGATTGCAAACCACTTCGCCGTCTGGGTAACGGTAGTAGAAGTGGCTCCCTCCCCTGCCAGTCGAGACTTCGAGGGGCGTCGGCGGAAACTGGCCTCTCCAAAAGACCGCGTCGCCTGGCGTATCGCAGTCGACAACGACGAGCCCTGAGACAGCTCCCGTGACGATGCCGACATTTGCGTCACCACGGCAGAACCATTCCTGCAATTGGTTTAGAGTCGCACGCGTCGACTGAAAGTCTCGCCAACTTGGAACCGCCGGGCGTTTTCCAGAAAGCGGTAGCACGCTCCAGCCGCGGTCGAAGTATTCAGCGGCGAAATGAAAGGCAAATCCGCCGTCGATTGCCGGTAAACGCCTCTCGGCGAACTCGCGTGTGACGTGGGGATGAGCAGTCGGATCCATAACAACTTTGATCCCACGATGCCACAAATGAGACCACTAATCAAAAAAGCCGAATTCGCAGCCCACCAAGGCTCCGAGCGGAACATCTCTGCGAAAGGTAAGTCGCAATCACTCCTGGAGGTGCGCAATGAAAAATGCGGCGGCCCTTGAGAAATCGAGAGAAAAGATGAGACGCCTCCTGGCCAGCGGCGACATGGAGTGACAGGCGATGACAGGGACGCGTCGCAAGGGAAATCACCCTGCGAGGAGCACTGCGGGTTGTGTGGAGTGTCCGCAGGACGCCACGAGATCGCGGCGAGAAAAGAAAAACCCCAGGAAGCGGTGCATACTGCAACCTGGGGCTTGAAGGACTGACGGAAGCGAGGTCGGTCGAAACGGGAAATCTAGTTGAGATTTCCCTTCGCCGCTGCCTGCTGACGTTCGCGATAGGCCTTGTCCTTGAGGGCCTGAATCTCTTCGTAAGCCTCACCGAGTAGGCGGGCCGCAGGAAGCAAGTCCTCGGTCCTCAAGTAGTCGGTCGATTCCCACTCGCTCTGATCGTCTCGGCGGAATATGCGCGTAAGGTGTACGCTGTAATTCAGCTTGCCGTCATTCGAGTGCTCGAACACGCCGACTTGCACCGGGAAGTAAGCCTTGGAGAATACCGAGTAGCTCCTCACCGTGCCATTCTTAGCCGTCGTCGTAGCCATTTTGTGGCTCCTTCAAGAAAAACCGCATCCAAAAACCTGTGAAACAACCCTGCTTGGATGCACCGCTGGGGTTTGGCAAAGACCAAAAAGGCATTTGCCAAACGCGCGGTCAGTAGGAGCCGGACAGCCCAGAGTAGCGCGGATAGGTACGCTAAGCAAATCAGAGTTCACAGAGTCCTCGTTTTGCCGCCCAGTCCCCAAAGTTCCAAAAAATTCGCGGGAAAGCTCCCGCTAGTACAGCTAGCCAAGGCGTTGTGATACGCTGGAATCGGAGATCGCGAGTGGCGGAAAATGGACGCTACCGCAGTCACGCTGGCTTTGACAGCGGCTTGGAGTTTTGGTAATCGAACGCAGTTTTTTTCGAGGAGTACGTCCGAGACGGGCGCCTTTGGTCCTTGGTCGAGTGAACAGTCATGGCGACGGCGGCGCAGCTCAAATCCCTACTGCGAAGTTACAGCGACGCAAACGGCGAACAGTTCGTCTCGATAGCGTTGCAGATTGCCGCCCATTCAGCCCGCAAAGGCGACGCCAAATTAGCGCAAGAGTTGCGTGATCTCGTCGATGAGATCAAACGGCAGCAGAGCGCTGGTCGGATTGGCGGCTCGGTGCCAATCACTCGCCCTCTGGGCGAACTCGCGGGACTGCTCGCCGTCAGTTATCCCAAGACGCGACTCTCCGAAATGGTGCTTGCCAATGAGGCCCGCGCTTCGCTCCAGCGCGTGGTCCATGAGTACCGCCACCAAGATAAGCTCCGCGGTCATGGACTTTCAGCGAGGCGAAAGCTGCTGCTCGTGGGCCCGCCTGGATGCGGCAAAACGATGTCCGCATCGGCACTCGCCGGTGAAATGCAGCTACCGCTCTTGGCCGTTCAACTGCATGGTCTCATCACCAAGTTTATGGGCGAGACAGCGGCCAAATTGCACCTCGTGTTTCAGGCAATGACGCAAACGCGAGGCGTCTATCTCTTCGATGAGTTCGACGCAATTGGAACTGATCGCGGCGCGACGAACGACGTGGGTGAGGTGCGACGGATTCTGAATTCATTCCTTCAGTTCTTGGAGCAGGATCGCTCCGACAGCCTCATTATTGCTGCAACGAATTATGTCGAGATGCTTGACGAAGCGTTGTTTCGGCGATTCGACGACGTTGTCCGCTACTCGCGTCCTTCAGACGAAGAAATCAAATTGCTCATCAAGAATCGCCTACGGGCATTCCTTGCTGCTCGGCCAGATTGGGGGACTCTGATTAAATCAGCCGCTGGACTAAGCCATTCGGAAATAGCGCGGGCCTGCGATGACGCCGCAAAATCTTGTATCATTGAAGACTTGGAGGAAGTCACGAGCCGTCGCCTCGCCGAGTTGTTGGACGAGCGCCGTCGTACCCTTCCGGCTTACGACTCGTCAAGTTTACTCGGATAAGCGACTTGCCCCATGGCTCCTTTGCGGCATCTCTTTCCCCAAGAGAGCGGGAGTGCGGAGCCATATCAGTATCCGCGCAAGGTCGGGTCGGGCGAGTATAAAGTGCCGCCTCGTGATCGCGCTCCTCACGCCGTGACGCTGACGGCACAGATTCAAGAGGCTGGACTAGCTGCGGAAGTGCAGCGAGATTCCAGCCCAACTGTGCCGCCCCCAAAAGGCCTTGTGCTCGATTTTCGAAGCGACCCGGGATTCAAGCTGAAGCTTGAGAGCCTCGACGCGCGCCAGCAGAGAATTGAACTGCGAAGCGCACGAGTCGATGAGCATGGCGTCATGCATGCCACTGTCTTTGTGCCTGAGGGCAAGCTGACATTCTTTATCAGGCGGCTGGAAGAGTACGCAACCAAGGACACGAAGGGGCGTGTGCCAAAAGCGCGCCACAAGGATCTCATTGAAAGTATCAGCGAAGTAAAGCTTGCTTCGCTCGAAAGCTTTTGGCGAGATGCGGGCGCGTTTCCGGGCGATGTGACCGAGGAGCGATGGTGGGAAATCTGGCTTGCCCAGTTGGACGATGCTACCGATGCATCGAGCGAATTTCGACGACGCGCCACTCTTGCGGGCATTTCTGTGCCAGAGCGCGTACTTAAATTCCCTGAGCGGCAAGTAGTGATTGCCAAGGGGAGCGCCCAGCAGCTTTCGGCGGTCGAGAATCTATTCGACTTATTGGCTGAACTTCGGCTTGCAAAGCTGCTTTCGGGCGAGTTCATCGCCCTCTCGCAATCTGATCAGGCCGAATTTGTGGAACATGCTCGTCTGAGACTTCAGCGGACCGATCCCGCGGCATCGTCGGTGTGTCAGTTGGACACGGGCGTGAACCGAGGACATCCGCTGCTTGAATTGTTAATTGATGAGGCCCATGTACTCTCGCTGGACCCCGCCTGGAGCGCGGCTGATTTGAGCGGCCATGGCACCGAGATGGCAGGGCTCGCCTTGTACGGCTGCCTAACTGACGTGCTGGGGGCAACTAACGCAATCGAACTTAAGCATTGCCTTGAGTCGGTGAAGCTTATTTCCGAAGGTCATCCGAGTGATCCGGAATTGTGGGGCCAGTTGACGCAACAAGCTGCGTCACGAATCGAGATCGCGGCGCCCGAGCGAGTACAGCGGGCGTTTTCTTTGACAGTAACGGCTGAAGGGCGCGACAACGGAGCCCCCTCTTCCTGGTCTGCTGCGGTCGACCAGCTCTGTTTTGGCGGCGAAGACGCCCCCGCGCGATTGTTATTGGTCTCAGCCGGGAATCTCCTTCCCGAGCTTCGCCACGAGTATCCAGACAGAAATCTAGTTGAGGGCATCGAAGATCCGGCTCAGTCGTGGAACGCGTTGACGGTTGGTGCGTTCACGGAACGATGTTCAATAGGCCAGGCTGAGTACAGCGGATGGCAGCCGGTGGCGCCGAACGGCGGTCTAAGTCCTGCAAGTAGGACCTCCTGGATTTGGAGCAGCAAGACCTGGCCGCTCAAGCCCGACATTTTGATGGAGGGCGGTAATGTTGCAATCAACCCGGCGACGGGACAAGCGGACTTCATCGACGACCTGTCGTTGCTCACCACCCGTGTGAGCCCCTCTGGCGAGCTGATTACAACGACTGGCGACACAAGCGCGGCAACGGCATTGGCGGCACGTTTTGCAGCCCGACTTTGGGCTGAATATCCGTCATTAAGGCCAGAGACGATACGTGCCCTGATGATCCATTCAGCGCGGTGGACGCCAGCGATGGAAGAGATGGCGGGCGGGAGCCGCGAATTACTCTTGCGGAGCTGCGGCTTCGGCGTGCCGAACTTCGACATTGCGTGTTGGAGCGCGAGCAATGCGGTGACGCTGATCGTCGAGTCGTCCTTACAACCCTATAAGAAAACTCCGGCGCGGGTTGTGACGCACGAGATGCATTTGCATCGTTTGCCTTGGCCGACGGCCGTTTTGCAGCAGCTCTTGGAAAGCGATGTTCGGATGCGGGTCACGCTCTCTTACTTCATCGAACCGAGCCCCGGTCGCCGTGGATGGACACGGAAGCATCGCTATGGGTCGCATGGACTTCGTTTTGACGTGAAGCGGCCAGAAGATACCGAAGACGAGTTCCGCAAGCGCGTCAGTAAAGCGGCCCGCGATGAAGACGAAGAGATCGATGGAGGCAGCGATGATCGCGAGTGGCAGCTTGGCTCGCAACTTCGCTGCAAGGGTTCAATCCACTCTGACACCTGGGTGGGGACGGCTCCCCAACTCGCGGCGTCAGGGATTATCGCGGTTTTTCCGGTAACAGGCTGGTGGAAAGAGCGTCCCCACCTTCGTCGATTCACGCAGCAGGCTCGATACTCGCTTGTCGTCTCAATTGAAACCGACTCGGTGGAAACAGACCTCTACACTCCAATAGCAAACCAGATCGCAACGGCTATTCCTGGGCAGGGCTAGGAACTATTTCGTTGGCGGAACTACATAGGGCGACGATGGCTTTGCGAAGTGACATCGGCAGCGAATCCCAAACGCGGGCAATTGCGTGAAGCTCCGGATTGAAAACCAAGTTGTCACTCGATGCCGAATGATGACCGACTATGTCGCTTGCGCGATGCCCAGGCGCTACCATTGCATCTGTCTCGTGCCGTAAGTCCGCACCCGCTAACGTGATCGAGTTATTGTCCGCCACGTTCGATTCCCGCCACTTCATAGAAGACGGCCAACCGGGGTGAGTGGGCTAACCGGTTGGCACCGCCAAATTCGGCAAGGAGCCTACTGGTCTCGACGCAGGTACAACAATAGGTGCAACGGCCCTTACGCGTTACTCCTAAATCAGGATACGGTAGCGGGTTGCAGAGTTCAGCCCTCAGAATCAGAATCCGCGTGCCGTCGGCCGGCCAGACTCGAACCCCGCCGTGTCAACTTCGGCCATTTTGTCCTGGCGTTAAACGCAGAGTACGTCTCGAATCAAGGCCAAGCGATTCGGCACATTCTGCGCAGGTCGTGAACGCCGACGCACGCCTGCCGTCCGCCTCATGATCGCTCACAAGACCCATCTAAGCGTCGAAGGGGCAACATCAGTGCCCGATAATGTGGCGTCAGGCAGCCTTCCTTTGGTCAAATTAGAAGGATACTAATCCGCCGCCGACTTAGACGGCTCGACCGAGATTTCAGACTCCGGCACCAACTCGATTTCAACGTCGGCGCCTTTGAGGTATTTGTCAAAGAATTTCTGGATCAATGCACTGATCTCAGGTTTCTCGAATGCGGGTCCGCCATGACCTGAGCCGGTCAGCGTCTGCAGCCATACTGGCACGCCGTTGGCCTCCAGCGCCCCCGCCAGCTCCGCGCTCTGTGCGTAAGGGACCAAGGCATCGTGCGTGCCGTGCAGAATCAGCATGGGTGGAGTTTCCTTGCTGACATAATGAATGGGGCTGACTGCATCAGTTTTCCCTCGGTCTGCCTCCAGGCTTAATCCGATGAGCCGCGAATACGGATCGTCCGGCGAGTTGAACGTGAAGATGTTGCGCACGTTCTTGTCATCCGCCGCCTGCTGCATCACCGTCGTAAAGTTTGTGGGGCCAAAGATGTCGCACACGCACTGCACTCGGTCAGACTGCTCCTCGTTCCCGCCGATCACCGGAAAGACTTTCTTGCCGCCAGAGGCGCCGACGAGGGCCGACAAGTGCCCGCCAGCCGAACCGCCCACGACGCCGACATGATCGATATCGAGGTTGTAGTGCTGACCGTTTGCCCGCAGCCAGCGAATGGCTGCCTGACAATCCTGAATCTGCGCCGGAAACACTGCCTTTTGACTAAACCGGTACTCGACGCTGGCCACTGCATAGCCCTGATTGACCAGACTCGCAAACGGGCACGGAAACTTACTTCCTCCCATCCAGCCGCCGCCGTGAATATGAACGACGAGCGGGAGCGGAGACTCGGCAGGCGTCTCCGGCAGATACAAATCCAGCCGCTGAGCCTCATCACCGTCCGGAATGTATGCGATGTCCCGTTCGAGAAGCACGCCAGGCGAATACCGCTCCGGCTGCGAAGCTGCTGGATTCGTCTCCTCGCCGCCGCTCGTTCGCTTGGCTGTCCACGTCCCTGCGAGGTCGCCGTACTTCGCCTCTCCCTTGATGGCGTCGTTATCAATCGTGCCGGTGTAGACGATCTTGCCCAGGGGGATGGAGATTTCGAATTCAATCTTGTCGCCTGCGACGGTGCCCGACACATCGTGCTCGCCGAAGGAGCCCTTGTACTTGCCCGAGACCTTGTTGCCCTCCTGCTTGAGGGTGAAAACTGGCTCACCGGTTTGGCCCCCAACGTCCACGTTTGCCTGCCAGGCGCCCGTGACGTCAATGCTTTTCGTCGCTGACCACGTGCCAGAGAATGCGTCGCCGTACTTGACGTCCCCCTCCATGGCGTTGCCATCGATCCTGCCCGTGTAGACGACTTGGCCTTGGTCGGTCGTGAACTCGAACCGGATCTTGTCGCCGGTGACTTTACCCGTCACCTTTTGTTCGCCTAGAAGCCCCGTGTACGTTCCGGCGACCGCGTCATCCTCCTGCTCGAACGTAAAACGCGGCGCTCCGGCCTGGCCGGCAACCTCGACCGCTGCAACCCAAGTCCCCGTGACATCAATCTTGACGGGCTGCGCCTCCTCCCCCGGCTGAGCGGTCAAATGGGGCGCATATAACAAAACCAGAGAGAACGCGATCGACTTGACTTTGTTCATGATGTCACTCGCCTTACCAGGAAGATTGGAGCTTTGCGGGAACGACCCCGGAGTCTCGAGCTCTTTAACGTGGCTTAGTCTTGAAACAAGCGCGGTGCGAAGTCGAGCAGCGAACGTCGCCACGTTTGCCACTCGTGAGACGTGCCCGGCGACTCGAACATGACATGCTGGACGCCGGCCTCGTCCAAGCCGCTGTGCATTCCTTTCACGCCAGCAACGAACCACTCCTCTGCACCGCCGACGCCGAGCCAAAGCAGGCGGACTTTCTCATTGAACGCCGTCGCGTCGGCGAAGGCTCCGTTGTAGGCGCTCTTCACGTCGAACTTGCCGAAGACCGGCGCGCTGAGGGCGCCGATGGAAGCGAACTGGTCGAGGTGCTTGAGTCCGATGTGAAGCGCCTGCAGTCCGCCCATCGACAGACCTGCAAGGGCCCGGTGCTCGCGGTCGGCGCGAGTGCGGTAGGCGGCGTCAATCTTGGGAATCAGCTCGCCGGTGAGGACCTCCTCGAAGGGGCCGAAGTCCAGCGGCCAGCTCGCCTGTCCAATCCGCTCCGCGTACCCGCTATCCATAACCACGATCATCGGCTTAGCCTTCTTGGCCGCAATGAGGTTATCCAGAATGAAGTTCGCCCGGCCTTGGCTCGTCCAGCCTCGCTCGTCCTCGCCGGCGCCGTGCTGGAGGTAGAGCACTGGAAATTTATCCGTCCCCTTGTCGTAATCGGGCGGGGTGTACACCATCGCTCGACGCGGCTTACCCGTCACCTTGGAGTGATACCAGAGCGTCCGCACCTCGCCGTGCGGCACGTCCTTCGCGTCGTAAAAATCCACCCCCGGTTCGGGAACTTCAATTCCGCTGCACTGCCGACCCCAGCCAAAATACGTTTCGCTGCCGGGGTCGTTGACGATGGCGCCGTCCACCACGAACCAGTAATAGTGGAATCCTGGAACAGCGGACGTCGTCACGCTCCAGTGACCGTCGTCCTCCCGCGCCATGTCGCTAGGCCCCTGACCCAGTCCGTCGCCACCAGGGTGGAGTTGCACCTTCGTAGCGGCCGCCGCGTTCAGCCGGAATGTGACCCGCCCATCGGAGTGAATCTTCGGATACTCCGCTCGCGGGACGTTGGAGGAAGCGGGCGTCGCGTCGTTGGCAAGCACTGGCAGTGCGCCGCACAGCAGGATGTTCCAAAGCGTGCATAGTGCCGTCTGGCGGAAGGAAAGCAACATACGCGACTTCATCACAACTCTCTGCTTGGTTTTCTTGGAAGATTTGGATTCGTCGGAGTCATTCCTGAAGCGTTAATGATTGCTTGCGCTCCCACGCCGCTCCGCGAAGAACACATCCAACGCTTGGAGCTGTTGTAAGTTTGGAATCTGCTCCAGCGACGGCGAGTGATCAAAAACCATCACCTTGGAATCTTTAACAGTAAATGGTGACCATTGAGGCAAGCCCTCGCCATTCGGATCGCCCGTTTTGGCGAAATTGATCCAGTATTGGACCATCAGACGCGATAGGTCCGCGTCCTCGGCTTTCACTGACCTGAAGAATGGAAGACCGGACTCTGGCGGTTTTCCGAAGATATAAGGAGCGTCAGCGCCGTGGCCTGCTCCGCCTTGTGGCTCGTCAAAGAAGTAGAGAAAGGCCTTGTGTTGTCCGTGCTCGGACTGCATACGCGCCCACGTCCACGTGGACCAACGAAACAGCATGTCGCCAAACAGATCCTTCTTTGACCGGAGTGCTGCGGCCGGCGTGTCGTGAGGATAGGCAGCCAGAAATTTATCGGCGTAGTCGCCCATGGCTTTGCGGATGTCATCCGCAAACGACTCCGGAGTAACAGTTTGGAAAGCAGCAAAGAGTGCTCCGTCGTCCGAGGTAGTGCCCGCAAGGAGCGGGATGTCGTTGAACTTGCCAGCTTCGTAGCGTTCGTAGACGTCACCGGGCAGCACGTCCCCGTCGAAGTTTGGCCACGGCAGGCCGCTCCGGCCTTTGAGGACAGCTTCGGCCGGCAGGGCGCGCGCAGCGGCGATATCCTTCGCGTCAATTGAGGCAAGGAACCTCTCTCCCTCTTGCTCAGCAACTTCTAACGTGGGAGCGAGTTGCCCAAACTGGTCCGCGGCGGTTCGAGGCGGCGCAAACGCGCCGCCGCTCTCGGAAATCGCCCGGTGAAACAGTCCTTTAGCACGCGGCGACGCCGCCAACATACTTACCGAGATCGCTCCAGAAGATCCGCCGAACAGCGTGACGTTTGCTGGGTCGCCTCCAAAGGCCGCGATGTTGTCGCGGACCCACTCCAGTGCGGCAATTTGGTCTCGCAGGCCATAATTGCCCGAGCTGCCGCCGTTTTCACGGCTGAGTTCAGGATGAGCGAGAAAACCCAAAGGACCAACGCGGTGGTTGAATGTCACGAACACCACGCCATGCTTGGCGAGAAAGCCGCCTTGGCCCATTGGATCGGCACTAGAGCCGCCGCTGAAACCCCCGCCGTAGATCCAGACCAAGACCGGAAGCTTCTCAGTTGCATCTTTCGCGGCGGTCCACACATTGATGTGCAGGCAGTCTTCGCTGTATTCCATGCCCGAGCTCAGAAGTGCAATGCGACCCTGCTCCGGCGCTGGCCCGAACTGCTTGGCCTCTCGGACTCCCTCCCACAGCACGACTGGCTGCGGCGGCTTCCATCGTAAGTCGCCCGTCGGCGGGGCGGCGAAGGGAATGCCCTTGAAGACGCGGACGCCGTCTTCGCCGATCGTGCCTTCAATTGTGCCCCCAGTGACTTGGACCTGTGTTTGTCCAGCAGCGACAGAGGCGACTGCGAGCGCGACGAGTAGACTTGCCAATTGCATCACTGCAATCTGCATTTGATTTTCCTCGGAATGGGAATGCCGTTAACTGTCCTGTCGCTGAACTCGCGTTCGTCTTTCAATTCAAGTAGGCAACCAACGTCGATCGGATGATCTTCCTCAGCGTCGCTTCCGTTGCCTTAATGCTCCTCGCCATATCGCGCCGCAAGAGCTTCCAGGTGTAGACGTCCGTGGCGATGACCAGTGCATCGAGCGCGGACTCGCGCTCTTTCGGCCGGAGTTTGTCCAGTTCAGCGGCGAAGGCCTTTCGCACCCAGGTGCGATGCCAACCTCGGCCGAGCTCCATTTGCTCGTGAAGCACGGGATGGCGTTCTTCTAGCGCCAGCAGTCGAATGACCGTGTCGCCCGTTGCTTCGTAGCCGTCGACGAGGTGTTTGACGAGTTGATCGAGATTCCCTGACTCTGCGGCGCGGCGCTGCTTGGCTTGGAGCTTGATCGCGACGATGGCTTCAGCCAGCAGCCCAGCTTTGCTGCCAAAGCGACGAATGACGGTTTGCACGGTGACGCCCGCGTCCTCGGCAATGCGGTCCAGCGTGATCTCGTCGTACCATGTCTCCTTAAGGTGCTTCAGAAAGGCGTCGAGAATCCGCCGTCCCGTCGCTGCGGCGGCTTCCGCCCTGGCCGTTTGGTTGTAGCTTCGGGTCGAGGACGTGATTTTCATGTTAGGACTATTTACATTAATATGCGGCGATGTTCAAGGGCTGTCGTTCAATTCAAGTCCCTGAGGGCGCTGATTTCAGCGCTGCGCTCCAGCCAGTGGTGGCCCTGCAGCGGCGGGGCCTCGCACGTGAAATCAACCGGCGCGTGCAAGGCGTCAGTCGGCTGACGCGATCAATGGGGACTTGAGCAGGACATTAAGAGTCGGCGCTTGATAGTACTGACAAGGCTTGTCGTCGCCTGTCCGATAGTGTCGGCCACCGGCCTATCAGCGCCGCCAGATCGTGGCTCAGATGGACCCGGGTGCAACGATAGGTGCAACGACCTTGCTCCGGATGTTCTAAGTCCTTAGGCGGCTGAGGGTTGCAGAGTTCGGCCCGCAGAATCATAATCCGCGTGTCGGGGGTTCGAGTCCCTCCTCCGCTACTTGCTTCCTTGTCCCGCCACGGCGCCGCATCGTGCGCCGCCTTTCCTGGGGCCTTCTGAACACGGCGACTCTGCCGCATGCGAGTCGGCGCCACATGCGAGTCGGCCGATTACGGCGATTCTGCGACCGGCCCAAGCCCCGCTGTTTCGACCGCTGGCGCATGCGTCCAGGTCAGAAAGTACCATCCGCTGCCCGCCAGCGCGATGGCTCCGCCGGCCGACATGAAATACGCGAACCGCGCCAGAAAGTCGGTGCGCGTCGAATCGCCCGCGATGAGGTCCTTGTAAAGCTGCACGATCACGCTGCCGGTGTAGCCCAACGCATCGGCCACGTAGATGGCGAACACGGCCGTGCCGGCGACGCGCGTCGACGCGATCAATCGATCGAACAGCACCGAGCCGAACGGTACGTAGGTGACGTACACGCCGAATCCCAACAACAAGACCCACCACATGCCGCTAATGACCTGGGCCTGCCACAGCGCCGTCGCCCCGCCGAGAACCAGCACGCCGGCAACCATGAAACCGAACACGCTTGCCAGAGCGCGGCGGTTGTCCCGGACGAGAAACAGCGCCGCCATGCCGGCCATGACGCCCAACGCGACGCACAGTTCCATGAGGCTGATCGCGTGCTTGTGATCTTCGTAGCGGTAGCCCAGCTCGGTGAGGAGGTCGACCTGGTAGTTGTCGCGAAAATCGCGAAACGCGGTCAGGAAGAAGTACGCTCCGACAAGCAGGACAATGCCCGGGGCGAACTGACGCAGAAAGCTGCGGCGGTCGTCGCGGTACATGGGCAGCCGCTCGGTGCGTTCGGCGATGTCCTGCGCGGTCGGCTCGGGCGTGAAATTCAGCAGCCACACCGAGACGAAGAACGCCGGCAGGAAGATCAATCCCGCCACGGCGGGCATCCAGGTCTCGGACACCGGCGCCGGCAGCCGCAAGAATTCGAGTCCGAACAACCCGTCGCCCGCCATGAGGGCGAGGCCGACGTTCTTCACCACGCCGCTGGAGATGATGTACGAGCAGCTCAGCCCGGCCAGCAGCAGCTCGCTCGTGCGACGCCCCTCGAGATACAGCACCACGAGTCCCCAGACCATGCCCAGCGGCAGACCGTTGAGAAAGATGGCTGCAACCTTCCAGTTCGGCGGCAGCACGGCAAACAGCACCAGGGCCAGCTCGGCCGCGACGATCAGGCCGATCAGCGTGGGCGCCCGGCCGCGGCGATTCGCTTCGGAACACACCTTGATGCCCGCGAACTTCGACAGGGCGTAGCCGATGATCTGGCCGATGACCAGCGCCGTCTTCAGCTCCACGTGCGTGCCGAGAAAATACAGCGCTTCGTACTTCGCCGCGGCAAACGGCTTGCGAAACGCGTACATGCAGAAGTACGTCGAAAAGGCCAGCGCCACGAGGTACCCGTTGAGCACGGCGGGGTGGGCGCGATCGAGCCACCGCGTCAGGCGGCTCTCGGCAGTGGGGGATGACGGGATCAAATCGTTCCGCGCAGGGCGCGTCGGGCGGCGAGGCATGCGGCGACAGCGGTCAGTCTATCGCGAACCCGCCGCGCGACGAAGCTGTTTTTTGCGCCGCCTACGACGAAAGGCGTCGACGGCGCCCCCGCTCAGCCGCTCGTCGAACCCCCCCAGCCGCGCCCGCGGCCACGAGCGCCAGGATGCCGGCGGCGGGTTCGGGCACTCCCAACTGCGCAGCGTTGATCAGCGGCAGGCCCGCCGCGGGCAATAGGCCTTGGATGATGGCCAGATCCCTGATGTCGGTGATGCCGTCGAAGTTCAGATCGCCCTTGCCGAAGGAGGCCAGGTCGCCGATGCGGACGCCGTTGACCCGGTTGTCGAACCGCCAGCCCGCGATGAACGCGGTCACGTCGGCGGAGGTGAAGCTTCCCGAATTGTCGACGTCGCCCGGCACGCCGCTGAGTTGAAACGCAACGAAATCGTTGTCCTCGTCGAGCGAGAAGCTGCCGTAGTCGACGGGCGTGGCGCTGGTTGTCGTGCCGAAGACGAACATCTTCAAATCGTCGATCACGCCCGTAAAGAATTCCGTCGTGCCCCCCGTGAAGTTGAATTCGTCGCCGCCGGTGTTGGAGCCGACGACCAGGTCGCTGCGTTGGGCGGGGTAGGAGCCGGCCGCGCGCACGGCGCGGGCCACGCCGTCGATGTACAGCCGGCCCTGGCCAAAGGCGCCGGGCGCTGAAACCATTTCAATGTGCCGCCACACGCCCGGCGCGGCCGCCACGCCTGAGTCGATCGTCGTGCCGGAATAGGTCATGGCATAGTTGCCGTTGGCCAGAATTCGCACGGCGTGGGCTTCGGTGTCCGAAACCAGGATTTGTGCGGCATTGGACGCGGGCCGCACCCAGAACTGAAACCCGCGGTCGGTGATGCCCGTGTAGTCGAGCGTCCCCTGGTTTTCGAACGACGAAAACGAGACTTGCGGAAAGCCCAAAAACGGCCCGCGCAGATACTCCATTTCGGCGCCGTTGAACTCGATGCCGCGGCCGCCGCCTCCATCGGGTCGGCCCGTAATGGCGACGTAATTCGGCGTGTTGACGGGCGTCAGAAAGGGAAGCTGCCCCATCGTGGGCACGCCGGCGCTGTCGTAGGTGGCGCCGTCGCCGTTGCCGCTGCCGACATCCGCGCCATTGACGGCGCCTTCGCCTGGGTTGTCGCCCAAACGATAGTCGCGGTCCAAGGTGACGGCGCCGGCCGCAGGAGCCGCGAGAACTCCCCCCACCAGCAGCCCGAGCAAGCCGGACGTCCAGCACGTGCGTGTCATGGCCTATTCAATCCTTGCATCGAGGTTTGCGTTGATCCCCTTTGGCGGCGAGACGCTCTTCAGGTCTCATCCGTCGCCGCACTGCGCGGCTCTCCTGGCATGGAACCGCGGCGTTGAAATGCGAACAAGCCGGCGCCCAGGCCCAAGAGAACTGCCGCATTCGGCTCGGGAATCGCCGCGGCGCCGGAAACGTAGCGGACAAAACCCTGCACAAGGGTGCTGGGACCGCCAAAGGCATTCGACCCGAATTCGTTTCGCCAGACCATAAGGTCGTCCGCGTCGACGTCGCCGTCGTTGTCGGCGTCGCCCTGGCCGCCCGCCGTGCCCAAGGTTCTCTGCCAGGTGATGAAGTCGTTGCCGTCGACGTCCCCGTCGCCGTCAAAGTCGGCCGACAGCGGCTGGGCGCCGACAACGCCGTAACGGAAGGCCAGGTCCTGAGCCCCGCCGCCCGTGAAAGCCGCCCCCAGGCCGACCGTCGCGCCGCTGGTCACCACGCTGTTGCCGGTGAGATACGATTCGCTGAGCGCGAGATTGCCGCCCCCGCCGCCTTCTTCCCAGCCGTTGCCCGAGCCGTTGCCGCCGGGAAACCCGCCCGCGTTCTGATCCTGCAAACTGGACCACGTCGTTCTGTTCAGCGCTCCTGCCGTGCTGGTGATTTCGTAGTAATCGATGGCCACGGGCGAGCCGGTCAGGTTGCGAATCGACACCTGCCCCGTGGTCGCGTTCACCTCAGCGAACAGCACGACGTTGGCCGCCGACGTGACTTGCACGTCGACATTATCGATATAGCCGTCGGTGCCGCTGTTGACGACGCCGCCGAACAGGGACGTGCGAATCGTGGCCGTGGTCGGAGGCACGAGCGAGACGCCCGACGTGAGCGACCAGACGTTATTGGGCCCGGGATCGGTGTCGGCGATCTCCACGGTCCCCAGCGAGTCCCCCTGCGCGTTTCTGAAATCCAGATGCATGATGCCGAAGTCGTTGTCGTTCAAATAGCTGCTCATATAGGCGCTGAACCGGACAGCGCCTTCGCCGCCGGCGATGAGCGTTCCAGACGCCCCCGAGTTGACCGCAATGTCCTGATAAAACACGCCGGGTTCGCGGATGTCGCCGGTGGCCGCGCTGGGTTGATTATTGGCCGTGAAGTACCAGTCGCCGGCGTTCGGCGGATCGTCGCCGTCGGCATAGTCGGGGATGCCTGTCGTCTCCGGATTGTGCGAGTACGCGAACCCGACGCCGCTCCAGTCGAGGATTTGCGGGGCGCCATAATCGCCGGTCATGGCCGTCGTCGTCGCTTCAAACCCGGGGTTCACCAGCAGGTTGACGTCCAGCTCCGCGGCGCGGGCTGTTTCCGACGAAATCAATCCGCCGGCCAGCAGCGTGGCGGCCAGTTTTCTGCGCCAGTTGGTAATTTTCATGGAATACTCCGCTTTGATTTCTATTTTTCGTCGCTGGTGAATTCGAGTGGCGTAAAGAGCGTTATCGCGAAGCGCGTTCGTTGGCCCGGCGGCGCCGGGCCCGCCAAACAACCGGTCTTGCCAGCAGCCCCGCAAGCGCCGCCAGTGCCGCGGACGACGGCTCCGGCACGCCCGCCGCCATGGCGGCGAAAGCGCCCACGCCGTTGGCCTCGTCGTAAATCTGCTTGAACGCAGTGAAGTCGGCGTGATTGTTCGCCAGGTCGGCCGTCACGTCGCCGAGGAAGTACGCGTCTTGAAATGTCATACCGCTCAAATCGGCAAGCTGATTGTCCCGCAGGATGACCCAATCGGCGCTCGTGATGTCGCCGTCGGAGTTGAAGTCGCCCAGCCGCGTCGAGGGCGTCGACACCGTGACCTGCAGATCTTTGAACGTCGTGCCGTCGTCGCCGCCGAAGTACACGCGGGCCGGCTCGGTCGGCCAGCCGTCGGGGCCGTAGAGATCGACGACGTTGACCGGCGGCGTCGTGACGTCGGCGACGAACGCTCCGCCGGCATAGGCCACGTCGACCGCAAAGGTCGCCGTCTTTTCGAACCAGTCGTAGGTCAAGCGCAGCCGGTTCGTCCCCGTCTCGAGGCCCGGCGCCGCCGTGCCCGCGTCGAAGGTTGCGGTGGTATTCGCGTTTTTGAGCGTAAAAACGTTTGGTTCGGCGAGGTTCACCTCCAGGAACAACTGAATCGCCGAGAACGGCGTGCCCCAATCCGCGATGCGAAACGAGCCGTACTCGGCCGAGCCGAGACCAAAGTACGCGGCTTGCGAGGCCAGGTCGCCGGTCACCCACGTGACCTCGGCGACGAAGCTGACATCGGCGTAGTCGGCCTCCGCCGTGCGGATGAAGTTGCGGCCGGCGTCGCCGGGAAACAGGCCGCCGAAGTTGGCGCCGTTGACGTCAAACTGAATCGTCGGGTCAGAAACCGTCCCTGATCCCGGATCTTCCTCGAAGCCGGAAGTACTGGTGACGCCAAGCCCCGCGGCCGCCAGCGCCGCCTGAGTGGCCGCCTCCGTCGAGTTGCCGGTGAAACCGGAGAGCGAGTCGCTTAGGTTCGTGGCCGCCGGCGCGACCGGCGCGCCGCACAACAAGCCGCATGAAGCGGCGAGGAAACTCGCCGCCAGCCTTATTCGCCACGGGGCGTCTCTCATCGGATTGCTTCCCAAAAGAGCTGGTTAACGAGAACGACTTCGCTCGCGGCGGCGCACGGGGAGGAGAACGGCCCCCGCGGCCAGCACGATGATGCAGCTCGACGGCTCCGGCACGGCTGCGAGCATGGCCGCGAACGAGCCAACCCCGTTAGCGGCGTCGAAGATTTGTTTGAAGGCAACAAAATCCGCGTGGTCGTTTTGCCGGTCTCCAGTCAGGTCGCCCGCGCGGTACGCCTCCGCCAACGACAATGCAGACAGGTCGCCTTTCTGATTGGCGCGCAGAAGGGGCCAGTCGGCCGCCGAAATCACGCCGTCGAAGTTCAGGTCGCCCGCGGCCGCCGCGGCTCCGCCGGCGTAGCTCACAATGCCGGCGATCACCGCGCCCCCCGAGATATATTCAAACGCCAGATCTTCGCGATTGGTGCGGATCCAAGCGCCGGCGTTGCCGATCGTGATCGAGCGACCGTGCGGCAGCGTGGCGCCGTCGCCGGAGGCGAGATCGGCCTCGCTCAGATCCCCGTGAGCGTCGGCCATCGTCAGTTCGGTCCAGGCATGCGCCGCGTCGACCTGGTTCGGCCCGGGATTGCCGGAATCGTAGTTGTCGGCGATGGACAACCAATTGGCCGGCGCGAGTGACCCGAAGGCCGACGTAATTGAGTACGAAGCGAGATTCTGCGGACTACCGGTGAAGTTGCTCAGCGTGATCGCCCCGGTGGCCCGATCGACGGTCACCGCCAGGGCGGATTGAATCACTTCGTTCACGACGCGAAAGTCGACATTGTCGATGTACCCGTCCGGCCCGCCGCCGACGGGGGTGGTTCCGAACAGCGAGACGCGGACGGTGGCCGTGCCGGTCGGAATCAGGCCGCCCTGCGTAACGTTGGTCCAGGTCGTCGGATTGGGGTTGACGATTTCCGCCGACCCGAGGGCGACGTTGCTCGAATTCAAGAAATTCAAGTGCACGTGTCCGAGGTCGCCCTGCGTTGCGTAACTCCCAAAGTCCGCGCTCACGCGAAACGCCGCCGTTCCGCCTGCGATCAGCGTGCCGGTGGGGCCGGTCGAGACGTCGATGTCCTGGAAGTATTGCCCGGGCGCGGTCGCATCGGGCGTCATGTTGTTGGGCGTAAAGTAATACGCCCCGCCGCCGGCCAGCGGGCCGCCGTTGGCGTAGTCGGGGCCGAAGCCGCCGCCGTCTGCGTGGGCGTAGGCGAACGAGGTCGGGCCGGTCCACTGGAGAATTGCCGGCGAATCGTACGTGCCGCCAAACATGTTTAAGTCGACGTTCTCGAAACCCGGATTAATCACGAGGTTCGTGTCGAGATTGGCGGCGTGCAGCACGCTCGGGGTCAGCACGGTGGGAGCCAGCAGCCCGCCGGCCGCGAGCGTGGCGATCAGCTTGCGCCGCAGATCGGAAACCTTCATGGGTCGTTCTCCGAGGACGGAACTCTCAAGTCGGCGGCCGCTTCGCCAGGCGAGCTTGTTCAGCGACTCCCACGTGCGCAGCGAATGAGGAGGCGCACGACGCGCAACGCGCAGGCCTTTCCGGCATGCCCACAACGTCGATGTGCGACCAGCGTGATCCTCAAACAGCCTAACGGGAGTGCGTCAAAGTTCTGTGCGACTATTGTTAAAACTGTGCAAGGTCTTGTGCGGAGTGAAGAGCAACTCTCTGCGAATTGGTTCAACGGACGCGGTTCGCGCTACTGGCTGCCCGTGATTTGGCGGCGATAGTCATCCCCGATCCGTTCGTCGTTGCGTTGGCTAAGGTTGGCAAACAGCGCCGGCGAAATGCCGTCCTCGAGAAACCTCGTCGACCCGTCGGCAAACAAGAAATGGGCCCCGCCCGGATGCAAACTGCGGAAGTTGCATCCGGTCAGGTAGTTGTAAAGCTTGTGGTCGCTCAGGCTGAGTCCCATGCGGGCGACGTAATCAGTATTGATGCCCCACACCGAGGTCGCAACCGCGAACGTGGCCATCCACTGCATATTGCCAAAGCAGCCCGACTGGTGGCTGTCGGGGTCCGCCCAATGCGACTCGCCGACGTGAATCGTGTTCGATGTGCCGTCGGGCACGTCGCCCGTCGAGTATTTGTTGGGCCACATATCGAGCAAACCAGGGCCGTTTTCCATCTGCCCGTGGAGGAATCCGCGGGGATTTTCCATCGAGACGCACGGGCACGCGGTCAGTCCGACGCAGTTGCCGCAGACCATGGTCGCTCCGCCCCAGGACGATGCGGGTCCCGCGGCCACCGGCCCCGCCATGCCGAAATACGAGGCGATCGCCGCCGTCGGCGGGCCAAACCACGTGTCCATGCGATCGCCCACCTGGACGAGCTCCCCGGGGCAAATGAACACCGGCACCGGTTGCTGTTGCAGCGGCGTCCGATCCCACGGCCGGTTTTCGGGATTCGTGCAGCCCGTGCCTTGGCTCGCCTTGGCCAACGGCTCGAGTTGCTGATAGAGGGCCTGCTGCTCCATGAACGGCAGGAGCAGCGTCCGCCAAGTCCACACCTTTCGGTTCTGGGTCAACAGCGGCGTCTCGCAATCGCCGTCGTGCGCCCCGTAGGGAAAATAACCCTTCGCGGAGTGGTAGTTGTGCATCCCCGTGCCGATTTGCCGGAGATTGTTCTGGCAACTTGCCCGGCGAGCCGCCTCGCGCGCGGCCTGGATCGCCGGCAACAACAGCGCCACCAGCACGCCGATGATCGCAATCACCACCAGCAATTCCACCAGCGTGAACCCTGGCCGAGTTCGTTCCGCAGTGCGAATCATGCTCACCGCTCCCTGCAAAGCGTTGTCGCGTGGCGATTCCAAACCGTAAGCTCTTTATTCGCTCAGCTCGATCTTCTTGAACCCCGAGTGGTTGTCGTCCACCGTGTCGTTCAGGCCCGAAGTCTCCGCCGATGCGTATTTGTCCGGAATGATCGACTTGATCAGCGGCGTCTGGCCGCTGCTGCCGGCCGCCTCGATCTCCTCGCGCGTCTTGGGCGCGTCGGGGTTCTCTTCATAGGAGTGGATGATAATATCGTAGACGCCCGGCATGACGCCGTCGCCGGCCTTCATGGTCGTCATCACGAACGTGCCGTCCGCTTGCAGCGGCCCGCTGGCGGTGCGGCCCTTGTTCGGCTCGGCGGGTAAGTAGTTGACGATCCCGCGGGCGAGGGGCTGGCCCTTGAAGGTCACCTCGCCGCGGATGGGCACCATCTCGCTGCCGCCGCCGCACCCGATCAACAGGGCCAACGGGATCACTGCGCAGGCAAACGTCCCAAGTCGATGCATGGCGAACCCAACGTCTGCCAGGAAACACGACGGCCAGGGAAACGGTGCGCCGTTGCGGTCGAGAGCTTCGCCGCAGAACGACAAATCACCGCATGTCATGGTACTTCTGCGGCGTGAAGAACCATACCGAAACCCTGCGCAATCTATTTGGCATTTTTTGCCCGCGCCGGCAGCGCGTCCGAAATCTTCACAATTCCGAGCCGGCCGCTCCGCCCCGATGCTGCCGGCGATACTCGCTCGGCGGCGCCCCCACGCTCCGGCGGAACGTGCGCGAAAACAGGTCCTGCTGGCTGAAGCCGGAATTGCGGGCCACCAGGGCCACGGACTGATCCGTTTCGATCAGCAGCCGCTTGGCCACCTCGATCCGCACCCGGCGAATCTCCGCTGCCGGCGTCCGCCCCATCAGGCGAATGAACCGCTGCTCCAGCGTCCGCCGCGCCACACAGAGCTTCCGCACCACGTCGGCCACGCAGATTCCTTCGGACGCCCGCTCGCGGATCAGCTTCAGGGCGTCCCGAATCAGCTCGTCTTCGATCGCCACGGTGTCGGTCGAGTGACGCACCACGATCCGCGTCGGCGCGAACAACAGCGGCTGCGCCGGCGGCTTGCGGCCGCTCATCATGCTGGCCAGCAACTCGGCCGCCGCAAAGCCGATCTGCTCCGACGGCTGATCCACCGTGGAGAGCGGCGGGTTGGAAATGTGCGACATCAGCTCGTCGTACTCGCCGCCCAGCACGGCGACCTGGTCGGGCACGCGCAACCCCGCGTAGTGGCACGCCTCGGTCACCTGCCGTCCCCGCGCCGCGTTCCAGCACAGCAGCGCCACCGGCTTGGGCAGCGCCTTCAGCCACTTCACCAGGCTGGCCAGATAAACATTCCACGCGATCGGCCCGTCCCGCTGCTGCGGCGGCGCGTAGAGATGGCACGCGCGTCCCGCGGCCGTCAGCGCTTGCTTGTACGACTCGGCAAGTTTGTCGACGTACCCCGGTCGATCGGACGTGCCGCAATACGCGAAGTTCTCAAACCCGTTCGACAGAAAATATTCGGCCGACATCCGTCCGGTCGCCTGTTCGTCGACCGTGCACCGCGCGATCATCGGTCCCTGATAGGCAAACCACGACACGTTGACCGCCGGCAGTCCCGTCGCCACGATCTCGTCGGCCAGCTCCTCGCGCGTGATACGTGCGATGATGCCGTCGCCGCTCCACCCCCGCGGCACGCCGAAGATCTCGTACCGCCCGCGCGGCTCGACGTAGATCAGCCAATTACCCACCTCCTGGGCATATTTGTTGATCCCCTTGATCAGCCGCACGCCCCACGACGTGGAGGTGTCGATCAGCAACGCAACTCGACGGCTCTTGGGCATGCGGCGCGAGGAACCTATCCGAAAACGAGGGTAGCACGCCCAAGGTCCGCCGCCGGGCCTGGTGCGGCGCCGTGAACGTTGGCGTTTTACCACGCCCCGCGCGGACTTGGGCGTGCCACCCGTGAGATGGGATTCTTTCCACTATAACAGCGAGCGTTTTCCAGCGAGACAAATGTCCAACGCCCAGCCGATCATCCGGGGCCGCCCCACCGGGGCGGAGACCGGTAGCCACGGGTGAGGTGGCGCCGCGGCGCAGCCGCTCCGCCGCACAATCTGTGGACGAAGCTCCTCGAAATAGACTTCGCATCGCACAAACTGGCCGCCCTGCGCAAGTCATTCGGAGTCGTTCGGCCGTTGCGTTTATCATTTCAAGCGTTCCGCCATGCCGCTCGACGCCTCATCCGTCAGTGGATTTCCGCTGGCCGTTAGTTTCGAACACGATTGATGACCTGTCGCCGCACCGTCGTCGTCGCCTGCTTAGCGCTCCTGCGAGCCGGGGCCTCGTGGGGATTCGGCGGCGTTGCCTCGGCCCAAACCGTGATTTACGACGACAAAGTCTCCGTTTCGGCCGACACCCGGCTCGATTGGGTCTACCCGATCCTCGGCAAAAGTCCCGCCGAACCCCCATCGGGCCTGCTCAACAACTACGTCTCCGCCGGCCAGAGCTACGAGTACTTCGGCCCCGTCGACAACCCCGGCGGCCCCCTCGCGCTGGTGATCTTCGTCTCCCCGTCCGATCGTCCCCTCGGTTGGCAGTTCTGGGAACCCGCCTGCCGCGCCCACGGGGTGCTGTTCGCGGGCTTGCGCGAGATGGGCAACGGCCGGCCTGCCGCCGAGCGCGTCCGGGCCGTGCTCGACGTCCTCGACGAGCTGCGCGACCGGTTCAATATCGACGCCGATCGCACCTATCTATCCGGTTTTTCCGGCGGCGGGCAAATCGCCTGTGCGGTCGCCCTCGCGCTGCCCGAGTATTTCGGCGGCGTCGTGTGCATCGACCACGCGCCGCCGCCGCCCCAATTGCCCTGGCACGTCGACCGCGCGCGGCAGCGGCTCAGCATGGCGATCCTCAACGGCGAGAACGACGGCACCACGCCGCTGGTCGAGGACCTGTACGGCCCCTGGTGGCAAGGCATCGGCGTTCGCACGGCGCCGATCACCGTCAATGGCATCGGCCACACGATGCCCGAAGCGCGCTTGATCGAGCAGGCGTTCCAATGGCTCGAAGAAGGCTTGGCCGACCGCCGCGCCAAGGCCGCGGCGCGGCCGGCTCTGCGCATCGCCGACGCCCCGACCCGCAGCGAGTGGGCGGATCGCCAACTGGCCGACGCCGAGCAGCTTTTGGAAACGGGCGATCCGGCCAACATCGATGTGGCTCTGCAGCAATTGCAGGGCGTCGTCGCCCGGTGGGACGACGTCCCGGCGACGGCCACGGCCCAGCAGCTCATCGCGAGCTACGCGGCGCGAAACGAGCGGCCATGGGAAGCGGTTCGCACCGCAGAAAACATGCGCCTCCTGGAGCTGGGCGCCGCCGGTTACGACGACCTTGCATTCGACGGCCGCCGCTCCGTGCGCTCCGGCCGCGGCAAGCACGCCAAGATCGCGATCAGCCTTTGGGAACAACTGCGCAACGCCGCCGTTGGCGACGAGGAGCTGCGCGCCCACGCCGCGGAGCGCATCGCCGCCCTCGAAAAGATCGTCGCCGAAGCGCCGGCCACGTCGAACCTCGTGCCGCTGGCCCGCGTGCGGTTCAACATGGACGGCGACGTAACGCTGCTCCAAGGAATCGAGCACATGCGCAACGCCCTGGCGCCCATCGGCTACCAACTGCGGTTCGACGAACAAGCGCTGCGCGCCGCCGGCGTCGACCTCGACGCCCCGCGCCGCCCGCGCATCAAAGCGGGCACATTCAAGGAAATCGCCGAACGCTTCTTCCGCCGCGCCGGCGTGCGGATCCGGCGCAAGGAGGGCGTCGTGGAAGTCGTGCCGTGGGAGCAATCAACTTCTAATGCAAGAGCCGCAACCGAATCGAACGCCAACCAACAGACAGAATAGCCGGGGCGGGAACGCCGGGGGGATCGCACACAGCGCAACCGTACTAAGACTTTCAAGTCACGCACACCGGGTGCACGATAGGCTCGGACTGGCGACGCTCGATACGTCCCGGAGGGACGCGCTGATGGTAGCCCAGCGATTTACAGGATTATGCAAAGGCTAGCAGCCGAACCCGGAGGGTTCACAGCCATTAGCCGGCGGTCGAGCGATGCTCGACCGCCGGAAACGGATGGTTCGATTCGGTCGAACCTGGAAGGTTCGCAGAGGCGCTGCCAACCCTCCAGGTTGGAAACGCAATTTTCGACTAATCACCGGCGGCGTCGCTTCGCTCAGCCGCCGGCTAATGGCTTCGATCCCTACGGGATCAAAAATCGCTACCGCCCGCGTTGCTAGCGTTTGCATAATCCTGTTTATCGCTGGGAGGGGAATCGATATTGGATAATAAAGTCTCTAATGGACGATGGGCGATCGACATGCCAGCCGTCCCTCCGGGACTTCAAGTCGAACTGTTTCATACGAACCCAGCAATGAATTGCTGGGCTATTACCGGCGCGTCGCTCCGGGACGCAGAGATTAGCGACGGTCGGCTATGTTGAAATGAATTCGATTCACTGGCGAAGGGAACTACAGACCTCACGCGCTCACCCGCGCAGCGCCCACCGCGCGAGCTCGTACAGCTTGGGCGTCTTGCCTTGCCACAGCATGCCGACGCGAAACACCCGGGCCGCGAGGAACGTGATCGCCAGCGTGCACGCCACGAGAAGCGCCAGCGACGCCGCGATCTGCCACGGCGGCACGACTTCCTCCGACGCCAGTCGCAGCACCATCATCAGCGCGGTCGCCGGCGGAAAGAAGCTGAGCCCCGTCGCCAGCGGGCCGTTGGGTTCTCTTACCGCCTGCAGCCACACGAACATCGGGATGCACAACAGCAGCCACACCGGCAGCAGCATCGACTGCGCTTCCTTGAGCTGCGTGACCGACGAACCCACGGCCATGAAGATCGCGCTGAACAACAGCACGCACAGCACTTGATACGCCAGAAACCAGGGCACAAGGTCCCACGGAATGAAATCGGTCCAACCGTTGTACGCCGCCAGCGCATAGCCGCCCGCCGCGTAGATGCCCACGACCGTCAGCGATCCCGCGACGTTGCCCAGCAGCTTGCCGAGCATGAGCTGGAACGAGTTGACCGACCCCAACAGCACCTCGGCAATGCGGCCGCCTTTTTCCTCCATCACGCTTTCCAACAGCGGCTGGGCCGACATCATGATCACCATAAACATCAGCATCATGAATCCAAATGGCACGAAGATGGCAACCATCTTGCGGCCTTCCTCCCCGCCGCCCACGCGGCCGTCCTCGAGCTGCTTCACCAGGCCGCGGCCTTCCACGGGAACCGACGCCGTCGCCCGCGCGACGACCGTGGGATCGAGATTCATCGCCTGTAAGCGCCGGGCCTTCACGGCCTCGTTGATGACGCGCTCGATCCAGCCGCGTTCTTCCGAGAACATGGCGGCCGGAGCGAAGTACTCGACGGTCGGCGGCGCGGCGACGGCCCCGCCGGCAGGATCGTCGAGTAACGTTGCCGGTATCTCGACGAAGGCCTTGATCCCGCCGTCGCGCACGCGGTCGGACAGTGCGAGCCGATCGGCGTCCTCGAGCACATCCTTCTCGTTACGCTCGAGCACGTATTTCGCCTGCGGAGCTTCCTTGTCGTCGTCGAATTCGGGCTTCGCCGACGCGAGGGCCGCGTTGCGCGACTCAGCAGCTTTCTGGAGCACGTCGAACAGGGCGCCGCCCGTGCCGTCGGCAATCACGATCCGCTTGTCGGATACGTCGCCAAACTTCTGCATGCGACTGGCCACGAGGATGCCGCCGAACATCAGGATCGGCATGAGCGTGATCGACAGCAGAAACGCCTTGGTCGCCACCATGGCGTCGAACTCGCGGCGGGCGATCGTGAGAATCTTACGCATGTCAGGCAGCCTCCGTGCTGTGTGGCTCGGCCGTCGGGCGGGCGATGTCCACGAAGATGTCATGCAGCGTCGGCCGCACGACCTCGAAGTGCTCCACATCGTGCGCCGCGGCAATCTGCCGGAGCGCGATCTGCGGCGCGGCGCCGTCGGCGAGCGTCAGCAACCAGAACCGGCCCTCGGGCGTGATCGTCGCGACGCTGGGAAGCTGCGGCGGCGGCTCGGCGCCGTCCGCCAGCCGTAGCCGCACGCACCGCACGGGATACTTGCGCTGGATGTCGGCCAGCGTGCCGTCGAGCACCTTGCGGCCTTGGTGGATCATGAACACCGCATCGCACAACCGTTCGGCGACGCCCATGTCATGCGTCGACAGCACGACCGTGGCGCCTTCGCTGCGCAACGTTCGCACGGCGTCCTGCAGCAGTTCGAGATTCACGGGGTCGAGACCCGAGAACGGCTCGTCGAGGATCACGACCTGCGGGCGGGCGATCACGGCGACGATGAACTGGACCTTCTGAGCCATGCCCTTGGAAAGACTGTCAACGCGCTTGTCGGCCCAACTGCCGGCGTCCAAGCGTTCGAGCCACTGCATCGCGGTCTCGCGGCAGTCGTAGCATCCCTTGAGGCGGGCGAAATACTCGATCAGCGGCAGCACCTTCATCCGCTTGTACAGGCCGCGCTCCTCGGGCAGGTAGCCCATCCGGTCGTCGGCGACGCTCGCCTGGTCGGCGCCAAGCACCACGACCCGGCCGGCATCGGGCTGAAAGATCCTCAGGATCAATCGCAGCGTCGTCGTCTTGCCCGATCCGTTCGGGCCGATAAAGCCGTAGATCGAGCCTTCCGGCACGGCCAGATCGAGCCGATCGACGGCCGCCTTCTGGCCGAAGGACTTGGTCACGCCTTGAAGCTCGATTGCTGACATACCGGATCAATCTCCCAAGTAGGGTGCGTGAAACGCACCGCACCCCGCGCTCGACTCTCGCCGCGCCGCCCCCTCCCCGCGATGGCTTTGGTGCGTTTCACGCACCCTACTCGCAGAGAAAGCCAAGTCGCTGAGGAGCCCAAGATATTGCCGACAAAATGGGTGGAACATGGGAGCACGTCATTCTGAGAGCCTGCCCTGAGGCTTTGCGAAGGGTCGGCCGAAGAATCTGGCGTCTGTCTGCCTGAGGGTTTCCGTCGTCGGGGATGTTGCCAGCAAGACCCTTCGGCGGATCTCAGGGTGAACGCTTCGGCTTTGCAGTTAAGTAGGGTGCGTGAAACGCACCGCACCCCGCGCTGGCTCCGGTGCGTTTCACGCACCCTACTCGCTGAGAACGCCAAGGGGCGACTTTGCAGTTCTCCTGCCGGAACATGCCAAAAAGTTGCGGCCGTCGATCCGCCGGTTAGAATCGATTGTTGGGGCAAAGGGCGGGCAGCGGACGGACCTGTTGGCTCTTGGAGGGGACCAAATCGTGGCATTTCCCGACGGCTGGGCCGGTTACGATGAGCTGACGCTGACCAATCCGCCTGTCGAGCTGACGGAGTTCACGTACATCATCAGCCTCCACCAGCTTACGACGACGTGGCACGCGCAAGTGCAAGCCGACGGGGGCGACATCCGCGTCATCGACGGTAGCAATAGTCAGTTGCCGGCGGACCTCATCGAGTACAACGCGGGCACGGACTCGGGGCTGTTGGCGGTCAAGTTCTCGCCGGACGACAACGGCACGCAGAAGCTGCGCATCTGGGCCGGCAGCCTCAGCGTAGAAACCTTCCCGGCGGACGACACAACTTACGGCGCCCACAGCGCGTATTCCCCGCACGTCGTGGCGTTTTACCCGTTTGGCGGCGGCGCCGATCGCACGTCGAATGACTACGACCTGACGGCCACCGGGTCGCCGACGGTCGGGGGCGCCGCCGGGCCCATCGAGGGCAGCAAGGCCACGACGCTCAGCGGCTCGTCGCAATATTTCACGGCCGCAAGCAGCGGCCCCACGGCGACGCCGCTGACCGCGCTGGCGGTGGTGAAGCCCACGAACGTGACTGCGCCCATGCATCTGCTGGGCGTGTACGACAGCAACAGCGGCGGTTCCACTTATAATCTTTTAGCGCTCACGCTGCGCGGCGATATTGGGGGCGATCCGGTCCATGCGCAGACGTTCCAAGCGGGCAGCCCGGGAGCGGGCCACAAAGACGGCTTTGCCGCGAACGTATGGAATCATGTCGCCGGGGCGTGGGGATCGGGCGCTACCAGCCGGCGCGCGTTCTTGGACGGCGAAGTCGGGGACAACGATGGGACCAACCTGACGCCCACGGGCATCGACTTGATCTCCCTGGGCGCGCGCGTGCGCACCGACGGCTTCCGCGACTTCTTTTTCGCCGGCGACGTGGCGTTCGCCACGCTGTACGACGACGACATGGGCGACGAATGGATCGCCTACCACCACGAGATGCTGAACGCCGCCGACCCGGACCAGTCGGATTTCTACACGTTTACGGGGTGGACGGGGGCGGGCGGCATCCCCGCGGGCGACGACGCGCATGTGGTCAATGGCGAGGTGGATCTGGGCCTCGTGCCGAACAGCGCCATCGCGGCCACGGCCAACACGGCCATTCTGAACCGCTACTTTGCCAACGCGGTTACGAACTACAAGCCGCTGTTCCTGCCGGGCAAGCGCTACTACATCGACGACGAGATTTTCGTGCCGCCGCTGAACGGCGCGATGGTCCTGCTCGGCGCGGGGGGCCTGACGATGGCTTACACGCAGGCCGCCGGCGCTTCGCGCTGGGCGGCCAATACGATCCTGACCTGGGTTGGCCCGACGCGCGCCGAGGACGACACGAAGGCCATGTTTCGGGTCGAGGGGGCGCTGTGCAAGATGCAGGCCTGTCGCTCGAGGGCGCCGAGGTGCTCACCGACGGCATCGACGACTATCCGGTCGCCGACGACCGCGTCGCTTACGGCATCGTCATTCAGCATTTCAACAAGGACCAGGACCACTCGGGAAAATCGATGTACCGGGACCTGGCGTTCCGGTTCATGAA
>CAYSFP010000002.1:15389-102016 GCA_964430075.1 uncultured Planctomycetaceae bacterium | reverse complement strand
CAGGGTTCAGGGTTCAGGGTTCAGGGTTCAGGAGGGGGATAGCCCCCGGCGCAAGCCGGGGGTTTCGGGCGGGCGTCACGCCCCAGTCTTCGCAGGGCGTGGTTGGAGCGGCGAGGGCTTCGCCTTGACGCACCACGCGCTGCGGAGGACCTTGGGCGTGCCGCCCGAAAACCTCGTGTTACGCATCGCTAGTACGGCCGCTTACCCCGTCGCCGAGTCGGAGCGAGGAAGATGGCGATCGATGCAGTCAACGTCAACGGAGTTGCGAAGGGTTCCGGGACGAGCGTCCACTTGATCGCGAAACGACCATCTGCCGTGTCGCCCCATCCGACAACGTCGCCGTTTTCATTCACCCCGGTGGCGAGAGACCAAGTGAATGACAGTCCGGTCTGCGGCAAGAACCCGTGGAGATCGACGACGCTTTCGGCTGTGCCTTGCCATACGAGGGCGTGGGATTGATTTCCAGTTGAAGGTCCGTGACCATTCCCCACCTGCCAGTTCCCAGCGGCGGCTTCCGCACTGGACCCTGTAAAGCCCGGAGGATGGAGATCAACGACGCTCGCCGCCGAGCCGCGCCATAGTAGTGCATGCCCGTGATTGTCAGTAGCCTCGCCAATGCCATAGCCGACCTGGATGGACTCAGTGACGCCCATAGCGAAGGTGCTCTCATAATCGGGCGGGTGGAGATCAACGACGCTCTCCGCAGTCCCGCTCCAGAACAGCGCATGGTAGTAGGTATCGGGCGGCCTCATCGCCGGACCCAAGCCCCAGCCAACTTGGCGAGTTGCTGAGACATCCCAGATGTAACTTTGGTCGAATCCGTCGGGATGAAGGTCGACGACGCTCTCCGCAGTTCCATGCCACAGGAGTGCATGGGAGTTGAGGTCGCCGATCGGATAACCGGCGCCGCCTTGGCTCGTCGCGGAGGCCGCGTTGGCGCCGGAACTTCTGAACCCTGGCGGGTGAAGGTCGATCACGCTCTCTGCCGTACCGTGCCAAAGCAACGCATGACTCTCGCCGCCCGTGGCAGGGCCGTAGCCGTTGCCAACCTGGATTGATCCAGCGATCCCGTACGCACTTGATGCGACAAATCCTGACGGATGGAGACTGATCGGAGCGGCCGACGTCTCGGGCCACAACGCGGCATGCCATGGTCCGGAGTCGAAATCGATCCAGATTTCGCCGACTTGGGCTTTGCCGGAAATTGCCCATGCTGCTAAGCGCATTGAGGGCCCAGGGTCCAATATCGAAGCACGATAGGTCGTTGCGCTCAAGTTTTGCGGCAAGAGAAGCAAGACGACAAACATTCCGACGGTGAAATGCCTTCTCATTAGCAACTCGTCGCCATGTCCGCGATGCATTTGCCCCTGAAAAACGCCCGCGCTACCCGATTTTACACTAGTCAAGAAAACGTAACAAGAAAGTTGTCGTTGCCCTGGACGCCTTCTTCGAGGACAGGCTATTCGCAGCATTTCTTTTGCTGGACGCTTCGTGACGTTGTGCGCACGCGTTTTGGACAGGACACGCGGGGACGATCGGCGGAAGGTCTGACGGTGCAAGGAGGCAGCGCGTAGTAATCGCCAGTGTAGTACAATTGATTTCCTGGAATGACCGGTTGGTCACCGCTTGAAGGTGGAACGTGGTAATCGGAGCAAGCAATGCGGATAAGTATGCCTCGGAGTACCCGCTCCCAGGCGGCGTAGAGCAGTATTTTGACACGCTCGTTGCGATTCTGCGCTATATCCGCGACAACCACGTCACGCCCGATGATCTGTCGAAATGGATGTTCGATACGTTCCCCAAGGCGTCGGGCCAGATCGCGGTGAACGGCTATATCGCAACGCTCAATCGACTCGGGCTGTGGCTGTCGCAAGACAATTTGATTCGGCTTACGCCTGAGGGAACTGCCGTCGTCAGCACGGCCGAATCGGACCCCGTGGAAGCACGGCGAATTGTGATTGAGATCAAGCACCGGGTGTTCTTGGGCTACGACGTGTTATTCAACCTGATGGGTGAGCGGCCGCAGAGTTTAGACAACATTCACGAGCATCTGAAGGCAGCGATTGCCGTGGACTGGTGTTTCTCAAGTCCGACTTGATCGAAGCGTTGGGCGAAACGGAACGAGGCAGCCTGTACACGCGAGTTTCGCCGACGACGTTGATAAATAAGCTATCGCAGATCACGCGAATGATGGACCTCAGTGAGTTACCAAGGACGTGAGGTGCACGCCATGCGGAGTGGGCATCCTCCGCGCCGAGATGGCGCTCGCGTCCGCGCAGACAAGTCCGCTGCCCCGTCGGGGCGGAATTGCACAGAACACAATTTCTTCCACGGGTTGTGCTGCGCTTCACCCGTGGCTACAAGCCGCGGCCCCGTTTGGGGCCGAATGCCGCCCCGGTCTTCGCCCCGGAGGGGCGCCGGCTTGTAGCCACGGGTGAAGCGGCGGCGCGGCGCAAGCCCCGCCGACGCGCAACCCGTGGACAAAGGATCCCTCGATTTTCTGCTCGCCCCGGCGGGGCGAAGGACGTTCGATGCCAGGCACGTACTCTCAACTCCTGCTGCATGTCGTGTTTTCCACCAAGGGCCGTGCTCCGTGGATCACGGCAGACGTTGCAGAGCGTCTTTATCCCTACATCGGCGGCATCGTGCGGGCGGAAAAGGGCGTGCTCTACGAGATCGGCGGCATCGAAGACCACGTGCATATGTATTTCCGGTGGAGGCCCAATGGCTCCGTGTCGGACCTGATGCGCACTGTCAAGGCGAGGTCGAGCAAGTGGGTGCACGACACGTTCCCCCAGCTTGCCGCGTTCGCGTGGCAGGAGGGATACAGCGTGTTCTCGGTCAGCAAATCTCGAGAGGACGCCGTGAAGACGTACATTGCGAGTCAAGCCGAGCATCATCAGGCGGAAGATTTCAAGTCCGAGCTTTTGCGCATTCTCCGTGCGCATGGCGTGGAGTTCGAAGAGAAGTTTGTCTTCGACTGAGCGGCCGCTGCGCGGGCGACTCCTCTGCCCCCTCGGGGCAGGGCAGGACCAGGAAGACTCAACGATCCACGAGTTGCGTTTGCTCCACACCCTTCCACGGGTTGCGCTGCGCTTCACCCGCGGCTACAATCCGCGGCCCGGTTGGGGCCGAATCGAAAGACGTCAACGTTTCGCGGTCCGCGGCCACTACCCCTTGACGCTCTAGGGGAACGCGGCTATTTTTCCCTAGAACATCTAGGGGAACGGCCATGCCCGCTGCGCCGGACAATTCGCTGCTGCAAGGCAGCCTCGATCTGCTGATCCTTCGCACGCTCGCCGGCGGGGCGAAGCATGGGTATGCCATCGCCCGGCATATTCATCTGGTAAGCGACGAGGCGCTGCGCGTCGAGGAGGGCTCGCTGTACCCCGCGCTGCATCGCATGGAGCGGCGGGGGTGGATCGAGGCCGAGTGGGGGGCGTCGGAAGCAAACCGGCGGGCGAAGTTTTACCGCCTCACGCGCAAAGGACGCGCGCAGCTCAAGCTACAAATCGCGGCGTGGGAAGCCGTCGTCGCGGCCGTGGGCAAAGTGCTGAACGCCGCACCAATGGGAGCCGTCGCATGAGCGCGCGAACGCGGGTCGCCGAGTGGTTCTGGCCCCGGGACGGGCGGACGGCCGCCGACGTCGAGGCCGAGGTGCGCGAGGAGCTCGAGTCGCACATCGAGCGGACGGCGGAGGAGCTGGTCCGCGCCGGCGTCCAGCGCGACGAAGCGCGGCGGCAAGCGGCTGAGAAGTTCGGCGACGTTGAGCGCTACGCGGCCGAGTGCCGGCGGATTGCGCTGGGCGATCGGTTGATCGTCCGCAGGGCGCTCGTCATCGCGTGTCTCGCGCTCGTCGCCGCGACGGGCTATCTCGGCCATCGCGCGTGGCAGAGCGAGCGGCAGGCCCGCGAGTTGCGACGCCAGTTGGCCACGGTTCAGGCGGAACAGGCAGCCGATGAGAAACCTGCCGTGGAACCGGTCGCCGATAACGCTCACGTCGAAGCCGTCGACAACGTCTCGGCGTGGGTCGAGCGCATCGCTGGCCTGCGCGACCATATGCACACGGCGTTCGCCGTGGGCGCCGAATTGACGTTGCTCGATCCGGAGCTGGGCGTGCAGATCGTCGAAGAGGCGTGGCCGCGGATTGAACTCTTCGAAGTGAAAACCGGGCTGCTTAAGGCGTTCGCGTTCAGCAAGGCGCTGCGGCCGAACAAGCATCCGCGGCTGTTCGCGGTGCTGCACCTGGGCATGAGGGATGCGGACGGCGCGGTGCGGGAGTACGCCGCCTCGTACCTCCAAGAGTATGCGGGAACGATGTTGAACAACGATGCTCAGGCCTACGATGCCTGGTATCAGCAGTACGGCCATAGGACGCCCGCGGAAATTCTACAGGCGGCACAAGCAAGCGAACCGAGGAGCTGAATCATGCGGCGCACACGATCGACGCGTTGGTGGTTGGCGCGGCTTGGCCTGGCGTGGTTGCTGGCGGCGTGGCTGACGCCGGTCGTCCACGCACAGGACGACATTGCCGACGTGGCCGACAAGGGCTACCGGGTGAAGGGCAACAATAAGTGGTTGTACTTCGAGATCGAAGCGGCCGAGAGACAGCCGGAGCCGGCGGACGGCTACAAGCTGCTGGTCGTGCTGCCGGCCGGGGACGGCGGGCGCGACTTCATGCCGTTTGTGAAGCGGATCTACAAGCACGCGCTGACGCCGGACTATGTGGTCGTCGAGCTGGTGGCGCCAAAGTGGGCCCGTAGCGAGCAGGTCGTGTGGCCGACGGCGGCTGACGGGCCCGCGGCGGCGAAAATTGCGACGGAGAAGTTCATCGCCGCGGCCGTTGAAGAAGTCGCCGCGCGGCGGAAGATCGACCGGCGGTGCGTGTTCGCCCTGGGATGGTCGTCAGGCGGGCCGGCGGTGTACGCGGCGGCGCTAGCGGAGACGCCTGCGGTCACGGGGGTGTTCGCGGCAATGAGCGTGTTTCATCCTGACGAGCTCACGCTGTCGCGCGCGAAAGGCCGGCCGTTCTTCATCCTGCACTCGCCGGAGGATAATGCGTGCCCGATGCGGCTGGCCGAGGAAGCTCGCGATACGCTCACGGCCGAGGGAGCGGCGGTCGAGTTTCTGGAGTACGAAGGCGGGCACGGCTGGCGTGGGAACGTGTACGGCAACATCTCGGCCGGAGTTCGCTGGCTGGAGGAGCAGACGGCCGCGAATTAGGGCGCGTCCGGGCCGGTGTAGCGGACATCAGCCCCGGGCTCTGCCCGGGGGCGCGTTGCGCCACGCATTGCGTGCTTCCGCCCCCGGGGCAGAGCTCGGGGCTGAGACGCCACGCGTATCTGAAACTTGCTCTAGTGGTCGGCAGCGATGCGAACGAGAACGAGTGTGCCACTGCTGGCTTGACCAGCGATGTGACATGCGTACCCGGCGCCCACTGCTGGACGAGCCCGTCGGCTGCGCCGCCAGACGCCCATCGAAGCCGCGATGGCCATCGCGCCGAGTCCGAACCAAACGGCCGAGACTTCGGGCACGGCGACGGGTCCGTCGCTGTTGGGAATGATCGAGGCTGTGAGGCGGCCCTCGGCGCCAAAGAAACTCCCAGCGATTGGCAACTGGGGCATGGTGGTTTGATCGTAGACTTCGTTCGTGACCTGGTGCCGGTCGACGCGAAACTCTCCATGCCCGCCGCCCGGGGCCATTTCGGCGAACCCGCCCCAGCCCGGATAAAAATCGTAACCGACGATCATGCTCCAGGGCCCCTCGAGCCAGGCCATTTCCCGTGCGGTCTGGCTGCTGATGAACGCGAACTGATCGTCGATCAGGAACGTGCCGTTGGCCTCGTCGAAGTGCGCGTCGGTGATATCGTACTCGCTGCCGTCGGCGGCGTACGCCTTCCACACCACCGGCAATCCGATCGGCGTGTAGTAGTGCGGGGCGCTGGGCAACTCGACCCAACTGGTAATCGTCAACTGGTTCAGGTCGGTGTCGACGATGCCCGTCCATTCCGGTCCGCCAATGCCCTCGAAGGGGGGAGACGTCTTCCGCGTCGTGTACTGAACGAGCACGAGCGTGCCCTGGACGTAGGTCGCGGCCGACGCGCAGAGGACGAAGGCCAGGACCGCACAAGCACGAGAGGCGTGGCGTGGCATGGGATTGGGCGTCCGGGTGAAGGATGTCGTGGTGCGAGCCCTCGCGAAATCGCCGACCGGAAGGTCATCCTACCAAAGGCCCCACGGCGACGGCCAGTTTTTTGCGCCGCGAATGTTCCGTCAGAGGGCGCTCGGCGGGGGCAGGCACAATGGCCTAGCGCAATACGTATCAAAACGGCCGTCGGCTTGCAAATTTCTGGAACTTCGTTGCATCGCCCATGAACTTGAGCGGTTTATCGACCATTTCACTGCTCAAAGAGCCGATTCGCGAAATCCACAAACAGCCTCGGGAAGAACTCCTGAAAAATGCTTGACCTTGGGTCATCCAGGCGTTAGCTTGCCGATGAGTTGCGCACCGCGCTTGTCGAAGATTTTTCTCCGTTTCCGTGAGCTATCTCGTCGGCGAATCGCTTCGCTTGCAAGGTCCTTGGCGAGCGGTGACATCATTGAATTGAAGTGGACTGAAGTAGCGAGAATCGAAGCAGTGATAGACGGGTCGTTTTCGTTTGGCGGCGTCCGCTCGGCACCTGGGCCTCGGCAACATCATTGACCCACAACATTGGGCGAAAGGCTGTAGATTATGCAATCTTATCGAATTCAGAAGTCATTTCGCGGTGCGTCGCTCGTTGCGATCACTGCCCTCGGTTTCTGCGTGGCAGGCGTCGCGTCGCCCGCGTTGGCCGCGCCGATTAACTACGGCAACTTCTCAGGCGCCACGGTCGACTATCTGCAAGTCACCGAAGACGCCAATTCTATCGGGGACGAGCCGCCGTTGTTCGGTGCGCCGCAGGTGTTCGGCGACACGATTGATTTTGATCCCGTTGGATTCAGCGCAAACTCGGCCAATGGCGTCTCTGATTTGACCGACGGACAATTGCTGTTTACGGTCGTTTCGAAGGGCTTGGCCCGAATCAAGACGATCAACTTTGCTGAGGCGGGCGACACGACTTTGGTTGGCCCCGGCACGTCAGCGACAAGCACGGCCGTCACAACAACGTTGTTCGTGGACATTACGGAAGTTGACAATGTCAGCATCAATCCTGTGACAGTCGGTCCGCTGGCGATGGCCTTCGGTCCGTCAGGCGGCACCTATAATTTGGCCGACGACGGGGTCGGAACGATTGGGTGGACCGGCTCGATTCTGCTGGACATCGATGCACTGCTGACGAACGCAGGAGTGCCCTTCGTGGGCGGCGCCACGCAGGTGAAGATTAATTTGGACAACACCCTGAGCGCGACCTCCGAGGCAAATTCTCAAACGCTCATTGCGAAGAAAAACGCCAGCGGCTTGACGATCACCGTCAACATTCCCGAGCCCAGCTCGTGCATCATGGCCGCCATGGCGCTGGTCGGCTTGGCCGCTCGCCGCCGGTTCGCTTAAGACCGCCGGCAACGGAATCGCGCCGGCAGTGACACCCCATCTCAAGCCGCGGACGTAATCCCCTTGCGTCCGCGGCTGTTTTCGTTTTGGGCGGACGTACCATTCGCGGCGGCCGGGCGTCTGAAGGACCTAACCGGACGCCACGTTTGAGGCGGGACCGCAGACGTCTTTCAACGCCAGTTCGCCGGCGAACGTGACGGCGATCGGCCCGGTCTAAGGTCGCGCTAAACCGGCAAGCGATGTCCGATTCCCTTTGAAGAACGACTTCTACTGGGCGGCCTCTTCGCCGGTCAAGTCGCTGGCTTCGAAGTAAATCGCCTGCTGCAATCCGCTTTCGCCGAGCTGAGGCATCATGGCCGAGGCCGGATTGATCAACTGGATGCCAACGGCGGTTTCGGCGCTGGCTTGCATGACCTGGCCATTCGCTTTGCGCTGCATGGTCGCTCGCACGCTGGCGGGTTGGGCCAGCGCCACGGCGCCGGGGGCCAGGCTCATCGCGCGGCCGCCGCGTCGCACGCTGGCGGTGAAGAGGTTTTGAAGTCCGGCCGGCAATGCGGGCGGAGCATCGTCGCCCTGCATGTTGGGCGCCGACTCGATCAGGCTCGCAGCCTCGACCCTGCCGTCATCGGCCGCATCGGCGGCGTAGGCGGCATTTTGCACCATCCAGGCGGGCGGCGTCGGCGGAGCGGCGCTAAAGGGATCGACCATCCCCGGCTGAAAGTCGCCCTCGGGCACGACAGCGCCGTCGTCAGCGGGGAAGCCGCCCTCCGGTTGAGCGGGGAAGTCGGTAGGCGGAAAGGCGTCCTCAGCGCCTTCGTCCAAGCTGGGAAGACCAATGTCTCCCGGCAACGTGGGCACTGGAGCAGCGCGTCCTTCCGAACGAAGCTGCGGACCGACTTGCCCTTCTTCGATCATGTTGGGCGTCTGCGGCCCTTCGAGCTCCTCGGCGGCAGCCCTCCCTTGGTCCGGCCCCGCCTCGGTGGGCGCACCGGGCAGGGCATCGCCCGGAAACGTCCGCCAACGAGTGGGGTACCAACCCCATGTTTCGTAGCGCGGCAAGCAATGGCCATCGGGCGAACAAGGCGGCGCCACGCGGGTGGGCGTGCCGGGATGCGTCGTCGCCGCGGCGACGGCGCACAAGCTGCCTACGACGATCGTGGGCGCCAGCGCGCGGGTCAGTTTGAACGGGCCAGTCATGGGGTGAAACCCTTGGGACAAGAATTGCGGCAGAAGCGGTACTTACTTTCGGGATTTCGTCCGACGCCGCTTGCGATTCCGTTCAAGCGACGCCGGACGCTGCGCCCGCGTTAGTTGGCAGGAAAGACTCAGTCAGGTTAGAAGGTATTGGCCAGGCCAAACCGGACGATGCGGTTGGCCATCGAGGTGCCCAGGGACACGATGCCGAAGACGCGCTCGAACGGCGCCAGGAACTTGACGGTCATGTTTGTGAAGAGCGACAGGCGATCCTGAGCGATGAACAAACGGTCGCCCGGCATGAGCTGGTAGTTGGTGGCCGTGGAGGCCCCTTGGGCGATGTCGTTCCAGTTGATGGGGAGAATCTGCTCGCACCCCACGCCGTTGGGAGCGGGGCGGGCGATCCACATCTTGCTGGAGGAGACCTGCGAAATACCGCCGAGGTTGGCCACGGCGTCGAGCACGGTTTCGTTGCCGACGATCGGGGCGCGAATGACGTCGTCGCCCAGGCCGGCGCCCTGCGTGATGATATAGTAGACCTTGCTGTTGTAGGCCAGCACGTCGACGAACACCTCGGGCGCCTCGAGCTGCAGCGAGAGCTGGCGCTCGATCGCCTGGCGAGCCTCATCGACCGTCAGGCCGACGACGGACACCGAACCGTAGGTGCCGAGATTGACGCGGCCGTCCATGGCCACCAGATGCTGACCGGTGACCGGCTGCGAGCCGGCTGAGTACAACAGCGACACCGACACTTCCACGTCGGTGAGCAGGCGCGACAGGTGATTGCGAATCTCTTCCTCGGCTTCCTCCACCGTCAGATCGACGATCTTAACGCGTCCGTTGTAGCTCGGACCGAGATTGACGGTGCCGTCGTGGTCGATGGCATATTGGTCGTCGATGGGCTGATCGGGAAAGGCGCCCACCACGCGGATGAGCACGACGTCGAACGTTTCCAGGCGATGCGGGCTCTTGGGCACCAGCTTGATGCCCTCGACGAGCAGGATATCCGGCGGCTCGATCACGTAGCGCGGCAGCGTGACCTTTTCCAACTCACGCGGCACGCTGCTGGTGGGCGGCGGCTCGGGCGGCGTCAGCGGCACGGGCGAGCGCGGCGCCATGTACGCCGTGCATCCGGTGGAGCTCGCCAGGGCGACGACCAACACGAGCGCCAGGCTGCGGAAGGTGGTGTGGCACGCCTTCATGAGTTCATCCCGCTCGAAGAGTCGCTGTGGCCGCCGCAAACGGCTCCCTGCATGCATGCAGGGAACGCCGGCGCGGCGCCGCTTATGTGACAGTTACAATGCGTATAATCGGAAAAGCTTCACAGCGACTTTGCCCCGAATGCTGATTTCTTGGCGATTCCCGCGGATGCGGCGCCTCACAAGCGCGACGGCAATGCTGTCACACGGCCGCTGGAAGGGATGAAGCGAGCGATCAGGCAAGAGGCGGGGCCGCAGTCCGGGGACTCGTCGGACCGCGCACGCCGCAAGGGGGGTTTTCCGCACGATGCCGGTGTCCACGTGACTGGCCGCAGTGCATTCGGCACAACCGCTCAAGTCCCGTAAGTTGTTGCCGCAGCAAGGGGATAGAACGCACGCAGGGGGCCGCCATTCGTTTGACACCAACAGCCGACCCGCATATTCTCAATATTCTGAGCCTTTGCAACGGACGCACTGCTCCGTGGCCGTGACGGGCTCGCTGGTTTCTAGCCGCTCGCACCGGAAGCGAGCCGATTTTTCAAGCCCTGCGACAACCGCAGGCATTCGCGAAGAGCACTTCGCTCCATCCGGAATCTTGTCTGCCTTGGTAGCGGCGCTAACGTTTTCTTAGCAGACCCCTCTAGAACGACACCTTATGATTTTTGCGAACGACGACGCTTATCTCGAAGAACGTCCGTTGGGGCCGGCCGACGCCAAGACGGCCTGGATCATCTTCGGCGTGCTCATCGCCGTGCTGGTGGCGGCCTATTTCAACATGCTTCAGTACGCCTCCACGTACTGGAACAAGGGCCTGTATTCCCACGGCTGGATTGTCCCGCTGATCGCGGGCTACCTGTTTTCGCTGCGGCGCAAGCCGCTTTTGGAAACCTCCAACCAGGATCGTTGGGTCGGGGTGGGATTGCTTGTCGCATGCCTGGCCGTGCGCGTGTGGGCGGCCAATTTCGACTACAACAATCCCGAGCGGGCGTCGTTCCTGGGCGCACTCTTGGCTTGCTGCCTGATCGTGGGCGGCCGCTCGCTGCTCCTCTGGGCGGGACCGGCGCTGGCCTTTTTGGTCTTCATGTTCCCGCTGCCCAACATGCTGGAGAACACGATGCTGATCAAGTTGCAGACCGTGGCAACGATCATCAGCACCTGGACGCTGCAGCTTCTGGGCATCGGCGCGGCCCGCAACGGCAACGTCATTTCCATCGACAACATCAACGATCTGACCGTGGCCGAGGCGTGCAGCGGGCTGCGCATGCTCACGATCTTCTGCGCGATGGCGGTGGCGCTGGTGATGATCATCGACCGGCCGTGGTGGGATAAGCTGTTTATCCTGGTCATGGCGGTGCCGATCGCGATCATCAGCAACGTCATTCGGATCGTCACGACGGGTTTGTTGCTGCTGGCCTTCGGCGAGGACACGCCGTGGCTCAACACGCTGATTCACGATTGGGCCGGCTTTGCCATGATGCCCATCGGTTTGGGGCTGCTTTGGATCCTGCTGACAATCCTATCGCATTTAACGATTCCCGTGGACTCGGCTGATTTTGGCCAATTTGGCGCGACCGCCGCGCCGGCCCGGCCGGCTGCTCCTCGGGAAGGACGCATGGCGCCCGCCGGACGGTAAGGGAACCCGCGAGCTGTGTGCCGCCGTGTTGCAAATCGTGCACATCGGAGTTGCCCCGACGCGACGTCGCGAGGGAGCCGGTCGAGGCAAAACCCGGGAAATACCGCGAATTCGGACGCGCCCGCCGCGACCGGTCCACCGCTTGCAAGAGCCGAGTGACCACCAACTCGGCATGAGAGAGTTCCACCCTCGGTCCCTCGTCCGCGCGTCAGGTCGCTTTTTTTGAGAGGCAGATCACATGGCACATCAGGGTTCAGAATTCACAGGATCCCAAGTGATGCAACCGCCCAGCGCGGATGGCTTCGGCGGCTCGCGAGCGCTCGTCGCCGCCCCCATGGCGCCGGTGGGGTCTTCGGTTCCGGGGTTTGCCCCGCGCGGCCCGGAGATTCTCGTCGGCGGGTTCGACCAAACGTGGTTGGCCAATTGCCTGCGGAGGCGCTGGCTGATGGCGACCCTGATGGGGCTGCTGATCGGCTTGCTCGTCGGCGGATTTCTGATGTGGCTGTTTCCGGAATCGTCGCAGGTGACGGCCCTTTTGCAGGTCGAGACCGAGGATAAAGACTCGCCCTTCGAAGATACGCGGCGCCCCCTCAATCACATTGAGGTGGAGCGCCAGGGCAACGCGATCGCTGCCCTTATCAAAAGCCAGCGCGTCCTGGAGGACGCACTGTTTCGCGAGGACATCGCCAAGCTCGACGCCGTTCAGTATCACAAGGGCGAAGAGCTGTTGTGGCTGTTTCAAGAATTGAAGGTCAGCTTCGCCGGCGATAGCCCCGTCTTGGAGGTTAGGTACGAAGGCGAAGAAGATCCTGAAGACATGAAGAAGATCGTCAACGCCGTCATTGATTCCTACATGAATAGCGTGTTGCTCGAAGAGCGTCTGGAAAAGCGGGCGACGCGCGAAGATCTCGGCAGGGTGCTTGAGAACGTCAAGAAGGAACAAAAGGAGAAGCTCGAAAAGTTGAATCAGATGGCGAACCTAGCCGGCGGCGGCGGCGCCTTGAATTTCGAGGACTATGAGCTGCCGACGCTGCGTCAAAATATCGTCATGTACCAAGCCAAGCTGCTTGACGTCGATCGAGAACTAGCGGAGCTCGAAGCGTTCTGGCAACAAGCCAACCAGTCGGCCAACTCGCCTACGGCGATGGAGTCGGCCGTCGCGGCGCTGATGGAGAAGGATCCTTCGATCGCCATGTACCAGCAGCAATTGTTCACGCTCAGTCAGCAGATCCAGCTCATGGACTCGACGGCCAAGAATCCCAATAGCCCGACGCTGAGACAGCTCCGCCAGCAGTATGCGTATACAGAGAGCGCGCTGAAGAATTACCGGATGGGGGCTGAGGCCGCGGCTCGTGATAAACTTCGCGCTTTGCCCAATGAGGCCCTGCGGGCGGCGTATTCGGAGTACGTGATCCGCAGACAGAATGCCAACGACCGGCAGAAAAAACTCCAAAATGAGCTCCAGGCAGCCAACGATCGCATCAAGGAAATGGCGGCCGGCGATCCGGATCTGCAGATGCTGCAGTCGGAAATTGCAGCCCAAGAGGCCCTGGCTCTCCAGCTCGACGAGAAGATCCAGCAGTGGAAAGTCCTGCAGCAAGCCGAAGACAACGCCGTGGGAAAGAAAGGGAGCTTCGGGAAGATCCAAATTACCCAGAGTGCTTTGGCCACCGAGCAGATCAACTACTACGAGCGTTGGGCGATCGCCGGCATCGGCGGCCTCGCCGCGATGGCGCTCACCTGTTACGGCGTGGCCCTGTTGGAATTCCGCAAGCGTCGCCTCAACGGCGCGACCGACATGGACGAGGGCCTCGGCATTCGCGTGCTGGGCGTGCTGCCGCCGGCCTCGCTCAAGGCGCTGACCGGCAATTCGCTGGTCGCCACGCAGGTGGCCGAAGCGATCGACAACGTCCGGGCGACGATCATGCATGACTCCACCTCGCGGCCCCGCCAGGTGGTGATGGTCACCAGCCCGGCCACGATGGAGGGCAGCACCACGGTGGCGGCAAGCCTGGCCCTCAGCCTGGCCCGCGCCGGCCGCCGCACGTTGCTGATCGATGCCGACCTGCGGGCCCCGGCGCTGCATAAGCTGTTTGGCCTGCCGCTGGAAGACGGCCTGAGCGAAGTGCTGCGGGCCGAGGTCGATCTGGCCGATGCGGTGCGTCCGACCAACAGCGAAGGGCTGCACCTGCTCACGGCCGGCGTCTGCGACATGGATGCGGTCCATGCGTTGGCGACCGATCAACCGCAGCCGATCTTCGACAAGCTTCGCGACCAGTTCGACTTCGTGGTGATCGACGCGCCGCCGGTGCTGGGCATTTCCGACGCCCTGTCGCTGGGCCAGTACGTCGACGGCGCCGTGCTGACGGTGCTTCGCGATCACAGCGAAATCCGCCGCATCTGCCAGTCGGTCGAGGCGCTCCGCGGCATGGGCGTGCGGGTCATCGGCTCGGTCGTCAACGGCGTGCCGTGCAAGGCTGACCGCCGCGTGGTGCGGCTGCACCAGGCCAGCGCATCCCGCGTGCCGCGGTTGCCGGCCGCCGCAGCGGCGGACGTGGCCGAGGCCGACGAGGCGTAGCAACGGCCAACGCCTCGCACCATATTTGAATCAGACCTGACGAGGGGGGCGTCGAGTCGCACGGGCGGCTCGACGCCCATTTTGTTGCGCCTGCTCGCCGAGGGGCAGTTCGAGCTGAGAGACCCGCGAACCACGCGAAAGCCCCCCAGCGCTCATTGCTTCGGTTCGTTTGAACGTGGCGTCCCACCGGATTCCCTGACGCTCCTCAGGATCTCGGGGAAGGTAAAAACTTCGGCAAGGGGAATTTCTTTCGCGCCGTTTCGCGTGTTTCGCGGGCCTGAACTCTGCAAAAGTCGAACTCAGAATGACACGTGGCGAACTCATGCGTGAAGAATGCTCTATTCGGCAAAGCGGCGTTTGAGCCGCTCGGTCAGTTCGGGCGACCAGTCGAGTGGGTCGGTGACCGCCACCCACGCATCGATGTAGCTGGACGGTGCGTAGTTGTGGCCGTAGCCGGCCGGCGGCGTGGTGGCCATCGGCAAGTCGAACCCCAGTTGCAGGAACGTGACGATCGGCAGCCAGCCCAGGTACGGCGACACGTCCGGCCCGCGCGGATTGGCGAGCCACGCCGGGCGGCGCCACGCGAGCGTGGGCGAGAAGAACGTCATCGGATCACTGGCGTGCTGGATGTACACGAACCGCATGGGCCCCCAGCGGCTGCCGGCCTGGTCGATCGTGCTCTCGCGGCCGGTGAAGCGGATCATCGAGCCGTCGCGGAAGCGGGGCAGCCACATGGGCGAGTCGGACTCGCGGGCGGCGACGGCCCGGGACCAGACGGCGCTCGGGAAGGGCGGGCCGCTCCACACGCCGCCGTGGATGGGATCTTCGAACACGGTGAACAGGTCGGCGCTCGCGGCGGAGCCCAGGGCGCCGAGGCTGAGGCCGAACAGGTACAGCTTGGGGCGATCGTCCGTCGGCAGCGTCTTCCAGTGGGCGTAGACGACGTCGAACAACTCGCGGGCCATGTCGACGGAGCGCACCGGGTCGACGAGGATCGTCATCCAGCTCGGCAGGTAGGAGTACTGCATGCTCACAATTGCGGTGTCGCCGGCGTGGAGGTACTCGATCGCGTCGACGGCGCCAGGGTCGAGCCAGCCCGTGCCGGTGGGCGTGGCGACGACGAGCACGGAGCGGTCGAAGCCGCCGACGCGAATGAGCTCCTCCAGGGCGAGCTGAGCGAGCTCCTCCACATCGTCGCGCGAGTTGAGCCCCACGTACACCCGCAGGGGATGCCGGGCTTCGCGGCCTAGGAATTCTGCGATTTCTTCCCGCGTGGGGCCAGCGGCGACGAAGTCCTTACCCCAACGGCCGATCGTATCCCAGTCCACCAGGGACCCAGGCCCGCCGCTGGCGAGGTCGGAGGTCGGCTGCTCGATATGCTCATCGACGACGCGATCGAGCCCACGGAACACGGCGTCGGAGGCGTTGAGCAGCGAACGGGCGATCACGTCGTTGACGATGAGCATCACCAGCACGACGACCAGGGCGGCGCTCACCAGGCGCGACACCTTGGGAGGGGCCACGCGCTTCACCTGGCGGTCGAGCCAGCGGAACAGCAAGCCGACGGCGCGGGCCAGCGCGACGAGCACGACCGCCGTGACGATTGCAATAGCGCCGACGTGCAGCGGGTAGGCCGTTTGCACCGGCTCCATCTCCATGAGGTCGCGGATCGAGTCCTGCCAGACCGCGGCCCGCCACAGGAACGCGGCGGCCACGGCGGCGACGACCGCGGTCGTGATCTGCTTGCTGACGCGCTGCAGGCGTTCGCCCGGCTGGGGGATTTCCAGGTACAGCCAAGTCCAGACAAAAAGCACGCCCACGCCGTAACCAGCGGCCAGGGCGAACCCGGACAGCAACCCTTGCGTCGCGTAGTGCCGCGGCAAGAGCGACGGCGTGAGCGACGCGGCGAAGAACAACGTGGCGACGGCCAGGCCGATATAGGAGAACGACGCCCAGTAGCGTCGCGGCCAGGAACGCATATTCACGGGCACGGCTCCGAGGTGCGCCGGCGGAGCGGCGCAAAAAAAGTCATTCGACGCCAACGACGTTCGCTACGTTAGCCGCGATGCTACGCATCGCAGGGGCGTTGCGCAAGAGCCTGGCGATTCTATGTGACGCGAATCCCTCCCCTGCCTTCGGCAAGGACTACCGCAGGTGCGCTCGGGCGACTTCGGGTCGCCCGTGCTCGGTTGCTCCCCTCCCTTCAAGGGAGGGGATTTCAGTCTTCGGATTCTTCGACGGGCTGGCCGGCGCGCCACCGCAGCACGGCGTCGAGGAACCCCTGGATGTCGCCGTCCATCACGGCGTGGAAGTTCCCCTGGCCGTACTTGGTGCGGGCGTCCTTCACGCGCTGGTCGGGATGCAGGAAGTAATTGCGAATCTGCGAGCCGAAGCCCGTCTTGGCCTGCTGCTGATACTTGGCCGCTTCGGCGGCTTCGCGTTTCTCTTCCTCGATGCGGGCCATCCGCGCCCGCAGCATCTTCCACGCGGTGGCGCGGTTCTTGTGCTGGCTGCGCTCGCTTTGGCACTGCACGACGATGTTCGTGGGAAGGTGGGTGAGCCGAATGGCGCTGGACGTTTTGTTGACGTGCTGCCCGCCGGCGCCGCTGGCGCGGAACGTGTCCTCGCGGACGTCCTCGGGGTCGATTTCGATCACCGCGCTGTCGGCAATCTCCGGCGACACGTCGACGGCGGCGAAGCTGGTTTGCCGCTTCCCTTCAGCGTTGAACGGGCTGATCCTCACCAGGCGGTGCATGCCGGTCTCGCCCTTCAGGTAGCCGTAGGCCATCGGCCCGCGAATGGCGACCGACGCGTGGTTGATGCCGGCCTGTTCGTTGTCCTGGCGGTCGATCAGCTCGACGATGTAGTCGTTCTTTTCGGCCCACATGAGGTACATGCGGAGCAGCATCTCGGCCCAATCGTTGGCGTCGGTGCCCCCGTCGCGGGCATTGATGGTGAGCAGGGCGCCGGCCGCGTCATGGGGGCCGTTGAGCAGCGCCCGCAGCTTCAGATCCTCGAGTAGCCGATCGAGCCGCTCGACCTCGGCGGGAACTTCCGCGGCAAACGAATCGTCCTCCTCGGCCATCTCGATCATGGCGTCCAGGTCGCGCGAGGCGGCGGCCGCTTCGTCCAGCGGCTTGATGATCGCGGCAAGGCCCTTGCGCTCGGCGACGCGCTGCTGCGCGCGCTCCTGATCGTCCCAGAAGCCGCTCTGAGCCATTTCGGCGTCGATCGCCGCGATTTGAGCTTGCTTGGCGTCCCGGTCAAAGAGAGTCCCGCAGTTGAACCACGGTCTGACGAATCGCCTTGGCGCGATCGTACCACTGGGTTTCCAACATGGGCGGGACCTCGGGGGGAAGGCTGCCGGCTTTCAGCTATCGGCTATCGGCTATCGGCCAGATCGGAGGGGAGAGACCGCGACCAGTGCGATCCTCCTGACATCCCTTCTGGCTGACAGCCGATAGCCGACGGCCGACAGCCCTTTATACACCTCGTCGACTCGGCGGACGAGGGGTCGTAGACTTGGCCTATGGCACGCGTGGTGTTGGCAATGTCGGGCGGGGTCGATTCGAGCGTCGCGGCCCATCTGCTTTTGGAGCAGGGGCACGAGGTGATCGGGGTCTTTATGCGCCACGGCGTCGAGTCGCCGGCGGCGTGTGCGTCGCAGGCGGAAGGCGGAGAGCGGAAGGCGGAAGGAGTTGCAGGGGGAGCGAGCCGGGGCGTCTCGCCCCCGGCCGCAGCGAAGACACGCGCCGCCATTGCAGAGAAGGCGCCGGGGGCGGAGACGCCCCGGCTCGCGACGCTGCCGATTGTCGAGCGGCTCGATCACAAGCAGGGCTGTTGCACGGCCAGCGACGCCGAAGACGCGCGCCGCGTGGCCGATCGGCTCGGCATCCCGTTCTACGCGCTGAATCTGGACGCCGATTTCGGACGGATCATCGACTACTTCGTCGAGGAGTACTCCGCCGGCCGCACGCCGAACCCGTGCGTGCAGTGCAACAACTGGATTAAGTTCGGCAAGCTGTTCGACTACGCCGACAGCGTGGATGCGGAGTTCGTCGCGACGGGGCATTACGCGCGGATTGGCGCGAGGCGCGAGGCGCGAGGCGCGAGTGGGGACGAGCCGGTGCTCTTGCGAGGCCGCGACGCGGGGAAGGATCAGTCTTATGTGCTGTTCGGCGTGAAGCGCGAACTGCTCGCACGGATGCTGCTGCCGGTGGGCGACTACGAAAAACCGGCGATCCGTAGGATCGCGGCGAGCCTGGGGTTCAACGTCGCGACGAAGAAAGACAGCCAGGAGATCTGTTTCGTCACGCGGGGGCGGTACGACGAGTTCGTCAAACAGAGAATGCGAGTTTCGGAGAAACTCGGCAACAGTTGTCGAGTCTCTCCGAGACTCGAACATGGCGGCGAGCTCGTGCTCACCGATGGCACGGTCGTGGGCCAGCACCGCGGCATCGAGAGCTTCACCGTCGGCCAGCGCAAGAACCTCGGCGTCGCTCTGGGCACGCCGAAGTTCGTCGTGCGCATCGAGCCCGAGTCGCGGCGGGTGGTGCTGGGCGATCGCGCGGAACTGGCCCGCGACGATCTCGCGGCGGCGGATTGCAACTGGCTCGTCGACCCCGCCGATCTGCCGCGCCGCTGCGCCGTGCAAATCCGCTACAACGCGGCGGCGGCGCCCGCCGACGTGGCTTGGAACGGCGAGCGTCTCAGCGTGCACTTTGACGAGCCGCAGTTCGGCGTCGCGCCGGGACAGGCCGCCGTCTGTTACGACGGCGATCGTGTGCTGGGCGGCGGGTGGATCGCGTGAAGGGTCGTTATTTCGCGGTATTGTCGGCTTGCGCGTCTCCGGGTTCGATCACGAGTATCTGCACGGGGCGGGATTCCTTCGTCAGCGTCAAACCTGTCTGCTTCGCCAGCGCAGCAATCACGGCGTCCGACATCGCCGCATCGAGCGGCGTCTGGTCTTCGACGAAAGGATCGTTGGGGAACCCCCAGAAGTAAGATCGTTTGGTCGGCCGCGTCTCGATTTCGTCGACGATCGGCATGAGCAGCAGTTCGCCGATGCATTCCAGAAACTTCTCAAAGGAGCCGACGCTTCCCGTAATTCGATTGCGGCGGGCCGGGAACTGATACATTCCGTCCGCATTCACGGCCACGGGGCCGGTGATCTCGTCGACCTTACCCGCCGCGTCGGCAATCGCGGTGAAGTGGTAATCGCCCCGGGCGACGAGCACGGGCCGCTCGACAGCGCGAACTGTGAACTTGACCGGTCGCTCGAGTGCATCGTTCAAGGTGTTCTCAAGGGACGCGGCAAGTTCCTCGTCGATATGAAACTTCTCGGTGGGCGGAGGATCGGATGCATCGTATTTGCTTGAAAAGACGAAGTCACCGTCGAGCGTGACGTCGAGAATCGCTTGATCGCAGACAACGCGATGGAGCCTAACGCCAAGCACGATATCGAGCACGTCCGCTAAATCACGCTCATCCATGTGCGCGGAGGACCAAGCCAGTTCGCCATCCCTCTCGCGAAACGCAAGCATCACTTGGTTCTCGCCGAACTCGAGCGCCACGAGCTCGCGCCGCGCGTCGCCGCCTTGCTCCGCGGGGATGAATTTCACCAGCTCGCCGGGAGCGAGGCGATAGCCGTGGGTGTTTGCCAGTTCTTGCTGCAGTTCGTGGGCGCGCATCCGCTTGGCGTTCATTTCGTCGCGCTCGGCGTTGGTTGGCGGCGCGGCGCGCGTGGAGAGATCGGCTAGCGGCGTTTCTTCGGCAGGACTCGTCTCCTGGGCGAGCGATTCTTTCGGGTAAAACTCCAGCATCGGCGTCGCCGCAAGGGCCGCGGCGACCACGCCGGGAAGAACGACGCCCCATCGAGTCGCTGGCGGGGCGGCTGCGAGACCCGCCAGTGCATTCATGCGGAGCGACCAGAACGCGCTGAGCTCCAAGCGCGATCCATTGTCCAGCGACGTGGTCCAGGGACCGAACATGCGGCATTGAGGCGTCATGGTTCGCATCTCCAGCAATATGTTTGAGAGGGTCAAGGGCGACGGGGTTGATGGTCTCAGTCGGCGTGGCCGCCATCGAGCTTCGCGGCGACCGCCGCGGTCAGCGCCAGCGGTTGGGACGTGCTTCCTGCCGCGCGGACGAGCGTCTGGGCGTAGGCGCCGGCGGTGGCGCCGCTCCGGGCGATGGCGAGTTGATCGCACGCCAGCTCGCGCTCCAGGCCGGCGCGGTAGGCGATCCAATGGGCGACGGGATGGAACCAGTACAAGGTGCGCATCGCGTGGACGATCCAGAGGGTCCAAAGATCCTTCCGCCGAACGTGGGCCAGTTCGTGAAGGACGATCTGCCGCAGCGCCGGAACGTCGAAACTGGTCAGCGTCGCGGCGGGCAGCACGAGGCGAGGGCGAATCAATCCGCTGACGAACGGCGAACCCTCGCCCTCGATCTCGCGGGCCGCGGGCGCTGTTTTCAGGCCCAGCAGGCGCGCACAGTTGGCGACAAGCGCGGCGAATTGCGGCGGCGCCGGTCGTGAATCGGCGAGAAGCCGCCGCAGGCGGCGGAACTGCCGCGCGGTGCGGACAACCTCGGCGACGATCACCGCAAGCCAGAGCGCCATCAGCCACGCTTGCCAAGTGAGGCGGGCACGGGCCGGCGAGGCGACGGAAGCAACGACCGGCGCCGCGAGAGAGTCTGTGGGCGAGGATGTTTCCACAGCGGGGGCCGGGACGGCCACGGTAGGGGTGGAGGGTTCAACCGCGGGTGAAGGCGTTGCCACGGAAGCCGACGACCACGGCCAAGCAATGCCGACCGACCAGAACGGCATCGCCAGCAGCTTTGCGGCCAGGAACAGCAGCAGGGCGTAGCGAACGCGCGGCGACTGCCGGCGCAGCGCCCACAACGCCGCGGCGACGAGCGCGGCCAGCACCGTCGATTGCCAGACGACGGCAAACATCGTCGGCGCCCAGGCTGCGGCTGCATCGTTCAAGCGTTCGATGAAGCGGTTCACGGCGGCGACCCCCGAATGCTACGAGTTTGACTCGTCCAGCTTGTCGGCAATCCGCTTGAGGGCGGCGACGTCCTTGGTCGAAAGCTGCTTCTTGCCCGCGAGATACGCCACGAGCGGCTCGCTGGAGCCGCCCAGCACGCCCTCGACGAAACGCCGCACGATCTCGCCCATCGCGCGGCGCTGCTCGACGGCGGCGCGCCAGAGAATGGGGCCGCCCTCCTGCTCGCGCACGAGCAAGCCTTTGGCCTCGAGCCGCTGGATGGTTTTGAGCACGGTCGTCCGCGCCGCTGAACGCTCCTGCTGAATCGCGTCCCACACCTGCCGTTCAGTGCAGGGGGCCTGGTCCCAGACGATTTGCAGAACGCGCGACTCCAATTCGCCGAGCGAGGGAAGTTCTTTGCCAGCCATGACTGCTCCCGGAAAAATACGACGATTGCCGTAACGGGAGGCAGTTTACGGCGATTGCCGTATTGGTGTCAAGGGAATTTTACGACATCGGCCGTAAAATCTACAGATTGAACCGTAGCATGCCGTTTTCCGTGGCAGACGTCAAGAATTTCGGAGGAACCGCCAAGGACGCCAAGAGCGCCAAGGTCGGAGGGAAAGAATCACGAAGGCGAGGTTGAACTGTTGATCAACGCGGAAGGAATCAATCCTAGAGTTCTCGCTTATCAGCATTCATTGCGATTTAATCCTTCTTCCTTCGTGTCTTTGTGCCTTGGTGGTTTTCCTTCTCGGATCTTGGCGCTCTTGGCGGTTCCCCTCCCGCGTCCACAGTTGGACGGCGGCCACGGAAACGAAAGCGAAAGCGAAATTGGGCGATCACTCGATGCCCAGCAGCTCCACCTCAAAAATGAGCGTGGCGTCTGGGGGCATGCCGTTGCCGCCTTCGGGGCCGTAGGCCAGGTCGCTGGGCACGACGAGCTGCCACTTGTCGCCGACCTTCATGAGCTGCAGGGCTTCAGTCCAGCCGTCGATCACGCGGTTGACCGGAAACACTGCCGGCTCGTCGCCCGATTCGTCGAACATCGTGCCGTCGACGAACGTGCCTCGATACGCGACGCGGACGATGTCGGTCGCCTTGGGCGATGGGCCCCTGCCGGAGGCCAACACTTTGTACTGCAGACCGCTCGGCCGGACGACGACGCCCACAGCCTTGGCGTTCTCCGCCAGGAACTTCGCGGCTAGCGCCTGGAGCTCTTTATTTCGTGCGACGGCTCGCTCCGCCTGATCGCGGGTCATGCGCTGAAGAGCGATCATGCAGATCTCCTCGGAGTACTTGGGCTCGGCATCGGCCAGGCCGTCCTTCAGTCCGGCGAGGACGCTCTCGGCGTCCAGCTCGGTGGCTTGCTCGCGGAAGTCCTTGCCGATCTGGAGGCCGATGGCGTAGCTGTAGTGGCGGGCGTCGGTCGGCGGCGCCGCGGCGAGCGGGTCGGCCGCGGGCAGCTCGGCGATCGGCAGGGCCTCTTGGGCAATCACCCAAGCTGCGACGAACAAGAGGACGATGGCGGCGGCAATCGATCGAATGGACATGGAAGCTCCGAATCTGTCTCTCTGGACGTGGACTTCAAGTTTGAATCTCGTGCAGCGACGTCACCCGCCTGGCCACGATGCTACGCATCGCAGGAGCGGCGAGGCAAACGCTTCTTGTAGCGCCCCGGCGATGCGTCGCATCGCGGCTAGGCCTGGTCGTACGGCGGGGGGGACGGGGCTGCGCTAGCGAGCGCCGCACCGCGATGGGATCCGTCGTGGTGCGCAGGTCGCTACTCGCGGCGGGCCGTGACCCAATAGCCTATGCCGAAGGCAACCGCCGCGGCCAGCCCAAACTGCACCAAGAGCGGTCCCGTGCGGTCGTGGGCGAAGCGGGCCCGGTCGAGTTGGCGGCTGATCCGATCGAACCGCTGTTGAGCCGCCTCGCGCTGGGCCGCCCGCTCTTCCGGGCTGGCCTCCGCCTGGTACTCGGGGTGCGTCGCGGCCGCACTGGCGGCTTTGTATTCCTCGGCCTGCTCGTTAGTCCAGAACGTCTCGGAGGTCGTCACGCGGCTCCACACGATGCCGATGCCCGTCATGACGACGCCGCCTGCGGCCAGGGCCACGCAGGCGATCGACATCCACTGCCTGGTGCGACCGGAGAGTGGTTTGTTTGCTGCTGCCACGCGCCCGGCGGTTCCTGTTGCTGCAAGGGGAGGACGTGCAAATCCCGGAGAGCGCCCTCGAACCGGTCTATCCTACGGCGCAATCGACGTGCCGGGAACGGCGCGGCCTAGAGACTGTCTGTCAAATTCTCGGACCGATCGTCGTCGATCGCCACGAGATAGGCGAACACGATGTCATCGATTTCGTCGCGCAGAAAATGGCCGCTCCCGTCCACGAAGGCGGCGATCACCAGGCCGAGGTGGTTCGAGCGGGGCGACGCGGAGACATAGCCAGTAACGTCGGTGCAGGGCATGCGTTCCAATTGCTCGCCGGCGGGATCGGGGCAGTCGTACAGCACGTCGAGCTGCTGGGAATTGGGCGTCTGCATCAGTCCCAGGCTGCCATTGCGGCCGGTGTTGACGGAGAATCCTCCGGTCGCCATGTCCGGATTGCCCATCGGATACCAGGGCGGATGCGCATCGACGGCAAGCAACGTGGCGCCCGACCACGGCAAGGCCCAGGCGCCGCGCTGATCGCGGTCGTTGTCGCGGGTGCGGACCTCGCTGAGCATCACGGTGTTCGACGTCCCGTCGCTCACCTCGCGCAGCGCGTGACCGTACAGGCCGATGGCGCCGCTGGTGGAATAGTCGTCCGCGTGAAACGGACTGACGAAGGCAGCGTAATTCGCCTTGGCGAACAGCGCCTCTCGGCCCCGCGCGGGGGCGGAGGGCGATGACTCAGGAATAAAGTGATACATGCGTCCCATCGACTGGTCGCTGGGACACAGCAGCACCGATGGCTGGACCGCTTGGGGATCGCTGGCATTCTCCGAAACATGGCGGTCGAGAGAGAACTGCGTATGGAGCGATTGCTGTTCGATGAACGGCAAGAGCGTGACGATCCAGCTACGGTTCGGCCCCGACTGCAGGTCGATGCGATGATGATTGCTGTCGAAGCGGCGCGCCTCCTCCGGCGGAGCAAAGGCGCCGGCGGCCGGGAGCTTTTGGTTGGCTTGCTCGTAGTTGAGCGCTGCGGTGGCGAGCTGACGCGCGCTGCTGAGGCACTGCACCCGCCGCGCGGCCTCGCGGGCCGATTGAATCGCGGGCAAGAGCAGCGCGACCAGCACGCCGATGATCGCGATCACGACCAACAGCTCGACGAGCGTGAAGGCGTCGCGAATGGGCGTCGTGCGTCGGCGGCCGGGGAGATTTCGATCCATGGCTTCCATTCAGGCGCCGCGGCGCATCATCTTTCGTCGGGCGAGCGCTCCGATCGCCAGGGCCGCGGCGGCGCTCGCCAGACTCGACGGCTCCGGAATGCCGTGGATCGCGCCCGCGGTCACCGGAAGGGGAACGCCTGCGCCCATCGCGGCGCTGAGTCGCGCCAGGTCGTCGCGATCGACGTCCCCGTCGCCGTCGGCGTCGCCCTGCCCGTTGAGAGCTCCCACGAGCGTGCCAACATTTCGTTGCCAAATGAGGAAGTCCGCCCCGGTGAACTGGCCGTCATTGTCGAAGTCGGCGTCGGGCTCATCGAACAGCGTCGCCATCCGCCAGGCGAGGCCGTAGTCCCAGCCGGCGGCGCCGCTGACCTTGAGCGTGTAGGTTCCGGGGCCGAGGTTCGTCTGATAAATGTGCTCGACGCTGTCAACGGTGCTGACGCTGGCGTCGATTTGGGTTCCCAAAAACGCGGCGGTTGAATTGTAAAGCGTCAGATCAAGATTCTGCAGCAGTTCGCTCGGGGCGAATACGGCGGAGGACGGATTGGAATCGGTCACCTTCACGTTCCACGCGAGAACGATCGACAGTTCGGTCGCCTTGCTGCCGCCGGGGATGTGGAAGTTGTAGTAAATGTCGCTCACGGCCGAATCGTTCTTGCGATCTTGATAGTCCCAGCCGTAGGATTTGACCGGCGCGGTCGGCGGGCTCGTGCTGCCGACGCCGCGGCCGCCGACGGTCATCAGGTAGCTGTTGAAGATGTTGAGTTCGCCGGCGCCGAAGATATCGTCGAGCGGCCGCGTGGCAGTGCGATTCCAGGGATTGGCGATTCCGGTGGAAGGCTCGACGAAGTTCGCGAATTCCGTTTTCGTGGCGCCAGCCATCAAGATGGCCTTCATGGGTTCGCTCCGATCGGCGAGCGTGCCCCCCACAACGCCGCGCAGCACAGCCGCGGCTGAGCTGATCATTCCGGTTGCCACGCTGGTGGAAGGCGCCGGCGCGACGAGATCCGGCCGGTAACGTCCCGGGCCGTAGATCGAGTTTGTCATCCCCCGCGAGTGCTTTGAATCGGTGCGGCCGGCGACGATGACGTTGTAGCCGTGCACGAGCAGATTGGGATGCCCCGCCGTGGGGGACGGATTGAAATTGGGCGCCAAGCCGTTGTTGTTGTTGGCGCCGACGATGGCGGTCACGTCGTCGCGCTCGATGACGTAGTCGTAGCGCTGCAAGGCGGACAGATCCTGCGGCGCCGAATCGAGCGTGCCGATCCAGCTATGGTTCATAACATCGAAGGGCTGCGCGATAGGGAGCGCATTGCTGCTGTTGTTGAGCTGAATTTCCATCCAGCGATTGGCGTCGTAGATCGTGACGGCGTTCGCGCCCTTGGCCAGCCCGATGCCGTTGCCGTAGATGTACTGCCCGACGCCCGTGGCGTGGCCCGACGTGCCGTTGGATGCAAATCCGCTGCCGTCGATGAATGTGACGGCCTGTTGAAATGGATCGCTCGCCGCGATGAACTCCCCGTTGGTCGCCACGGGCATGTAGGGCCATGTGGTGGTGGGCTGTCCGTCTCTTTTCTCGGGGGCCTCGGCCTGGGCGATGGAAACACCCACGCCGATCGGCACATTAGCGCCGAGCGCATCGAGCAACTGCTGATATCCAACGGCCGTCTGCCATGGCTCGATGGCAAACAGCCTCGCTGGCGCCAGCAGGGCGACCGACAGGGCCAACAGGAGACGTAGAAGCTTCACGGAGATTCGTCGAGGGGGCGAGTGGGATTGGAGACAATGGGAGCGACGTATGCGGTGAGTGGCTCCCCCTCAGCTTGCCCACGGGCAAGCTGAGAACGGACGAGAACAGCAACCTCGCCGCGAGTCGCCGCGGGCGAGCCTGAGCTGGAGGGTCTTCTCGACGCCACGGGCGTCTGGTTCCTGGTGGGTCGCCCTGGCCTCGGCGACCGAACTTCATTTTCCTGCTTGGTCCGCCGGAATTCAAGCATTTGGCGCGCTGGAGAAGGCGGCGATGGAATTTTGCCGCATGCCAAGACGATTGTTACAGCCGCGTCGGCCGCGCCCTTCTCAGACCGGTCAGGCGGCGCCGACGGCGCGACGGCGCTGGCGCTGCGGTTGTGAAGGCCGGACAATCCGCCTAGACTGGCCGAATTGACGCCAGTCCCCCTTGCCGGACAGGCCGGTGCGGCTGAATGGCTTGCGACGATCGCGCCGCGCTGCGGAAAGCCGTTCCCACGGCTGGCGGGGACGACTCCAGGCGTGTTGTTTAGCCGCCAGGAGAGGCGGGGGCCCCCACGCGCTGCCCAGGGATCAATCTGCCTGGGTTTGGCGCCCAGAATATTGCTCGACGATGACGTCCTACAATCTCACGCACCTGAAGCAGCTCGAGGCCGAGAGCATCCACATTATTCGCGAAGTGGCCGCCGAGTTCGAAAAGCCGGTCATGCTGTATTCGATCGGCAAAGACAGCTCGGTGATGGTGCGGCTGGCCGAAAAGGCATTCTACCCCGGCAAGCCGCCGTTCCCGTTGATGCACGTGGACACGACCTGGAAGTTTCGCGAGATGATCGCGTTTCGCGAGCAACTCATCCGCAAGGAGCTTGGCTGGGAACTCCTCGTACACATCAACGAGGAGGGGGTGAAGCAGGGCGTGGGGCCGTTCACGCACGGCAGTGCTGTGCACACCGACATCATGAAGACCCAGGCACTGAAACAGGCGCTCACCAAGTACAGGTTCGACGCGGCGTTCGGCGGCGCACGGCGCGACGAGGAGAAGTCGCGGGCGAAGGAGCGCGTCTACTCGTTCCGCGACAAGCACCATCGCTGGGACCCCAAGAACCAGCGGCCCGAGCTGTGGAACCTGTACAACGGCAAAGTGCACAAAGGCGAGAGCATCCGGGTGTTTCCGCTTTCGAATTGGACGGAGCTCGACGTGTGGCAGTACATCCACCTCGAGAACATTCCCATCGTGCCGTTGTACTTCTCGGCCCTGCGGCCGGTGGTCGACATCGACGGTGCGCTGATCATGGTCGACGACGACCGCATGCCCAAGGAGCACGCGGAGAAGGCGACGATGCGCAAGATCCGCTTCCGAACGCTGGGCTGCTACCCGCTGACCGGCGCCGTGGAGTCCGACGCCACGGACCTGCCCACGATCATTCAGGAGATGCTCGTCGCCAAGGTGAGCGAACGTCAGGGCCGGGTGATCGATTACGATCAAAGCGGCTCGATGGAGGAGAAGAAGAAAGAAGGATATTTCTAGGCGCTGCGGGGTAGAATTATGAGCATGAGCCCAGTTCTCAATCAGCATATTGCGATGATGCCCAGCGACCTTCACGGAGAAAAGCCCGTGATCGCGGGTACGCGCATACGTGTGATGGACGTGTATGCCTGGCACGTCCAGCAGGGAAAATCGCCGCAGCAAATCGTTGAGGAGTTTCCGCACCTGACGTTGGCCGACGTCTATGCGGCGATGGCGTACTACTGGGACAACGAGGCCTTCATGCAGGAACAAATCAAGCGCGAAGAGGAGTTCGCGGCCGAGATGCTTAAGGAAAACCCGCCCCGTCTTCCCGAAGCGATCAAGCGACGGAGGCGAGATGGCGATTCGGTTTCACCTTGACGAGCACGTATCGCCAATCGTCGCCGACTTGCTGCGCCTCCATGGAATCGACGTGACGACGAGCCAAGAAGCTGGATTGCTTGGCCAACCGGATGAAGTTCAGTTCTCCTTTGCCATCTCGCAAGGCCGAGCATTTGTGACATGCGACGCCCGGATGACTCGCCGGGAAGTCAGGTTGAGCACAGACTTTGGCATCTGCTACTGCCGCCCGCAGAAGTATTCGCTTACCGAGTTCGCTGAATCGCTGTGAATCGTAGCAGAGTGCCTGGAAGAACAGGAGATGAAACGCCACGTCGAATACCTCTGATTTCGGGAAGAGCATGAGCCATCAATCAGATTTAATCGCCGCCTGCATCGACGCCTACTTCAAGCAGCAGGAACCTCTGCGATTCTTGACCTACGGCAGCGTCGACGACGGCAAGGGCACGCTCATCGACCCATGTTGATGTGAGTTCGACGCCTCGTAAAATAGATGCCATGGAACCGAATCTCAAGCAACATATCGAATTGCGCCCCAGCGCGAATCACGGGACGAAGGCCTGCGTCGTTGGAAGCCGGATTCGTGTTCTGGATATTTACGTGTGGCATGTCCTGCGCGGAATGTCGGCGCATGAAATCTGCGATCAGTTTCCGCAACTCACGATGGCCGATGTTTACGCCGCCATGGCGTACTACTGGGATCATCGCGACGAAATCGAGACGCAATTGAGGCGCGGCCGGGAAATCGCCGAAGAATTCCGCAAACAGCATCCGTCGGTCCTCCCTCCCATTCCAGGCACGTTGACCGCCGATGCAGATCAAGTTCCATCTTGACGAACACATGCCGACGGCGCTGGCAAAGGCGCTCCGACGTCATGGGTTCGACGTCACGACAACGCACGATGCAGGGCTCATAGGACGCGATGACGGCGATCATTTAGCGTTTGCCATTGCCCAGGGTCGCGTGCTTGTCACCAACGACGATGACTTTACGCGCCCATTGACTGGTGGCGCCAGTCACAGCGGCATCTGCTACTGCCGCCCAGACAAGTATTCACTTAGCGAGTTCATTGAAGCGGTTCTCCTTGTCGCCGAATGCTCTTCGGACGAAGACCTGCAGAACCGCGTGGAGTTTCTTTAGGCCGCCATTCTCATTGACCGGTTCGATCTCATGTCTCACCAGTCCGAACTCATCGCCACCGACATCGACGCTTATCTCAAGCAGCATGAGCAGAAGGAGCTGCTGCGCTTTCTCACGTGCGGCAGCGTCGACGACGGCAAGAGCACGCTCATCGGGAAGCTGCTCTATGAAACCAAGATGATCTACGAAGATCAGCTTGCCGCCATCCAGCGGGACAGCGCCACGCACGGCACGACGGGGGGCGAGTTCGATCCTGCGCTGCTTACCGACGGGCTCAAGGCGGAGCGCGAGCAGGGGATCACGATCGACGTGGCTTACCGCTACTTCTCCACCGCCAAGCGGAAGTTCATCATCGCCGACTGCCCGGGCCACGAGCAGTACACCCGCAACATGGCCACCGGCGCCAGCACGTGCGACCTGGCCATCATCCTGATCGACGCCCGCCACGGCGTGATGACGCAGACCAAGCGGCACTCGTTCATCGTCTCGCTGCTAGGCATCAAGCACGTGCTGGTGGCTGTGAACAAGATGGACCTCGTCGACTACAGCGAGGACGTGTTCGAGAAGATCAAGCAGGACTACCGCGACTTCGCCGCGCGGCTCGACATGGTCGACCAGCATTTCATCCCGTTGTCGGCCCTCAAAGGCGACAACCTGGTGGAAAAGAGCGCGAACATGCCGTGGTACGACGGCGGCACGGTGATGCACCACCTGGAGAATGTGCACATCGCTTCGGATCGCAACCTGATCGACTTCCGCTTCCCCGTGCAGTACGTCAACCGGCCGAACCTCAACTTCCGCGGGTTCTGCGGCACCGTCGCGTCGGGCCGCGTTCACAAGGGCGAGACGGTGATGGCGCTGCCGTCGCGCAAGAGTAGCCGCGTGAAGTCGATCGTCACCTACGACGGCGAGTTGGAGGAGGCGTTCGCGCCGCAATCGGTGACGCTGACGCTGGCCGACGAAATCGACGTCAGCCGCGGCGACATGCTCGTGCGGCCCGACAACGTGCCGACGATGTCGGGCGCCTTCGACGCGACGATCGTGTGGATGACCGAGGAGCCGCTCGTCCCCGGCAAGCAGTACTGGTTCAAGCACACCACGAAGCTGGCGGCGGGGTCGGTGAGCAATCTGCGCTATCGCATCGACGTGAACACGCTCCACCGTCAGGAGACGGAGCAATTGGGGCTCAACGAAATTGGCCGTTGCCAGGTGCGGCTCAATCAGCCGATCGCATTCGACGGCTACCGGCAGAACAAAGGCGCGGGCGCGTTCATCGTGGTCGACCGGATCACGAATGTCACCGTCGGCGCGGGGATGATTCTCGATCGGACCGCGGCCGAGGATGTGGACCATTGGGACGACGAGGCCAGCGTTGGCCCCTCCGAAGAGCGAAGCACGGTAACGCCCGCGGAGCGCGCCGGCCGGTACGGCCACAAGCCGGCGACGATCCTGCTGACCGGCTTGGCCGGCGCCGGAAAGACCACGACCGCTTACGCCCTGGAACGTCGACTGTTCGACATGGGGCGAGCGGTGTGCGTGCTCGACGGGAGCAACATGCGGCGTGGCATCAGCCGCGACCTCGGGTTCAGCGTATCCGATCGCAGCGAGAACCTCCGCCGCAGCGCCGAGGCGGCCCACTTGCTGAACGACGCCGGCCTGATTTGCATCGCTGCATTCCTAGCGCCTGAGGACGACGTGCGGCAGAAGGCGGCCGAGGTGGTGGGCCGCGACCGATTCCTGGTGGTGTACCTGGATGCGCCGCTGGAGGTTTGCCGCCAGCGCGATACCAGCGGCATGTATGCCAAGGCCGATGAGGGCGAGCTGGCCAACGTCCCTGGCGTCAGCGTGCCGTACGAACCGCCCGTGAACGCCGATCTCGTGCTGGACACGGCGAACACGCCCGTCGATGAATGTGTGAGCCGCATCATGAAATTGCTCGCCGAGCGAGCGATTGCCACGGGGTGATCCCCGCGATTCCCGGAGGTCGCCGCCCTATGGATCGCATTGGCGTTTCGTTTCAGTCGTCGCTGTCGGCCGACGAGGTACGTGCTCGTTACATCGTCCCGTTGAGGGCGGCGCTCGAGCAGTCGCGGCTCGGGATTTATTCGAATTACCTGCGGCAGTTCGACGAGGGCGAGACGCCCGAGCATCTCATCGTGTTTCAGGTGCACGATTTTCAGGCAGGGCTGCGCGCGTTGCGCACAACTCTGGAAGCGCTCGACCGCCCGCAGGAAATCGCATTCCACAACCTCAACGCCAGCGATCCGATGTATTGATCGCAGCGCGGTTGCGCAAGAACGAAGTCAGGGCCGCTAGATATACCACATTTCGCCGGCGCCGACCGTCGCCCGCTCGGCCAGATCCGCCAGCGTGATCGCCTGCAATTGATCGCGGCGCGAGCGAACGAGGTCGCAACACAACTCGCGGACCAGCGGCGCCATGGGGGATGCCGCGGCGGCGCATGCGGCAGGCTCGATCGTCGTTTCGAACACATCGACGACGTCGGCCAGCGTGATCTCGCCGGGATGCCTGCTCAGGCGGTAGCCGCCGGACGGACCGCGCGTGCTCGCCACCAGCCCGGCGCGCTTCAGCTCATGCAGGATTTGCACGAGAAACGTGGCGGGCATGCCATGCCGCTCGGCAATCCGCGGCGCCTGCAGCGGCTGCGGGGCCGCATGCTCTTGAGCGAGCTGCAGCATCGCGAGGCAGGCGTATTGGGATTTGGAGGAGAGCATGTAGCCAGGAGTCAGGGGTCAGGGGTCAGGGGTCAGAAAACGGTTGATTTCTTGACTCCTGACTCCTGTCCCCTGACGCCTTCCGTTAAATTCCGCTGCCGTCTTGCTGTTCGAGGCTATGGAGTCCGCACTCGGTCTTGGCAAGGCCGCTCCAGCGGCCGGCGCGCTCGTCGGTTTCGTCCGCCGCGACGGCGCGCGTGCAGGGCCAGCAGCCGATGCTCGGGAAGCCTTGGTCGTGCAGCGGGTTGTAGGGAATGTCCTCGTCGACGATCCGCTTCCAAATGTCCTTTTTGGTCCAATTGGCCAGCGGGCTGATTTTCACCAGGTTGAACTTTTTGTCCCAACCCACGATCGCCGCCTGGGCGCGGTCGGCGCTCTGGTCGCGGCGAATGCCGCTCATCCAGGCGTGCTTGCCGCGGACGGCTTCGCGCAGCACTTTCACTTTGCGATCGAAGCAGCACTGATGGGGGTTGGTCTTGTACAGCGGACCGCCATGCAGGGCTTCGTATGCGGGCACGCTCAGCTCGGGTTGGAGCATCTCGACCTCGATGCCGTAGCGGCGGGCCAGTTTGTCGCGCAGGTCGAGCGTCTCTTGAAACTGGTAGCCGGTGTCCAAGTTGAACACGTGCGTGTCGGGCGCCACCTCGGCCAGCATGGCGATGATTGCGCAGCCCTCGGGCCCAAAGGCGGTGGCCATGGTCAGATGGGGAGCAAACCGGCCGGCCGCCCAGGCGATGATCTCCTCGGGCTGGGCCGCCTCGAGCCGTGCACTGGCGTCGGCCAACTCGGCCAGCAACTCGGGCGTCGCCACCAGCGGCCGGTAACCGACGGGCGCCTTTCCTTCGGCGGGCAGCGGCGTGTGGGGATACTCCGGGCGGCCTGACGCAGCAGCATCGTCCATGGCAGGTGGGGACGCCGGGGATTCCCTCGGATCCGCTAAAGTCGCAGCCGCAACTGTCGCAACGTCGGTCATGTCAGGCTCCGGCTGATAGACTTTGAGCCTCGGCCCCGCGGCGTTCGGCCGGCCGCCAGCTGGGGATTGAGCATTCATCGAATTTGATCGATCTTATCTTTGTTAGTCAAGATAGTCAAGAATTGCCGCTGCGCGTTTCCCATCATCGACTAAATCGGTTCGGCTTATTCAGCCTGGAGCGAAAAGTCGGGGGGCTCTGAGCTTGGCCGAGGCGGCGGAGCAAGAAAAAACTCATTTTTGGCGACATAATTCCCGACGCAGGACGGCACCTGCAAATGGCTACGTGCAAAGGAGTTACGGCGAATCGGCGGGGCTGCATTTTTGTCGCTGGGGACAGGGGGTTCGTCGCTGGGGCAAAGAGGTTGCGCCGCCCCCCTGGGCTGAGCGCCGCGCATGGTGAGCCCTCGCGGGTGGAGCTTCTGTCATCGGACTCGTTCTGGACATCACGGGATGGGCGCCCTTTCGGCGCCTCATGGGGTTTGCACTTAAATGCGCGCTAAGCCGCCAGCGGCCCCTGATGTAAACGCATGTGCATATATTCTGTCTACCATAAGAGGTGGTCTAGTTTCTAGTCCCTCAGTTGTCCTGTGCGTGATGGTTCGCCGTTTGGCTCGTGGATTCCTTGATTCATTCTTCCTTCTCCCATGAAACGCAAGGTGTTCCTCGCGGTGGATCTGGGCGCGTCCAGCGGCCGCGTGTTGGCCGGGCTATTCGACGGACGCGAGTTGGACTTGGAGGAAGTCCATCGCTTCGCCAATGGGCCGGTGAGCGTCAACGGCCGGCTGTATTGGCGCACCTTCGAGTTGTGGGCGAATATCCTGGCCGGCCTGCGGGAGGCCGGCCGCCGCTACGGACGCGCGATCGTGAGCGTGGGCATCGACACCTGGGGCGTCGATTTCGGCCTGCTCGATCGCCATGGCGAGCTGCTGGGGGCGCCCGTCGCCTATCGCGACAGCCGCACGCGCGGAGCCCTGGAGCGGGCGTTTGCGGTCGTGCCGCGCGAGGAAATTTTCGCGGAGACGGGACTGCAGTTCCTGGAGCTCAATACGCTGTACCAACTGCTCGCCGCTGGGCAATTGGGCTCGCCGCCGTTGGATCGCGCCGGGCGTTTGCTCTTCATGCCCGACCTATTTCACTGGATGCTCACCGGGGAAGCGGTGAATGAATCGACGATCGCGTCGACGTCGCAGCTCTACAATCCGCGGACAGGCGCGTGGTCCGACAAGCTGATCGAGCGGTTCGGTCTGCCGCGAGAACTCTTTGGCCGCATCGTGCCGCCGGGGACGACGCTGGGACCGCTGTTGCCGCACGTCGCGGAGGAGACGGGGCTGGCGGGCGTGAACGTGGTGCTGCCGGGTTCGCACGATACGGCCAGCGCGGTGCTCGCCGTGCCGGCCGCCCAATTGAATTCTCCGGCCCCCTCCCCTCGGCGGGGAGGGCCGGGGAGGGGGGAGGAGGCGGGTACACGGCAGCAAGAGGCTACCGCCCTGCGCTCGGTCGCCACCGGCGACCGTGCTCGGTTGCTCCCTCTCCGTCAAGGAGAGGGGAGCAGAGAGAACACGTGGTGCTACATCAGCTCGGGTACGTGGTCGCTCATGGGGCTCGAAACGCCGGCGCCGGTGATCAACGATCAATGCGCCCAGTGGAACTTCACCAACGAAGGCGGCGTCGCGGGCACGACGCGGCTGCTGAAAAACATCTCGGGGCTGTGGCTCGTGCAGGAGTGCCAGCGCATTTGGCGATCCCAGGGTCAGGATTACAACTGGGAGGGCCTTACGCGCCTGGCGAGCGACGCGCCGCCGCTGGCGAGCGTGTTCAATCCCGACGATCCGCGGTTGGCGACGCCCGCCGACATGCCGTCGCAGATCGCCGCCCTGTGCCGCGAGTCGGGTCAGCCGGCGCCGGACGACCATGGGGCCGTGATTCGCGCGGCGCTCGAAAGCCTGGCTCTGAAGTATCGCGAAGTGCTCGGTCATCTTGAAGAGCTAGGCGGCGGTCGCATCGAGCGGATTCACATCGTCGGCGGCGGCGCTCAGAATCGGCTGTTGTGCCAGATGGCCGCCGACGCCTGCGGCCGGCCCGTGCTGGCCGGGCCGATCGAGGCGACCGCGATCGGCAACTGTCTCATGCAGGCGATCGCCGCCGGCGACCTGGCGGGCGTGGCCGAGGCTCGCGAGATCGTGCGCAAGAGTTTCGACATGGCGGAGTACGAACCGCAGGCTGATGTGCGTTGGGACACGGCGGCGGAGCGATTTGCCGCGCTCCCTCGTGCAACCTAACCCTCGGTCAACGACCGCAAGAGCGGGCTAGTGTTTATACACCTTGTGCTGCGGCCGTCCCGCGAGGATCTGCTCCTTGCCCCAGTTGGTCACGTCGCGGAACGCCTGGCTGGTGATGAAGCTCTTGAACGCTTCCTCATCGTTCCATTCGCTGGTGATGAGGTACGACGCGCCGTCGGCCACGTCTTTCCACAGCGTGGAGCTGGTGTGCCCCGGCGCCGCGTTGAGGGCGTCGACGACGCCGGCAAACTTGCTCTCGAAGTCTTGTTCCTTGCCGGGGATAACGCGGTAATTCATGCCGACGGTGATCATGCTTGCCTTTCTGTGAGGGATTTACCACAGAGGGCACAGAGAGCAGAGAGCACAGAGAAAGAGGGGAAGGGATTTGTAAGTAAGCAGAAAAACGCGTCACGTAAAATTCTGGCTTCTTGTTCACTCTTCCTGTGGCTTTGCCCAGAAATTCGGCTAAACCGCAAGCGATTGGGCCGCCCCGTTCGACTGGCTTGCTGATCTTGCGTCTTGACTGGCATTTCTGGGCGAAGCCCTCTCCCTGGATTTCTCTGTGTCCTCTGTGACCTCTGTGGTAAACGAATTGTTGTTTGGTCGTGCTAGCAAGCGTCGCCATTCTACCAGTTTGACGCAAGGGGTCAGGGGGACTCTGCCGATTATGGAACTCGTATCGCCCGAATGGTCGTGCGGCGCGCGTGCGCACGCTAGCAACGGAGTCTGCCATGAAAGCTGTTCGCCTCGGAATGTCGGCAGTGGGCTGCGCCTTCGCCATGGCATGGCAGGCTGCGGCGGTTCAGAGCCAGGTCTTTGAACCGATGGCGGCTGGCGCCACGCCGAACTTTCGCACTCCCGGCAGCTATCAACGCGTGACGGGGCAGAGCAACCCGGCGCTGACGTACTTTGGCGGGTCGCGTGCCGTGCACCAGACGGCCGGAACCGGCCGCGCCTACATGTCGGCGCCGCAGCCGGTGCAAACGGCGGCCTATGTGAAGCCCTACCAAGGGCTGCAGCCGACGCCGTCGATCTCGCCGTACCTCGCGCTGGACCAGCGCGAAACCGAGGGCGGCGTGCCGAACTACTACATGTTCGTCAAACCGCAGCTCGACCAGCAAGCAACCAACCATCAACTCCAGCTCCAGAATCGCCGGCTGCAGCAGCAACTCCGCCGGGCGAGCACCGGCGGAATCCTGCCGCGGACCACCTCCGGCGGCATTCCCACGACGGGCCACAGCACGCAGTTCATGAATCAGGGCGGCTACTATCCGCAGTTGACGCGGTAGGACGGCGTCGATTGCGGCGCACCAGATGCGCGACGGGCTGCCGGGCTGCGTACGGTCCAGGGGAACCTGGCGTTTCCGCCGGGGTTTATTGAGCGCGAGTCACTTGCGGCAGCGGCCTGTTACAATGGCCGCACGTTGGAGTGATCGCGAGTGCTCAATTCTCTCCGTCTTCCCCGCGCATCGGAGTTCCGCCATGACCCGTATTGATTCGCACCGCTTGCGCGTGCGCCTGCCGCAGCAGCTTGTCGTGTCCCTGGCCTGCCTGGCGCTTGCCGGCGCCACCGCCTTTGCCCAGGCGCCGGCGGAGGAATCGGCAAGCGACGCTGCGGCGGAGCAGGCCAGGCGCATCGCCGAGCTCGAGAAATCGCTCAGCGGCTGCTCGCTGGTGGGCCACTTTACCGTGACGGGTCGCGAAACCAGCACGCCGCGCGAGGAGCGGTACAACCTCGTGTCGGTCAAGCACATGCAAGGGGACATGTGGCTCATCACAGCGCAAATTAAATACGGGCGCAACGACGTTACCGTGCCGCTGCCGCTGCCGATCCGTTGGGCGGGCGACACGCCGGTGATCACGGTCGATGAGTTCGCGATTCCCGGGCTCGGCACGTACACGGCGCGGGTGATGATTTATCGAGACCACTACGCGGGCTTCTGGACCGGCGCGGATCACGGCGGGCATTTGTTCGGCCGCGTCGAGCGCGGAGAGGCGAAAGGCGCCGAAGCGGGCGAGGACTCGACGTCATCAACGGAGGCAGCGCCGGCGGCGGCCGCGGAACAGTGATCGACGATGATTACGATTGCAACGAACTCACAATGACAACCTAGCCGCGATGCTGCGCATCGCCGGGGGAGTGCGCGCGATCCTCCACTTCTCAATGCGACGCGCCGCGGTGCGCTCCTGCGAGCCGTAGGCTCGCGGCTGAACTCGCGTGACGACGTTGCTATTGTCCGCATCAGCGCGATGGCTGCGTGAGCAGCGTCGTGAGGGCGATGGCCGCCGTCTCGATGCGCAGGATCCGCGGCCCGAGCGACGCGATCTCCCAGCCTGCCGCACGGGCGGCGTCGAGCTCGGCGTCTGTGAGGCCCCCTTCGGGACCGACGGCCGCAAACACTGCCGTTGAACTGGCCGGCGGCGGCGGCAAGAGCGGCGGCCCGGACGGATCGGCCACGACGCGGCGGGCCGGCGCCTCAGCCGCCGCCAGCCAGTCGCCCCACGACTGCGGCGGCGCCACCTCCATGAGCCGATTGCGGCCGCACTGTTTGCTCGCTTCGATCACGTAGCGGTCGAGCTTCTCGCCCTTGCCGTCGCCGATGGCCACGGACCGCTCGGTACGCAGCGGCACGAGCCGCGCGACGCCCAGTTCAACCGCCTTCTCCACGATCCACCGCTGGCGATCGCCCTTGGGCAGCGACACGCCGAGCGTCAGCGAGAACGGCAATTCGCGATCGACGTCCCGCCGCTCAAGCACGTGCAAATCAACCGTCGAGCGTCCACACGCTGCGACCTCGGCGTCGAACTCGGCGCCCAAGCCGTCGAACAGGACGACGCGCATCCCGGTCGCGGCGCGCAGCACATGCAGCAGGTGATGCGCCTCGCCGCCGCCAAGCGTCACGCGATCCGCAACAATCGGCTCAAGGCTGAAGCAACGATGCGGCATCGATACAAACCCGACGCGTCAGCGAGGGATCGACTCAGACTTCCTCGCTTACGCGTCGGGCTAGTTGCCTCCGGCCTCATTCGCTCTTCATATTCGGCTCGCGCACCTGATTGCCGACGATCGGCTTGAGCTGGCGCACCCAGATGTTGCGGAACCGCACGGGGTTGCTGTGGTCCTGCAGGCGGATCGGCTGCTCGACCGCGTGCTTGTTGTACTGCGGCGGGCGATTGAACGGCGTGTCACCCAGAATCTGAAAGTGGTTCAGAGTGACCACGCCGTTATGAAACGCCGTGATGAACGCCGGGGACGCGAGCGTGCCGTCGTCGTTGAACCGCGGCGCCGTCCAGATGACGTCGTACACGTTCCACTCGCCCGGCGGACGCATGGCGTTGACCATCGGCGGGGTTTGCTTGTAGATCGCGCCGGCCTGGCCGTCGTAGTACGTTTCGTTCTCGTAGGAGTCGAGCACCTGCAGCTCGTAGGGGCCGAAGAACACGCCGCTGTTGCCGCGGCCCTGGCCCTCGCCCTCGGCGGGCACGGGGGCCGACCACTCGATGTGCAGTTGGCAGTCGCCGAAGGACTGCTTGGTTTCGATCATGCTGCGGCCGACGATCGCGACGCCGTCTTCCACCTTCCATGACTCGGCGTTGTTCCAGGCGGACAGGTCCTTGCCGTCGAACAGGATGATCGCGTCGGACGGCGGTTGGCCGCGGCGATCGCCGGGAGTGACGATCGGTGGCTTGGGCCACTCGATGCCGGTGAGGTATTCCTGGCCGCAACTGCGGGCCGCGGTCAGCCCGCCGAGGGTCAGCAGCACGCCGCCGAATGCCGCGGTGCGTAAGGTCCAGAGATTGCCGTTCGTCTGGGTTGTCATCGGTGCCTCATAAGCTCGGTGAAAAGATAAAGAGACCGTCGAGAATTCGGGGGCGCGACCCGCGAGGCCGCGTGGTCGTCGATTATCGGCACGCCGCGGGCCCTTGGCAACGAACGGCGACGTGTACGGCAATCATTTCTGGCAGTTCGTCAACGGAGCATTTTCCGGCGTTCTTCGCCGCGGGCGTCAACGCCTCGTTGTTATCCACAAGGATTGTTCCCTTTCCCTCTTTTTCCCCCTTCCTTTCCCTCGCATCACTTACAATGCAACCAATCCGCTCGCTTGAGAACGGGCGATCGAGCTTGGCCGTTCGGCGGAGAATAGAAAAGAAAGAGGCAGATGCTAATGACGACAGGCGCAACCACACTCGCAGGGGGGACCGGAAATGCGCGCGATCAGCAGTGCAATCGTCGGAGCGTCGTGCTTTCTGCCGCTGGGAACGGTGCGGGTTCAAGCGGACCCCGTCGAGGTTGATTCGATCATCGCCAGCGGCCTGACCTTGGGGACCGTTGGTCCACTTGGTCATATGAACTATACCGCGGGTAAATTTGCTCCCCCCGGCGTTCCGCCGATTGAACGCCACAACTTCTTCCTGTTCGATCTCGCTGACATTGATGCGCCGGTCATCAGTGCCAAGTTGAAGCTGTACCTTCCGGGGCCTCCCTTGCCACCGGACGTCGTGGGCCTGCTTAGCCCCGACCTGGCGGAGACGTACAGGATTTCCGGCACGCCTTACGATCCCATGTTCTTCCACGACGTATTCCTTGGCCCCGGCGGGGTTCCTGACTTCGATATTACGCTGGAAACGGTGGAGATGATGTTTCACACTCTCGGCGCTGCCGAGGATGCTTACGGTTCTATTGACATCAACGCCGATCATGTGGGAACCGACGTGGTGATCGACATTAATCCAATCCACACGGGATCGCGGCGCTCAACGGCGCTCTGGGCTCGCTCTTCGTTATCGGCGGACGGCTGACGGACATCGATCTGGAGGTTCCACTGCACGAAATGGTCTTCGTATATAGCGACGTCGGCGCACATCCGCTCCTCACGTCTCCTCGCCTGGAACTGGTCGTGGTTCCGGAGTCGAACGCGGCGGCACTGCTCGCGTCGAGCGCGCTTCTATTGTGCAGCGCCCGATGGAGACGTCGAGGGCGAACGAGGACAAAGAAAGGGGATGCGCCCACCCTCTTCGGACTGGCCGCTTCAGCGGCCAGTCGGCCCCGGAGGACGACGCGGCGTCTCCCATGAAACTCCGACTCAGCCTGAAAAACTGATCGGCCCTGCACACGGCGGCCGCCCAATTGCCAGACCGCCCGGTTTGAGCCACAATTCTGGGTTCCGAGTCCGTCCCTCCCGCACGTCAGGCGAATTTCCCGAGATGGTTGCTCAATCGGTCGAACAGCTCAAGCGCGAGTACACCGACAAGTACGTGAAGGTCGACGGCAGTCGGCCCGAGCTGGCCCGTTTTCGCGATCTCGTGGGTCAGGTCAAGACCGTGAACATGAGCGGCCGGGCGCTGGTCGAATTCATGGACTACCACCTGAATATCGGGTGGTTCGACATCGATCTGAGCTTTCTGACGGTGGTCCCGAAACCGACGGATGAGGAGCGCACGGCCGCGAAGGCCAAGCCGGCCGGCAAGGCGGCGCCGACGACGGGCGCCAAGCAAGCGGCCGACGCCAAGGCGCCGACGGTGGCCGGGACGAAGGCCGGCGGCAGCACGGCTAAGCCGGCGGCCAAGATGTCGGTGGCTGACATGCTGGCGGCCGCCCGCGGCGGCGGAGGCGCAGCGCCGGCGGCAGCGACGCCCGCGAAGGAGAAACCCGCCGCCCCTGCCAAGCCCGCGGCGCCGAAGGCGGCCGCCCCTGCGGCGAAGCCCGCGGGCAAGATGTCGGTCGCGGAAATGCTCGCCGCGGCGCGTGCCGGCGATAGCGGCGGCGGCGCATCAGCCCCATCCGCTGAGGCCGCTGCCCCTGCGGAGGAGGCCGCGCCGGCTCCCGCTGCTCCCAAGCCCGCTGCCGCAAAGCCTGCCTCTGGCGAAATCGTGCGCGTCGATCGGGCGTCGATGTCGGTGGCCGAGATGGTGGCGTACTGCCGCGCGCACGATGCGGGGTGATAGAGTCGGCTCCAGCGAGGCCGCGCCGGCGATGCGTCGCATCGCGGCTAATGCGCGCGAAAGGCGTTCCATTCGTTTGAGCCAATAGCCGCGAGCCTACGGCTCGCAGGCGTGCGGCGCACGCGGTTCGCCACGGAGGCGTTTTTCGCGATCCCCCGGCGATGCGTCGCATCGCGGCTAACGAGGCGCGGGTACAATGGCCCGCATGTCCGTCGCGTCGCGATCGAGCGGGTCTCTCTCTTCCACGCTGCTGGTGCGGCTGCGCGACCACGACCCCGACGCCTGGCGGCGGCTGACGCACGTGTTTGGACCGCTGGTGTATGGCTGGTGCCGCGGCGCCGGTCTGGCGGCGCCCGATGCCGCCGACGTGACGCAAGACATCTTCCGCAGCGTGGCTGGGGGCCTGCCGCGCTTTCGCCGCGATCGCCCTGGCGACAGCTTTCGCGGCTGGCTGGCGACGATCGCGCAGAATCGCATCCGCGACCATTTTCGGCGGACGAAGCGCGAAGCACCGGCCCGGCGGGGGGACCGACTTTCTGCAGGCGATGCACAACGTACCCGATCCGCTGGTCGCCAGCCATCTCGACGGCTCCGCGGCGACTGACTCCGAGAGCCGCAGCATCATGCGGCGCGCCCTGGAGTTGGTCCGGGCCGAGTTCGAGCCGGCTACTTGGACCGCGTTCTGGCGAACGACGGTCGACGGGGCCGTTCCGGCCGACGCCGCGGCGGAATTGGGCGTTTCGGTGAACGCGGTTTACAAGGCCAAGAGCCGGGTGCTGCGGCGGTTGCGGGACGAACTCGACGGGCTGCTGGATTGAGCCCGGTGACCGAGGTCTGTGGCTTCCCCAAAAAGTCGTGGCAGACGCTTGCGTTCTTATGGGTGGAGCGACTTAGCGAGAGGCATCCCCCCTCCCCAACCCTCCCCACCGAGGGGAGGGGGCCGGAGGATAGATCAGGGGCCATCTCGTTGATTGGGCCGCGTTCATTCAATCCCCTCCCCTAGCCCCTCCCTTCGAGGGAGGGGGATTTTGGGATGCCGCCGTAGGAAATCATGCCGATGACCGCTGCCGAACCTCATCCTGGGCCGGAACTCTTGAGCGACTACGCGCTGGGGCGGTTGGTCGACGGCGAGTTTGTCGCCGTGGCCGAGCACGTCGACCGCTGCGGCGAATGCCAGGAGACGCTCAGCCAACTGTCGTTGCCGGACGACACGATGGTGCGCGGCCTGCGCGGCGACGCGCCGTACGACGCGTTCGGCGACGAACCTGAATGCGCCGCCGCCGTTGCCGCGATGGGGCGCGGTTGCGAACTCGCAGGAGATCCGAGTTCGACGTCGGGCGTCGACGCGTCGGCGACTGGGACCGGCGGCGAAACGCCGCTGGCATCGATCCGCGACTACGAGTTGCTGGCCCCGCTCGGCCGCGGAGGCATGGGCGTTGTGTACCGCGCCCGGCACACGCGGCTCGATCGGCCCGTGGCCGTCAAGGTGCTGCCCGCCGAGCGGATGCGGCAGCCGCAGGCGCTGGCGCGCTTTCATCGCGAGATGAAGGCGCTCGGCAATCTCGACCACCCGCACGTCGTCCGGGCCTATGATGCGGGCGAGGCCGACGGCAAGCATTTTCTCGTGATGGAGCTGATCGACGGCGTCGACCTCGGCACGCTCGCGGAACGCGACGGCCAACTGGAAAGCGCCGATGCATGCGAGCTGGTGCGCCAGGCGGCGCTGGGGCTCGAGTACGCACACCGCAACGGACTCGTGCATCGCGACGTGAAGCCGTCGAATCTCATGCTCGATCGGGCGGGCGTGGTGAAGGTGCTGGATTTGGGGCTGGCGCGGTTGCTTGAGGAGGGTGATGGGGAGGCGCGCGCTAAGCCGCAAGCGGCGGCGGGGAGTGAATTTCAGGTGCTGAGTTCGGAGCTGACCGGCGCCGATCAGGCGATGGGGACGCCGGACTACATGGCGCCGGAACAATGCACGCACAGCCATGCCGTCGACGCGCGGACCGATGTGTATAGCTTGGGGGCGACGCTTTATCGACTGCTTGCGGGGCGGGCACCGTACTCCGGCGAGCGGTACGACACGATCGCCAAGAAGATCGCCGGGTTAACGAACGACCCGGCGCCGCCGATCACCGAGCAGCGTCGCGATTTGCCCGCGGGCCTCGTGACGCTCGTTCAACGGATGCTCGCGAAGGACCCGGCGCAGCGCGTGGCGACGCCGGGGGAGGTCGCGGCGCTGCTCGCGCCGTTTTGCCGGGGGCAGCGGGTTGCGGAACTGGCCGAAGGGCGCGCTAAGCCGCAAGCGGCTGGAGGGGCGGGGCGCCGTTGGCGCCGGTGGGCGGTGGCCGTGGCGGCAGCGGGCGCCGTGGCATGGTTCGCGCCTGTACTGGCGCGCGTGATGACGCCCGATGGCGAGCTGGTCGTTGAGGTTGCCGAAGAGGCGCGCGACGACGTGAAGATCGAAGTGCAGCGGGGCAGCGAAGTGCACATTCTTGGCGAGAAGCCCGGGAAGGGCTGGTCTATTTCACTCAAGGACGGCACATGGCATGTAAAGCTCGACGATTCGACGAACCAGTACGAACTCGACGCCGACACGGTGACGATGTCGCGGGGCAAGCAGAAGATTGTCCGCGTAGCGCTGCAGCGGGCGAGCAAGGAAGGCGACGCGGCGACGCACGCCGATTCTTCCGGGCAAAGCCGGACCGTGCCGCGAGCGGGCCAATGGCGGCTCAAGATGCCCCGCGGGCACGAACGAACCGTGGCAATCGTGCCCATGGGCGGACAACGAGTTGCCATGCATCTCGGCCGCATTCTTGGCGGCGAATACGAATGGGATGGCACGTGGCTCGTTCTCAGAAAGCCCGAAGATCCACGCTATGAGGGAGTGGCTTGGATTTGGGACGGCGACGAACTGATGCTGATGAGCGAGCCATCGACGCAGCCCGCGGGCGCGAGTTACCTGGGAGCGCGCTTAACGTGGCTCGATCCCAATCCACCGACGGTGGAGCCGCGCGAGCACCTTGGCGAAACGGACGACGCGCGGCTAGCCGTGCTCGAGGCACGCGATCCAAGGACCGGTCACTACTACCACCGCGGCAATGTGCCCATGACGTGGCACGAAGCGAAAGCGTACTGCGAACAGCAGGGCGGGCATCTGGCGACGGTCGGGTCGGCCGAGGAGAACGAGTTTCTGTACCAGACCTTCGCGCGCGACCAGGCCTGCTGGCTCGGCGCCACGCGCGAGGAGCGCTTCCCGCGGTGGCGATGGGTGACCGGCGAGCCGATGGAGTTCACGAATTGGTTCCGCGACGAGCCGAGGACTGCCCTTGGCCAACCGACTGAGTACTACGCCGCCTTCGGCAACCGCGTGTCGATGCGCGGCGGGCGAATCAACTTTCACTTCGACGGCTATTGGGCGTCGATCTCCGCCGCGGGCCAGCAAAATCGGCTGGCGTTTGTGCTGCCGTTGTGCGAGTGGGAGCCGGGCCAGGAGCCGGCGGACGCAAGGTTGCGCGCCGACTCAGAGACGCCCGGGCCGCAGGCGGCGCCCGAGCCGACCGAGCGGTTCGAGCTTTCGTCGACGTGGCCGATCGACCAGGTGGAGGGCTTTGAGCGCGTCGCGTTGGACGGCGACACGGCGTGGAAGTTCGACGTCTCGTCGCCTCGCACAATTGGCTTGTTCACGCGGCAACGCAGCCTGGCGGGCAAGGCGATCGTGAAGTTCTCGGCCGAGATGCGCACAGAGAATTTTAGCGGACGTGCTTTCCTCGAGTTGCTGCAGGATACAGACGCCGACTCGGAGCACGACATCCGCTCACGCGGCTATCACCGCGCGGTGGCCGACCACTACGCGTGGACGCGAGTGGAAACGCCGCTACTAACGGCCGACGGTCCTCACGTGAGCACGCTCCACCTAAATGTCGTTATCGAGGGGACCGGCCGGGTCTTGCTCCGGAACATTCAATTGGAAGTCCGACCCTTGAACTCCGGTTCTTCCAATTCAAATCCTGCGTCGCCGGCCACAAGCAACGCGGCGCCAACCCGTTAAAGGAACGTTCGATGAACCTCCGGATAAAACTCACTGCCGTTGCAGTACTCTTGACGTCAATAGCGATCGCGCCCGCTTATGCCGACACGCCGGTCGGACCAGCCGTCGAGGCGCTGCTCATTGAGGGTCGCCTCGACGATGCGCGGGCCCAGCTTGAGGCGCAGCTCGAGTCGGACGCCAAAGATGATGACGCCCGCTTTGCCCTGGGCGTCGTGCAAACGCTCGCAGGCGGCGAGCGGTTGATGCAGTCGCTGCATCGGTACGGGCTCAATCCCGCGTGGACGACGATGCTGCCCTTCGTGCGGTTGCCCGTGCCGGCCAATCCGAACCCGGAGCCACTGACGAACGAGGCGTTTCGGCAGATCATCGTCGAGCTACTCGCCGACTTCGCCCGGGCGGAGGCGACGCTGGCGGCAATTCAAGCTGACGAGGTGCGCCTGCCGCTGCACGTCGGGCTATACAGGCTCGACTTCGACGGCGACGGCCGGGCGGATGCAGACGAGGCGCTGTGGCAGTTGTACGCTCGGATCACGGGCCAGCGGGTCAACGAGGCGATCGCGGCGGAGTTCGCCATCACCGCCGATCGCGGCGACGCGCACTGGCTGCGCGGGTACATCCATCTGCTGTCGGCGATGGGCGAGATGTTTTTGGCCTACGACACCAGCGCGTTGCACGACTACACGGCCCAGTTGTTCTTTCCGACGGCCAAGACGAAGTTTACGGAGGGGCCGAACTACAACTTCAATCCCTGGCCGCGGGAGTTGTTGTTCGACGGCATCGCGTTTGTTCACTTGCTGGATTTCCCCGTCGCGGAGCCGGAGCGGCTGCAGGCGGCGCATGGGCATTGGCTCGCGGTGATCGAGCAAAGCCGGCTGAGCTGGAAAGCGATTCTGGCGGAGACGGACGACGAGCAGGAGTGGGTGCCGAGCCCCAAGCAGAAGAACGCAGCGATTCCCGGCGCCGTGATTACCGACGGCATGGTCCAAGGATGGCACGCAGTGCTGGACGAGCTGGAGGCCGTGCTGACGGGCGAGAAGCGCGTGCCGTTCTGGCGAGGGAACGAAAAAGTCGGCGTCAACGTGCGGCGGGTGTTTTTTGAGCCGACGGAGTTCGACCTGGTGATGTGGGTTCAAGGCGGCGCGGCGCTGCCGTATTTGGAAAAGGGCGAGCAGACCGATGCCGGCTTTTGGCGGCGGCTGCAAAGCGAGTTCCGCGGGCAGTTCTTCTGGTTCGCGCTGTGGGTCAATTGAGCGGAACGCGCTCGACGCATTCGCGACGTTAACGCAACGCGTCGCTGCCAATCAGAAATTAGCCGCGAGCCTACGGCTCGCGGGGGCGCACCGCTGCGCGCCGCTTTGGGGCAGACGTTGTCCCTTGCGCACCGGCGACGCGTAGCGTCGCGGCTATTCGGGGACGGAGACGATACCGCTAGTGGACTTCGAGCATCCGCTCGAGGGCGACGAGCGACCATCGCGCCGTGTCCTCGTCGACCTCGATGACGTTGACCGGCGTGCCGGCGGCGAGGTTTTCGAGGCTCCAGGCGAGGTGGGCCAGGTCGATGCGGTACATCGTGGCGCACATGCAGACCACCGGCGAGAGAAAGTGGATTTCCTGCTCCGGGTGCTCGTGCTTGAGCCGATTGACCAGGTGTAGTTCGGTGCCGATGGCCCACTTCGTGCCCGGCGGCGCCGCCTCGACCGTCTTGATGATCTTGCCGGTCGAGCCCGACTCGTCGGCCAGCTCGAACACCTCGCGCGGGCATTCGGGGTGCACGAGAATCTTGATGCCGGGGTGGTTTTTGCGGAGCAGAGCCACGTGCTCGGGGCGGAACATCTGGTGGACGCTGCAGTGGCCCTTCCAGAGGATCACGCGGCTCGATCGGATCTGCTCCTCCGTATTGCCGCCGAGCTCATCGGCGTAGGGGTCCCACACCGGCATCTGCTCGAGGGGGATGCCCATGCCCAGGGCCGTGTTCCGGCCCAGGTGCTGATCGGGAAAGAACATCACGCGGCTGGTGCGGGCGAAGGCCCAGTCGAGCGCCGCCTTGGCGTTGCTCGATGTGCACACGATGCCGCCGTGGCGGCCGACGAACGCCTTCAGGCTGGCCGCGGAGTTGATGTACGTGACCGGCGTGATGTCGGCCGTATCGATCACCTCGCCGAGTTGCTCCCAGGCGTCGTCGATCTGGTGGATCGCGGCCATGTCGGCCATCGAGCAGCCGGCGGCCATGTCGGGCAGGATCACCTTCACGCGCTCGCCCCCGCGCTCCGCCAGCTTGTCGGGGCGGTTGGCGAGGATGTCGGCCGTTTCGGCCATGAAATGCACGCCGCAGAACGCGATGGAGCGGCAATCGGCGCTCGCGGCGGCCATCTGGCTGAGCTGGTAGCTGTCGCCGGTGAGGTCGGCCAGGGCGATTACCTCGTCCTGCTGATAGTGGTGACCGAGAATGAGCAGGCTGGGACCGAGCTCGTCACGCACGCGCTGTATGCGGCGTTGCAGCTCGACATTGTCGAGCGACTTGTAAGGCTGCAGTTCGAGCGAGCCAGGCGAACCGGACGTTGCGAGAGTCGTGCTCATGCGGGAATTATACGACCAACAGCCGCGCCGATTAACCGGGGGCGCGCAAAAAGGCGGGCCGTCCGAAGACGACCCGCCCAGCGCGCAAAGGTGTTTGTAGCACGTTTGCATCACTTATTGAACAACTCGCTACCGACCCGAGCCGAGCGCTCCGCCGATGGCCGCGCCCACGTTAGCGCCCGTCTGACCGCCGCCGTCGATCGCGCCGCCGATGGCTGCTCCGACGTTGGCGCCGGCGCGGTAGCCGGGGTCCACGTAGCCTTGACCGGAGGCATTGCCGTAGTTGTAGCCGCGGTAACCTGTGCCGTACCGGTAGCCCGCACCGTAATTGTAGCCAGGACTGTAGTTGCGATAGCCTTGATTGCGATAGCCCTGATTCACGTACGGTCGGCCATATTGGTCGTAGTATCCACGTGCCGTGCCTTGGTAACCGTCGTAGTAGCCGCGTGGACCGCGGTTCCAACTGCGCGGATAGGAGTATGTCGCCTGATCGTAGGCGCTCCAGTTACCATCGCGGTGAAACATCCACGTGCTCTGCGGGGTCCAGTACCACCACTCGCCGTTGTGCTGACGGAAGCGCCAGCGGGCGTTGCGATCATTGGCGGCGGTCGCGTTCACGCTGGCGTTGGCATTGACGCCCGCGTTCGCTCCGGCAGCGCCTGCGTTCACGTTCGCGCCCGTTCCGGCTGTCGCATTCGGCCCGAACCCTTCGCCGACGGTGGCGCCGGCGTTGTTGGTCGTTCCGAAGCCTTCGCCGGCGGTCGCTCCGGCGTTGTTGTTGATGCCAAAGCCTTCGCCCGCGGTGGCGCCCGCGTTGTTGTTAATGCCGAACCCCTCGCCGGGCGTCGCGCCGGTGTTCGCGCCCGCCGTATCGCCGGCGCCCACTCCGGCATTCACGTTGGCGCCCGGGTTCGCCCCGCCCGACAAATCAGCGCCCGCGTCGACGCCGCCCGTTCCACCGGCGTCGGCCGCCCCGGTGACCGATCCGCCGTCAGCTCCTGCTGTTCCGCCGCCCGTACTTTGCGCCCAGACGCTGCCGCCCAGGCAGGCCGAGGCCACGCTGGCAACAGCCAGTGATTTGAAGTGTGCCCGTCTCATGGTTCTCCTCCGAAACATTTCCTACTCATCCAAATTGATGCGCTCATGCAATGTGACAAGCTGCGCGGTCTGCGCAGCGACAAGTATCGGAGCTGTAGATCGCAATGCGTGTGCCGGAGGCGGCACTGCGGGCCGCGATGGGCGTCGGAAGCGGGGCGGGCGGAGGCGTGAACGCGTATTCCTCGCGATTTGCGGGCGTGCGTTGCCACGCGTTCGGGCCGCAAACCTGGGCCCTTGCCGGTCAGGTGGTTCGCTAGCAACCACCCGCGCGAATCGGGGCAAAGTCTGCCAATCAAAACGCCGATAACGGTGGTAGCGTTGTGTTCGGCGGGGGGTCTGAAGCTTGTGGCTGGCGCCAGCAGCGGCGTCACGGCGCCTCCATGCCCTCGTCCTCTTTCGAATCGCTCGAGCCGACTCAGGTCGTCGCCGCGTGCACGGACCGGGCTGGCGAGGCAGCGCAGGCCCTGAGCCGGGCCCTCGACGGCACGTTTGAACTCGGAGACCCCACGCCAGGCGACTATTCGACGGCCGACTTCTCTGGTCCCGGTTTGCTAGCCATCGTGAGCGGCGCCGGCGGCGGCGTCGCGATCGTCATTCCCGCCTCGTCTGGGCTGCTGCCCGACTGGTGTGCGACGCCCGGCGCCACGGATAAAAGTAAGCTGGGCGCGCTCGCGCAAGAGCTGGGCATGCTGTTGCTGCCGGCCGACGTGCCGCAGGACGATTGCGCCGCGCGGGCGGTTCCGTCTTTGGCCGACGCACTCGCGGCCGGGGGCCTTGCCGCCGAGGCTCGCCTGGTGAGTCTGCCAATCAACGGCGGGAGCGGCGCGGTCTCGATCATTTGGCCGCTCGCCAATCCCTCGGCCGCCTGGCCGAACCCGGCAGAACCGCCGGCCGCGGCCGAGGGGCCGCCGCCCGCGGACAAGAGTGCTTCGGGCGTGTCGTTTGATCGCTTGCCGCACTACTCGCGGAGCTTGCTGAAGATTCGCATCCCCGTCAGCGTGGAATTGGCCAGCAAGATGGAGTGCGTGCAGGAGATCGTCGAGCTGGTGCCCGGTTCGATCATCAAATTTGAAAAGGGCTGCGACGAGCTGCTCCACATGGTCGTCGGCGGGCAAAGGATCGCCGAGGGCGAAGCGGTGAAGGTGGGCGACAAGTTTGGCTTTCGCATCACAGGCATGGTGATGCCGCGCGAGCACTTCTTGCCGGCGAAGAAGCCGCGGAATGCAGGGTAGGGGGGTTCATGCGCGGCGCGAGTCGCTCAGCAAGACACGCAAAAATGGGCCGCGGATGAACGCGGATTGAGCGGATTTACGCGGATGAGAAGACGGAGGATAGCAGAAATGGAAGGCGCCGCGAATCGACGCTCATGCATGCCGCAACCTTTTCTCCTTTCTCCTCCGATCCGCGAACATCCGCCCAATCCACGTTCATCCGCGTCCCATTTCCGTCAGGGATTCGCAAGAGCAGGCATCTGCGGGAAGGCGGAACGCATCCGCTCGCCGAGAGGCCACCATTTGGATTCCCACAACTCGGCGGGGCGGAACTCGAGGCGATCGCGCTTCTTCTCGATCGCGCGGTTGAGTTTTTCGACGAGCCGCGGGCCGTTGAGCTCGTCCTCGACGAGCTTGCGGACGCCATCGCCGAGCTCGCGGACGACGGGGCCGTCGGCGTTGCTCACGCGGCGCAAGTGAAATTCGTCGATGTTGAGCTGGGCGGCCGTCACGAGGGGAACGACGGCGAGCGCGTGCGCGCCGCCTTCGGGACCCCAGCGGGGCTCGATTCCGATTTCGCCGTCGATGGTCGCCCGGACGCGCATGTCGCTTTCGATTTCCAGCGCGATCAGGTGGACGCCGTACCGGTAGACTTTCGCGCGGGCCCAGGCGTCGATCTTGGCGTCAAGTTGCAGACGAAATGCGACGCGGCCGGGCGCCAGGGGTCGCAGCTCGACCAACTGGACATGCAGATTCTGCTGGGGTTCGACGAGCCGCAGCGTGTAGTGTTTCCAGACGCCGTGATTGACGGCCCGCTCGCGTTTTTTGATCCGCAGCTTCAGTCCGCCGCCTTCGGTGCGGAGGCCCACGGGGATGTCGGTGGTGGCGCCCCAGTCTTGTTGCTTGTCGTACTCGAGCGGAATGGCGTTTTCGATCAGTCGGCTGAGCGTGGCGGCGAGGGCTTGTTGCGAGGAATCGGGGGGCGATTGAGCGGCGGCGCCATTCCCGAGACAGAAAGCGACGAGAAGCATGGATCCCAGCGCGGTGCGGGGCGCAGCGGGCAACTGTCGGTGGCGCGAGTCGCTCATGTCCGTGCCGATTGACGGGGCCTACTCCGTCGGTGCTTCGGACGGGTCGCTTAAGCGACCAGTCTGCCCTGCCGTCGCGGTCCGGCGAGCCGTAGGCTCGCGGCTAAGTGCGGCGCGCGATCACGTTGATGCATCGGCCGACCTCACGGCTCGGTGTTCACCCGTCGCCAAAATGCGACTCGAAACTCACTACGCACGGACGCGCGCCTGGTTCACACATGCATCAAATCAAACAAAAAGAACCTGCCCCGGGCCCGTAGGCCCGAGACAGGTCCTCAGAGGGGGATCTCCTTGAGAGCGCTCGCGTTTAGCGGACGAAGCTGGCGCTGACGACCTTGCGGGGCTGAGCCATCCGAGCTGCCGGATCGGCCACCGGGGCCGGCGGAATCGGCGCGGCTTCCGGAGCGGCAGCCGCTTCCGCAGCCGGAGCGCAGGAGCTGCAGCCGGCAGAGCAACCCGAGTGGAAGCCGCACCCTGCGTTGCAACCGCACGAGGCTTCGCAGCAGCAGTCGTTCGGGCAACCGCACGAGGCTTCGCAGCAGCCGTCGTTGCCGCAGCAGCCGTCGTCGCAACCGCACGAGGCTTCGCAGCAGCTCGACTTGCGGCCGAACAGGTTCAGCAGGCAGCAGCCCTTCTTGCACTTCGAACCGCAGCAGGCGTCGTTGCCGCAGCAGTCATCCGGGCAACCGCACGAGGCCTCGCAGCAGCCATTGTTGCAGCAGCCATCGTCGCAACCGCAGCTGGCTTCACAGCAACTGTCGTTGCTGCATTTGCTCTTGCGATTGAACAGGCCGAGCAGGCAGCAGCCCTTCTTGCACTTCGAACTGCAGCAGCAATCGTCGTCGCCGCAGCAGTCGTCGGGGCAACCGCACGAGGCTTCGCAGCAGCCGTCGTTGCAGCAACCATTGTCGCAACCGCAGCTGGCTTCGCAGCAGCCGTTGTTGCAACCGCACGAGGCTTCACAGCAGTTGCTCTTGCTCTTGCGATTGAACAGGCCGAGCAGGCAGCAGCCTCCCTTCTTGCACTTCGATCCGCAGCAGCAGTCGTCGCCGCAGCAGTCATCCGGGCAACCGCACGAGGCCTCGCAGCAGCCGTCGTTGCAACAGGGGTCGGTGCAGCAGCCACACGATTTCTCGCAACAACACGAGGGCTCGCAGGCGTCGCAGCCGCAACCGCTGCCGAGCATCCGGTCTAACAAGCCAGCGGCGAAGCCTTGGCTCGTCAGACAGAGGCTCAACACGAGCGCTCCTAAAACGTTCCATCTCATTGAACGACATCTCCTATGCATGGGGGCGACGATCGCGGTGACTTGACGCGGCGGCGCGGCGCACGGCGGCCCAACCCGGAGGGTCCTGTCGCGGTGACAGAAGCGGCGGCGCGCGGGAGCCGCTCGCAGTGTGTTCGGGGCGGGAGCTGAGCGACCGGCACAAGCGCCGGGGAGTCAAGGCGGGGCGTCGCGGGTTGTCGACCCCAAGGGTCGGCGTCCACGCCGGTCGAGCCAATCCATGGCTCGAATTGTACGGCCAGCGGTGACGCACAAACACATGTGTCGCAGTGACACTTCGCGTGCTTGGCATGCGACATCCGTGATATCGGTCGCGCGAAACAGACCCCTTGAGAAGCCGGAAGTAATTTTCAGCAAGTGGCTTAGGTCAACAATCGCGTAAGATTTGACGTCCACGAAGGCTCGTCCACTGGCGCCGATCATAGCGTGCCGCGGAGCTTGACTGCGTGGATTGCACGCGGAAAACTTGGTATCTTGGAACGAACCTAACGGCTGAGAGGCGCCCCTTGCCGCGCTGACAGCGGCTCAGACAACGCACGCCGTTGCGTCGCGCGCAACCGGCAAACTTTGCGGGAGCGCTGTGGTCGGCGGGCCGCCGGCGGCTGCCACGCACCAAGTAGGGCCGCTCCCCTCGACGCCGACGCCCGTCAACCGGCCTTTCCACGTCGCGGCGGTGTTAAAGTTTAAGCACCAGGCAGTTTGCAACGCCGCATTGGCCGCCGCAATTTACAATTCCCGGACACTCACACGCCGCAGACACATGACTTTGATTTTCAATCGTTCCGGCCAAGCTTTCGGCCACCGCTGCATCGAGGGGTTGTCGCCGGTCGTGGGTTGGCTGGCTCTCGTCGTGATGGCGGCGCCGGCGGCGGCCCAACTGCCCCAGTCGAACGACCCGCTCGACTGGCCCAACTGGCGCGGGCCGCAGCAAATCTCCGCGTCGCTTGAGAAGGGGCTGCCGGAAGAGTGGAATCCGCGCGGCGGCGAGGGCAGCAACCTCGTTAAGAGGTTTTCCTACTTGGGCACGCGGTCGACGCCCATCGTGATGAACGGCAAGCTCTATCTGCTCTGCCGCGACAAGCCGGGCACGGAGCAAGAAGGCGAAAAGGTGGTTTGCGCCGACGCCATTACGGGGCGGCAGATTTGGGAGTACGCGTTCAACGTGTACCTGACCGACGTGCCCGATACGCGGGTCGCCTGGTCGAACGTTGTGGGCGACCCCACGACCGGACGCATCTACGCCCAGGGCGTGGCCGGCTACTTTTGCTGTCTCGAAGGGGAAACCGGCAAGCTGGTGTGGGATCACAGCTTGAACGAAGAGTACGGCTTCATCTCGACCTACGGCGGCCGGACGACGACGCCGGTGGTGTTCGAGGATCAGGTGCTGGTCAACGGCGTGGAGGTCGGCTGGGGCGATACGCCGCAACTGGACAACCTAGCCGTCCCGGCGCACCGCTTCGTTGCGTTCGACAAGGCCACGGGCGAGCTCCGCTGGCTGAGCAGCACGAATACCTCGCCGCCGGACACCACGTACAGCACGCCGACGATCGCCGTCATCGACGGCGAAGCCCAGCTTATTTTCGGCGCTTCCGACGGCCAGGTGTGGAGCATTCAGCCGCGCACGGGCAAACCGTTGTGGCACTACCCCTTCTCGCTGCACGGGCTCAACGTGTCGCCGCTGGTCGTGGGCGACATGGTCTACATGACGCACGCCTGGGAGAACATGGTCGGCACGACCAAGGGCGGCGTCGTGGCGATCGACGCCAAGCAGCGCGGCGACCTGACCGGCAAGGAAAAGTGGTTCAAGTACCACGTGCTTGCAGGCAAAAGCGCGCCGGTAATGATCGACGGGCAACTCTGGGTCGTGGACGACTATGCCAAGCTATTTCGCTTTGACCCCGAGACGGGCGAACAAATCGGAAAACGCCTGGCCTTAGGCTCCCGCATGGCCGGCTCGCCGTTGGTCGCTGACGGCAAAGTGTACATCGCCACCGAGACCGGCAGGGTTCACATTTTGAAACCCAATGGCGACGACGTAGAACGGCCGAGTAAAGAGGTGCGGCTCAACCGCGAGGAGATCAACGGCTCGCCGATCGTCTCGCACGGCAGGATTTACCTGCCCACCTCCGACGCGATCTACTGCATCGGGCTGCCGGACGTCGAGCCCAGCGCCGACCCCGTGCCGGAGGCGCCCGCCGAGATTTCGGTGGGCAAAGACCCCGACCCGGCCTGGGTGCAGATCGTGCCCTACGAAGTGCAGCTCAAACCCGGCGAGTCGCACAAGTTCACGGCACGGCTCTTCAATTCGCATGGCCAGCTCGTGCGGGCGGCCACAAGCCAAGAAACCACGTTCCGCGTCGAAGGGCCGGGCGAAGTCGCCGCGGACGGCACATATACCGCGCCGGGCAACGTCGGGCACGTCGGAGCGCTCGTCTCCTGCAAGGTGGGCGACATCGAGGGCAAGGCCCGCATCCGCCTCGTGCCCCCGCTGCCGTGGACGTTCAACTTCAATGAGGGGGAAATTCCCATCACGTGGATCGGCGGCCGCAAACGCTATGTGCCCAAGGAAATCGATGGCGATCAGGCCGCCTACAAGGTCGATGTGCTGCCCACGCCGCGCGATCCCCACAATAAGCTCGGCACCCGCAGCGCCATGTACATGGGATCGGCCGACTTGAGCAATTACACGGTCCAGGCCGACGTGCGTCTGGCCGACAACGACGGTCGTCCGCCGGACGTGGTCGGCATCATCAACAGCGGGTACACGCTGGGCATTCGGCCGGGCAGCCAAACGCTATCGCTTTATAGCTGGGCGTCCCACGATTACCGCACGCAGAAAACGATCGATTTCGCACCCAAGATCGGCGTGTGGTATCGCCTGAAGCTCCGCGTGGATCAGAAGGACGGCAAGGCCGTCGTGCGCGGCAAACACTGGCTGCGCGACCAGGCGGAACCGCAGGGCTGGACGCTGGAGATGACCGATGAGCGGCCGCAAAAGTCGGGCAGCCCCGGCGTGTTCGGCAACGCCCAAACGGCTCCATTTTACCTCGACAATCTGTCGGTGGTGGCGAACGATTGACGAGTTTGCGTTTTGGATCTCCTGAGTATTAGCCCCGGCGTTCACGCCGGGGATGGCTGCCATGTACATCCGTCGGCCGAGCACCGGATCGTAAAATAATCGGCGGTCTGACGAGGCCGAAACCATCCGCGAGGGTTGTGGCCTCGTCATCATGACGGCGGTCATCAGACCCGCTCGCTCGGCCAGAACCAGACGATGACGCTTTTTCCCGGCGTGAACGCCGGGGCTATGACTTCCGACCCAATTCATTGCTCATTACCGCTTAAAGGCTCTCCCCATGTCCACCCGTACTCGCGCATCTCTTGCCGCCGTCTTGGCGACGGCGATCGTTTTCACCGCCGGCCTCGCGTGGACGCGCGCCGCCGGCGAGTCGGCCACCGATGACGCCGACGCCGCGAAGCCGAATGAAAACTGGTCGCAATGGTGCGGCTCGGCCCAACGCAACAACACGCCCACCGGCGTCCACATTCCCACCCAGTGGGAAGTCGGCGAATTCGACTATCGCACCGGCGATTGGGACAACTCCACGGCCGAGAATATCAAGTGGGTCGCCGAACTGGGCTCGCGTTCCTACGGCAGCGCGGTGGTGCACGAGGGCAAGGTGTTCACCGGCAGCAATAACACGGCGGCGTATCTCGAGCGATTTCCGCCCGAGGTGGATTTGGGCTGCCTGATGTGTTTTGACGCCAACGATGGGAAATTCTTGTGGCAACACAGCAGCCGCAAGCTGCCCTCGGGCCGCGTGCACGACTGGCCGCACGAGGGCATCTGCTCGGTGCCCTACTGCGAGGGCGATCGCCTGTGGTTCGTCACCAGCCGCTGCGAGGTGCGCTGCCTGGACGTCAACGGATTTCTGGATAACGAGAACGACGGCGAAGTGCAGAATGAAGAGGAAGAAGCGGCGAGCGTCGGCAAGCCCTATGACATGAAACAGGAAGCCGACGTCATCTGGGTGGTCGACATGATGAAGGAGTTGGGCGTCTCGCCGCACAACATGAGCAGTTGCTCGATCACCGCGGCCGGCGACGTGATCTTTGTCTGCACGTCGAACGGCATCGACGAGGAACACAAATACGTGCCGGCGCCGAATGCTCCCAGCTTCCTGGCGATGGACAAGAACACGGGCAAGGTCCTGTGGACCGACAACTCCCCCGGCGAGAACATCCACCACGGTCAGTGGTCGAGCCCGGCTTACGCGGAGATCGACGGGCAGCCACAGGTGATTTTCGGCGGCGGCGACGGATGGTTGTACAGCTTCGACCCTAAAGGCGGCTCGGACGGCAAGAGCAAGCTGTTGTGGAAGTTCGATTGCAACCCCAAGCAGGCTAAGCTCGAGCTGATGGGCAAGGGGACCCGCAACGACTGCATTGCCACGCCGGTGATTTACGATGGATTGGTCTACATCGCGACGGGTCAGGACCCCGATCACGGCGAGGGCATTGGTTACTTGTGGTGCATCGATCCGATGAAGAAGACCGATGGCAGCGACGTGAGCCCCACGCTGGCGTTCAATGCCTCGGATCCCGAGAAGCCGATTCCCTACAAGCGCGTGCAGGCGATCGTGGAGTCGGAGGGCGACTTTGAACGGCCCAATCCGAACTCGGCCGTCGTGTGGGCGTACAGCGCAGTCGATCGCGACGGCGACGGGGAGATCGCCTTCGAGGAGACGATGCACCGCAGCATCGGCACGGTGGCCATTCGCGACGGGCTCCTGTACATCGCCGACTTCAGCGGACTGTTCCACTGCCTCGACGCCAAGGGCGACAACGGCAAGCCGAAGGTCCATTGGGTCTACGACATGTTGTCGGCCTCGTGGAGCACGCCGATGATCGTCGAGGACAAGGTGTACATCGGCGACGAGGACGGCGAGGTGGCGATCTTCCGCCATTCCGCCGATCCGAACGAGGCGATGAAGGAAGAGGACGGCGAAATGGTTCCGTACTACGGCACGGCCAGCATGAGCGGCAGCGTGTACAGCACGCCGGCCGTCGCGGACAACGTGCTGTACATTTCGAACCCGACGCACCTGTTTGCGATTTCACCGGAAGGACAGTAGCGGCGTGCGATTCCGCGCTAGCCGCGATGCGTCGCATCGCTGGGGCAGCGAAGGCGCGTGACGTGCGCGGCGCACCGGCGATGCGTCGCATCACGGCTATTTCATTCAGAGGGATTGTTTAAGATCAAGGCAGGTCTCATGGCCAAGCGCGTACTCGACGTTGGCAATTGTGCGCCCGATCATGCCGCGATCAAGCGGCTCATGGCCCAGCACGACTGCGAGGTCGTGCAGGCCCATGCCGCGGGCGATGCGCTGGCCGCTTTGCGGGGCGGTGGAATCGACCTTGTGGTGGTCAATCGTAAGCTGGACATCGACTACAGCGACGGCATCGAAGTCCTCCGGCAGATCAAGGCCGACCCGGCCGTCGCCGCGACGCCGGTGATGCTCGTCACCAACTACGCCGAGCATCAGGACGCTGCGGAGAAGCTGGGAGCGCTGCGCGGCTTCGGCAAGCTGGAATTCGACGAGCCGGAGACGCACGAGCGGATCCGGGCGGCGCTGGGGCGGTGAGCGGCGCGCAGCTCCGACCAAGCTTGGTCGGAGTTATTGCGACCTGGAGCCAAGCGCGCTCACCCGTCGACGATTTGTTCTTTCACGGGCTGCACGAAGTGCGGGCTCTTGCCGCTCTTGGTCAGCTCGGCGGCCTTTTTGTCCGCCGCCTTGCGGTCGTTGAACTCGTAGATGGCCACGCGGCGGAGCGACTGATTGAACACGCCCCAGAAGGCCTTGAGCCGCACTTCTTTGGTTGTGCGGACCCGCTTGACGACCTTCTTTTTCACAGGTGCGTCCTTGGCGGCGACGTTCTTGGCGGGCGCTTTTTTCTTGGGCGAGCCGCTCTTGGCCGCCTTGGCGGGAGTTTTGGACGGAGCCTTTTTGGCCGCGGGCCGTTTGGCGGCGGCCGCCTTCTTTTTGACCAGTTTCTTCGCCATCGCGGGGGTCCAAGGCCGGTTTGAGCCAGAATTGCCGCAAACAGCAATTTACCGGATTGACAACCCGCTGCCTAGACGCTCAGAGTCGAGGTCATAGGGTTCAGGGTTCAGGAAAGAGGCTGCTTCGCTCCGGTCCTGAACCCCGAACCCTGAACCCTCTCACAGCTTGATCCCCAGAGCCCGTGCTCGCAGCACGAGCGCCGGCTGGAAATAGACCATGGGCCGGTTGAAGTATCTGGTCGAGATCGTGGCCACGCGCTGACGGGCCCAGAGAAAGGTGCTGTCGACCAGCGGCCGCGGAAGCGTCCCCTCCTCCACGCGGCGGACGACCAGGTCGATGAACGCGAAGTCCGCCTTGGTGACGGCTTTGAGGCCCACGCGCAACTGGTCGCGAAGGGAGATTTGGCGGCCCGCACGAGAGGACGCGTCGCTGGGACTGACGGGGCGCCCCGGCGGCGGGGCGTCGAAAGCCAGTGCGCTCGCGGCGAGGCTCGCAACCGCCGCCGCGATGATTCGACTCCGAAACGTGGTCAATCTCCCCATGGCCGATCCTCGTGCGCGCAGAGTCTATCCCAGTCTGACGCGGGGCGCTTTTAGAAGCGACGGTCGTCGGACGCAAGACCAGAAACGCCGCCTCTGACGGCGTAATGACGCCGGCTGGGCGGATTGGGCGGGCAAAAACCCGACGCGGCGGCAGGCAGTTTCCCATCACGGGGCCGATCGGGCATAATTGCAGAGTGGGCGCTGCCGGCAACGGCCTGCGGACGCCCAACTTGTTTGCGAGCCCTTCGCATAGGAGCCTTCTCATGCTCGTCATCCCTGGCAGCGCCGGCCGCGATCTTTGCGATCCTCATCTGGGCGTCACGCGCCGGCAACTCCTTCGCGTGGGCGGCTCGACGATGCTCGGGTTGTCGCTGGCCGACCTGCTCGGCATGCGCCGCGCCGCGGCGAACCCGGCGACGGCGGAGGAGCCGCGCACGCGCGGCCCCCGCGGCTTCGGCGCCGCCACGAGCGTGATCATGGTCTACCTGCAGGGCGGGCCCAGCCACCTCGACCTGTGGGACCCCAAAGAAGACGTGCCGGACAACGTGCGCAGCGTCTTCAAGCCGATCCTCACGAAGATTCCCGGCGTGCAGTTCACCGAGCTGCTACCCAAGCTCGCCGATGCGATCGACCGCACGACGCTCATCCGCTCGATCAGCTACGAGCCCAACGGCCTGTTCAACCACACGGCCGCCATCTACCAGATGATGACCGGCTACACGACCGACAAGGTCAGCCCCTCCGGCCAGCTCGAGCCGCCCAGCCCGAAGGACTTCCCCAACTTCGGCTCGAACATCATCCGGTTGCAGCCGCCGACGGTGCCCATGCTGCCGTTCGTCATGCTGCCGAGGCCGTTGCAGGAATCCAACGTCGTCGGCAAGGGCGGCACCGCCGGCTTTCTGGGCAAGGCGTACGACCCGTACACGCTGTATCCCGACGGCGACGACCTGGCGCTCGACAAGATGGACCGCATCCGGGTGGACGATCTGAAGATGCGGCCCGAGATTCCGGCGGAGCGGCTGGTGCGCCGCGCCCGGTTGCGGGAGGCGATCAGCAACGGCATGCCGGGGCTCGAGCGGGCGGTGGCCGACTACAAGCTTGATGAGAACTATCAACGTGCGCTCGACCTCATCGTGAGCGGGCGGGCCCGCGAGGCGTTTGATTTGACTCAGGAGCCGGACGCGCTGCGCGAAGCGTATGGCAAGAACGCCTTCGGCCAGAGTTGCCTGCTCGCGCGCCGGCTGATCGAAGCGGGCACGCGGGTGGTCGAGGTGCTGTGGCCCAACGTGGCCAACGGGCAGAACCACTCGTTCGACACGCACACCGACCTCAGCAAGCGGCTGCGCGACATGGCGGCGCCGATGTTCGACGCCGGATTGTCGACGCTCGTGACCGATATGGACGATCGCGGCCTGCTGAAGGACACGATCGTGGTGGCCGTCGGCGAGTTCGGCCGCAGCCCCCAGCGGGGCCTCAGCACCAGCGGCAACGGCAACAGCGACGACGGTCGCGATCACTGGCCGTACTGCTTCACGGGACTGATGTGCGGCGGCGGCATCAAGCGAGGCTACGTGCACGGCCGCAGCGACAAGACTGGCAGCGCCCCGGCGGAAGACCCGGTGCATCCGACCGAGATCCTGGCGACGATCTACTACGCGCTGGGAATCGAGCCGAAGACGATCGTGTACAACCACCTCAACCAGCCGCGCGAGCTGGTGAAGGCGGAGGCGGTCTCAGCGCTCTTTGCGTGAGTGTTCGACTAACCACGAAGGCACAAAAGCACGAAGAGAGAGCAGGGAAGACGGATAGCCGCTGACGAACATTAACAACAATTCGTCTCTCTTTAGCGAACATGAGCGTTGACTAGCGGTTTCTCCTGCTTTCTCCGGCTCCCTTCGTTGTGTCTTCGTGTCTTTGTGGCTTTCCCATCCCTCCGTCGGCACGCGCTTTGCTCCGCAGAAAAAACTGCGCAGCCGCTATTCCATGAAGTAAAATTACGCTGTAATGTCCCGCTCGCTTTGCCGCTTTGGATGATGTTGCGTTACGTTGGACTCATGTCCGCCGGCGGCGCGAACCGATGGTGAAGAGCGAGCGTAAGAGAACTAGCAGCCCACGATGGGACGCTGCGGCGCGAAGCCGCGGTCGATTCGTCCGCATCGTGGGCTGAAGCGAGCCAAACTTCTGGTCACGATTCCGTCGGGAGGACCATTATTACGGATTGGCCCGGGTCGGTCACATAGCAGCGCGCAGCGCTGTTCGACGCGCGCCATTCTTCCAGCGACTCCACCCAGTCGCAATCAGGCCGGAAGTTTGTTTCTAAAGAAGAGAGGTCGCGACGCGAGCGAATCGCCCGTCGCGGCCTTTTTTCTTGCGCGCTGGCGCTACGCGGCCAAGATTCCCCCCGCGCGTCGCGAACATCAGCAGGGGCGTCTGTGCCACGATCCCTCCGATGATAGCCGCAATGCTACGCATCGCTGGGGCGTGAGAACTCGGCGTCCATCGCACTGCCCCTGCGATGCGTAACATCCGGCTGATGCGGCACATGCGTTGCAACGCCGCGCCGGCGCCTTGCTACCCACGTTGTAGACGCCGCACTACAATGCACCCGCTTAACCGAACCTCCATCCTCTCGCGAAGGATTCCGCCATGCACGCCCGCCGCCCTGGGGTTGTCGCCGTTTGCCTGCTTTCGATGACCGCCGTGAGCGTCGGCTGCAGCTCGGACTCGCCCGAGGCGTGCTTTCAGTCCATTCGCAAGGCGGCGCTCAACAAGGACCTCCCGGGGCTGTGCAACTGCCTGACCGTCGAGTCGCAAAACGTGCTCGCCGGCGGGATGGTGATGATGACCGGCATGCTCAAGATGATGGGCGGCATGGCGGCCATGGGCGGTCCGGAGGCCGCCGCCGAAAGCCAGAAGATGATCGCCGCGGTCAGCGCCGTGCTCGCCAAGCACGGCATCACCGACGAAGCGCTCGCCGAATTCAAGCCCGACCCGCAAACCATGTCAAACCCCGAAGCCATCTCCACCCTGGCGGCGCCCGTCGAGAACAAGCCGCAGTTCATCGCGGACATGTTCGCCGCCATGGAGCCGTTCAATCAGGGCCAGGGCTTCGGCGAGCAGTTTACCGAGCAAATCGCGGGCACGCTGAAGGATGTGAAGATCGACGGCGAGCGGGCGACCGCGGTGGTCGTGACGACCAAGGGCGAGGAGCCGCTGGAATTTCGCAAGACGGCCGACGGCTGGAAGCTGCACATCAATCTCGAGCAGATGTCGCCGGCGGCGCCGTCCGTATGAGCGGCGCCACGATTCCCCCCCCGACCGCCTCGCTGCTCGTACGCGCTTACCTCGGGGCGCGCGTCTCGCAACTCGAAACTCCTCGCACGCCTGTTATAATTCAAATAGCCCCGTCCAACTTAGGCGCGCGTTGCTGCGATGAGCGAGCTCACCCCCGAAAACCGTGGTTACCTGGAATCGGTTGTCGCCGCAGGTTTCTACCCAGACGCTCTCGCCGCGATGAACGAGGCGGTCGTCCTGTTACGCTGTCGGGACAACGTGCGACGCAAATTACAGGATGCCGTTGAACAGGCCGATCGGGGGGACGTGATCGCCGCCGAACAAGTTTGGGAGCGGTTCGAGCAGCGGGCGCGCCGCATTCAGAACGGCGAAAGTTAAAGCACGATGGCTGAGCTTGTCTTCACACAGCTCGCCGTCGACGATCTCGACAGCATTCTCGACTACATCGCGGCGGAGCGTCCTCAGACGGCGGTTCGCATCGGTCGCGAGATTCGTGAGAAGTGCGAGTTCCTCGCCAGAAATCCTGACGCCGGGGAACGACGCCCCGAAATCTCGTCGATCCATCGTTGCTGGACGGTGCGCCGCTGGGTGATTTTCTACCGCGTCACCGACGAAGGCGTCGAGATCCACCGCATTCTGGATGGAGCGCGCGACTTGGGCTCGCTGTTCCACTGAATAAGTCGCCGCCACACGGCTGCCGTTCTTGGACGCTAGCACCAATGCTCCGGCCTTGCCGCTTCCTCGCGCGCACTGCTACAGTCCCGCGCCGCTCGCAGCCGAATTTACCGAGAGGCGGCGCCGACTCGCTGCCCCGTCCACTCCATGCTGGAGGCCGCCCGCCATGCCCACGATCGATCCCAGCCAGGGCCTCGCCCTGAACGACACCGCGCAGCAGCTCGTCAACGACGTGCTGGTTTGGATCGGCTTCGGAACGGTGATCGGCCTGTTGGCCAAGGGCATCATGCCGGGGCGCGATCCCGGCGGGGCCATCGCCACGGTGCTCATGGGCATCGGCGGCACCGTGCTTGGCTGCGGCGTCGTGAGCTACTTTAACGACGGCGTGCGGGTGGTGCCGGTCAGCCCGCTGGGCATGCTCGTTGGCACAGGCGGCACGCTGCTCATCCTGTTCTTTTACAAGCTGCTGGGCGGATACTACTTCCTCGAAGGCGAGTATGTGAGCCGTGCTCACCGCACCCGCCTGGGCTACGGCGCGCGTCGCCGGCGGGCGAGCGCCGCAACCTACGAAGACTGAGCGACTCGCGGCCTCGCTCGTCCGTGGTCCGTTGGCCGTCGCGCGCGGGAGCCGGTGCGAACCGCTCAGCCGCCGCCACGGACCAGCGTCCACGGACCACGGACTTCCTCTCAGTGGTCCTCGGCGGCTAGCTCAAACACCAGCTTGGCCGGGGGCACCTTCGAGGCGATTTCTCCGAAGGCATCGAGGAGCTCCGCCTCCATCTGCTCGACGCTCGTGCCGCCGGGCACCTCGATGTAGATGCCGCCGCCCACCCAGGCGATCGCCTTCATGAGGGCAGTGTCGGCGTCGGCGCCGACGGCCAGCGTGTGGATCGTGATCCCGCGCTGGGCCGCCTGCAGCGCCTGGTAGAAGGCGTAGCGTTTGTTGTTATCGGTGGTGCTGTAGTTGGCCGTGCCGTTGCCGTCGTAGTCCGTCCAGGCGGCCCACGAGAAACCGGAGGGCAACGACCAACTGCTGGGCTTCTGGTTGGTCTGGCCGTCGGTCATCAGCAGCATGGTGGGCCGGGCGCCGTAGCGCGTGTAGCCGTCGTGCGTACCGTTGCCGACGAGCATCTCCTTGGCCTTCAAGATGCCGTCGCCGATGGCCGTCTGGCCGTGGAACTCTCCGGCCTGGTGATGGCGCTGCAGGTCGTCGATCAGGCTGTACTGGGGCGTGATCGGATCGTCGCTGACGTCGACCGAGATTACGCCGTCGCTGAGCCCCGTGATCTGCTCGGCCCATTCGCCGTAGCCGACGAGGCCCACCTCGTCGCCGAAGTCGAGATCCTCAAGAAACTCCAAGAACAGCGACGACCCGTTCTTCACCGCATTCATTGGCTGATGCGGCGTGCGCCACATATCTTCCGAATTGTACCGATCGCGAGGGGTGAACCCGTTCGTCGATTTCTGCTGCAGGAAATCCATCAGCGTGCGGTAGCCGTACTTCCTACGGTAGTTCGTATTGGGGTGGTTCTTGACGAAGTCGATGTAACGATTCCACATCGCGTCGCTGGTGGAATTCCCGGGCTTGTCCTTGAGCGACCCGTCGCTGTTGCGTCCGGCTTGTGGATACGGAAACTTCCGGCTGCCGTTGGTGTTCTGATTCAGCCCCAATGTATCGCGAATATATTCAGTTTCCGAACTGTATTTTTTCTTGTCGAAGTTTGAATTGGCTGCGATGTGTTGACCGATAGCGGAGTTGATGTTGCCGAAGCCGGTGCTGGGAAACTTCGAGATGTTGGTGTTGGGCCATTTCGGATCGGCCGTGCGGAGGCTGTTCCACATGGCATCGAGCTGCGCTTCGACCTGATACTGCGGCAGCTTGGAGTCGACGAGGTTGCTGTCGTAGTTCATCGAACCCGAGAAGTCGAGCACGATCACGAGGTCGCGCGCCTCGACGAACGCCGTGGCGGAGGTCGTGAGCGGCACCTTCGAGCGGCCGACCGACCAGCCGAATGCCAGCGGCAACTGGCCGTCGGGGTCGGAAACGTCCTCCTCGGTGCGCCGCGCGACGACCTGCACGACGTTGTAGGGCGTCTCGTCCCAATGGATGGGCCAGGTGTGGGTGGCTGGGTCGAAGACTCGCTTGCCGAACCGCACATCCACGTCCGGATCGACGTACACGCCGTTGGCGGCGGCGACTTGCTCGGCCATCGCGCGGGCCTCGGCGACGGCGATCGAATTCGCGTCGATGTTCGCCTGACCTTGCCCCTGGCCGGCCGCGTACACGGCGGCGGTGATTTCCTGCGCCGCGGCCAGCGAGGCCGCGTCGCACGCGTTCTGCATCTTGGTTTCGGTCAGCACCATGCGGCTCGCGTCGACGCTCAGAGCGACGAACGCGAACACGGCAATCAAGCAGAAGCCCGTCATCACCACGATGACGCCGGCGCGCTTCGTGCGCTGACGTCGCCCGCGCCGCAAGGATTCCAATTGTGCAAGTTGCCGTTGAGTGTTCATGGTGCGAAATCTCCCACAGAGCCGACGCGCGTCGCTCGGAGCGGCGCAGGGGAACAGGGCGTTTATTGCGACAGCGTGGCACGACCGTTGCGGAACGTCAGCGCGGCTGACAGGTTATACGCGTGGTAGTGCTTGACTGGCGACAGGCTGACTTTGGAATAGGGCACGTCGATCTTGATTTGAAACAGCTTCAGGTCGTTGTCCGCGTCGTCCAGGTCGAACGCTGCGCCGGTCTCGGCGCCGACGACTTGAACGGTGATGTCGCTCTTGGCGATCCCGGTCGCCGCCAGAAAATTCTTCACGTCGTTGATGAGTTTCTGGTTGGCCGTCTGGCCGTTCATGAGCATGCCGGTGCGATCGAGCGACGCGAAGCGAGCCCCTTCGCGGGCGGCTGTTTCGAGCGTGTTTTGCACGGTGTACACGCGCGACAGCTCGAGCATGCCGACGGTGATCGCCAGCAGAATCGGCGCAATGACGGCGAATTCGACGGCCACGGCGCCGCGACGATCGCGGCCCCGCGCTTTGCTTGTTCGTGTTGTGACGAGCGATCCTCGCATGAAAGCACCCCCGCAAATATCCTGTTTCAAGCCTATTCGTGGCGCATGAACGCCTGCGAGTCGAGCGATAAGTTGGCAAAGAATGGGAATGGCACCAGTGCGATATCGTTGTACGCCACCTTGGCCCGCACCATGAACATTTGCCGCGGCTCCAGGGTGGCGACCTCCACGTTCGGCAGCGCTTCCAGCGCGGCGTCCGTGGTTGGCGTCGTACCGCTGGAGTCAAAAACGCTGGCGTCTTTCACATAGATACTGATTTTGTTCACCGGCACGGCCGTACCGACGGTCTGCTGCACACGCGCCACGACGTCGGCCGTCTGGGTGCCTTCGGTCGAACCGACGCGCGCCGCGTTGCGGCACGCGCTGTTCAGCACGTTGACCACCAACTGGGCGTGCCCAAACTCGGCGATGCCGAAGAGCAGCACCAGATAGACCGGCAGCACGACGGCGGTTTCCACCGTTGCCGTACCGCGGCGCGACCGACTTCTGGAGCGTGAAGGATGCATGGGCGAGACTGCGACTCGATAAGTTGTGCGGGGAACCTCGCGGCACTGCGCACGCGTAAGGCGACGCAGCGTCACGGACGCCCGACGGGATCACGTGGAAAAGCAGTTGCCGCACACCGCGGCCAAGGCAGGGACGAGGCAGGATTCTGGCAGGATTCGGACGAGGCGTTCGGCGGCGAAAGACCGTCGAACGAACCGGCGCGCGACCCGCTGGGAGCGCACTCCGGTCATTACAACCCTAGGTCACGATTCGCCCCGGGGGCGGCGCGCCGGGGAGAAAATTGCGAATAAATCGCTCTGCGCAGCAAAAACCCCCGGCTCGCCAGGATGATGCATCTGCCAGCGCAGTAGCTCCGCGACAGCAGCGTATCGCAAACAATTCTCCGGTCCCCTCCCCTTGATGGGGAGGGAGCCGGAGGAACAGGTTGAGCGATTGAGCCTCGCCGACCACGGCGCTGCATGCACTTGCAGAATCCTGTTGCGCCGGGGGCTGCAGTTCGATTGTGGCGACCACGCAGGCGCGGCCCTATGGTCCCGCCCGAGCCCTGGCCGCGAGGCCAGGGTTTGCGCTGCAGGACGCTGCGCGTCGGCTACCGCCAAGCCAGCGGCCGGACGAAGTCCGACTTGTTCGTCGTGACAGCCAATTCGCCGAAGTTGTAGTCCTTGGCCGCGTAGCCGCTATTGAGAACGATATCTTCGAACGCCTCGCCGTCGCGGTCGTCGTCGGCGTTTTGATCGGGGGCGAGCAGCCCATTTGGCGCCTGCTTCACGCCCTGGCCGTTGAACGTGTCACCCAGCGAGTCGATGCCGTCCTTATACTTCGGCGGCTGCGACGGCTGGAACACCATGTACGTGCCCGGCTGCAGATTGTTGAACTGATACCGGCCAAGGGCGTCGGTCGTCGTCGTGCGCGACACGAACTGGCCCGTCAGATCGTTGCCCGTGAGGGTAATCACCACGTTGGCAATCGGCTTCTCACCCGCTTCCTTGACGCCGTTGTTGTTCTTGTCGTTGTACACGTGGCCGCCGATGCTTGCGGGGTCGGCCTGGACGAGCGTATCGGCGTCGTCCTCGTTGTTCACGTAGGTGATCTCGACCTCGTTGCCGCTCACGATAGTCTCGTTGTGCAGGTTCCCCACGTAGCTCGGATCGACCTGCACCACGATCGTGATCGTCGTCGTGGCGCCCACGGCCATGTTGCCCAAGTCGAACTCCAGCTCGCCCGGCAACAGGCCGACGTTCGTCCGCGTCGACGAGACGTAGCTTACGTGGTGGGGCAATGTGTCGATCACCGTGACGCCCGTGGCCGCCGACGGGCCGTTGTTCTTCACTTCCAGGATGTAGTTGAACTGGGCGCCCGGCGCGACGACTGCCGGGGCAGATTTCGTGATTTGCAAATCGATCTTGGGCGTGACCGGCGTTTCCACCTCGTCGTGATTGTTGGTGAGGTTGATTTCGTCGTCCGCGATCACGTCGGCCTTATTGACGAGAATGCCCGTGGCCGTAGCCTTCACGGTCACCTTGATCGTGACGATGAACGACTCGCCGGGCGTCATGGCGCCGAACGAGCCGGTCACCTTGCCGCTGGAATGGCTGACCGACAGGCCCGCTTTGCTGACCGACGCGCTCTTGAACGTCACGCCGTCCGGCAGGTTGTCCTCGAACCGCACGTTCTTGGCAATCGCGGGGCCGTCGTTGGTGATGAGCACCGAGTAGGTCAGCTCCTCCAGCGGGGACGTGGCCGTCTGGTCGACCGACTTGTCCAGCACGAGGTCGAAGCCGAAAAAGCCGAAGTCGACCGTGCGATTGGAGTTCGCGTCGTCGCCGTCGCTGGTCGGCTCGGCATTCGCCGCGAGGCTGACCGCCATCGCGACCACGCCATGGCCAGCGAGGGCCCTGCCGTTGTTGTCGTTGTCGACATTGTCGTCGGGGTCCGTCACGGTTTTGCCGGTGCTCGACTGCAAGCCGGCCAGCGCCTGGCCGGTGTTGAAGTTCATCGCGTCGACCTGCACGACGTAGCTGCCGGGCACGAGCCCGTTGAACGCATAGCGGCCGGTCGAGTCGGTGGTCGTCGTGGCGACGAACGTATCCGTGCCGGGCGTGTATTGGTTGTTTCCGTCCGTATCGGCGTACAGGTTCATCTTGACGCCGGCGATGCCCGCTTCGGCGCCGTCGAGCAGGCCGTTGTTGTTGGTGTCGGCCCAGACGCGGTCGCCGACGCTGAGCTGGCTGAGCGCGGCGAAGTCGGCCGTCTTGGTGGTGACGCCTACGAGCTCGGCGACGGAAATCAGCGCGTCAACCGCGCTCACGCCGACGAACGTCACCTCGATGGCGCCGACGTTGGTGAAGTCGGCCCCGCCGCCGCCCGTGGAGCTTGGCGTCGAGAAGTCGAACACGACCTGCGTGTCGATGGCGCCGCCCACGCTCTGGGGCACCGTGTTGGTGAATTCCGACCAGTGAGTCGCGTCGGTGTAAATCCGCAGCTTCACAATCGAATTGGGATGGTCGGCGCCCACCGACTGCCGAATGCCGGTCATGCGGTTCGGGCCGTCGACGGTGAAGTCGAGGCCGCCCAGGCCGGTGTAATTGATCGCATTGGCGTCACCGTCGATGCCGTCCCACACGATGGTCGCGTTGGCGGTAAGCATGGCTCCGCTGGCCAGCCGCAGGACGCCGCCGGCGCTGATGAGCGACACGGACGAGAACTGGTCGCTGCCGGCGGTGATTTCGACGCGGAAGTCGCGTTCGCCGCCCAGGACCGTCGGGTCGGTCCGTGTTGACCCGACGCCAGCCGAGTTGGGCGGCGGCGAGGCTTCAACTGCTTGGTAGGAGTCGAACTCGTCGATCATGCGGCCGATGGCGCCGTCGGCGTCGTCGGCCGAGATCGTGATCGTTTTCACGTCGCCGCCGGCGCCGGCTTGCATACCGGCGGGCAGATCGACTTTCACAAAGTATTTGCCGGCGCCGAGGCCCGTAAAGCTGTACTGGCCCAGGCTGTTGCTGGTGGCGTTGGCCGCGGCGGTGACGTCGTCGCCGCCGCCGTTGTTGAAGACACCATCGCCGCCGTCGCGGTAGAGTTTCACGATGGCGCCCGCCACGAGCGTGTCGTTCGCCGGGTTGCTGTCGTTCTGCGCGTCGAGCCGGATCGTGCCGACGATCTCGGCCATGTCGGCCGCGAGCATCTGCCGCGGCTCGAGGCACTCGAACCGCAGCGCCGCCCGACTGGGGTTCTTGCGCGACTTTGTCGCATGCCGCGCGGTGCGCGTGGGAATGAAGTGGCGAAACAACGATTGCGGATCAATACCCAGCGCCATGGACGCACCCTCGTCGACAAGTGGCAAGCGGCGCACCTCGGTGCGCGCCGTCTCGACACTTATCGGCCAGTGCGACCCCTAGAATCCGCACGGTTTAGCGGGGCGCGGCAGAATTTCCACAATCGGCGCCAGCGGCAGGTATTGAGCCGCGGGGCTTGCCCCGCGCGCACCGCCTCGCGGGGCAAGCCCCGCGGCCCAATGATCGGCGTGGTCACGCCCTACCAACGGTAGTCGATGCCCGCGCTGAAGCCGTGCGCCCAGATATCCGTCGGCCGGAACACGAACTCCGGCGACTGCGGCTGGATCGTGTTGGGATCGGGCAGATCCTCCGGATCCTGCGGCAGGTTGAGCCAATCGGGGTTCACGCGCAGATCGATCTGGTCGCCGGGACGCACGACCTGGCTCCAGTACAGCAGCGTGTACCCGCACGTGAGCCGCAGCCGTTCGGTGATTTGATAGCCGGCGGTCACCCCGATTTCGGGAATCACGCTGAACTCGTCCCGTTCGTAAACGCCCACGTTGCTCGGCTGGGCCAGCAGGCCGATGTTCGGGAACGTTTGGGCGTCGCGAATGGTTTGCCCGCTGATGCGCACGCGCTGGTTGGTGTTGCCGATCGCCAGCTTCGAGAGCATTTCGAGCGACCAGCGGCGCTTCTGCCAATCGACCAGGAAGCCGATTTCGCCGCCGAAGAAACTGTTGTCGGTTTGAAACACGTCGTCGATGAGGAAGGTCGTGTCGTCCGAGGCGACGAGGTCTTCGTGCACGCGCAGGCTTTCATCCAGTTGCGTCCACCGCACGCCGTACAGCACGTCGACGTGCCGCGTGCCGCCGCCGAACCACCGGCCGAGCGCCGAAGCCGCCACGGGGCACATCGGGCAGGAGGGATTGACTCCGCCGCAGGAATCGCAACCGCCCACGGGGCTGCCGCAGGTGACGCCGTCGCCGCAGCCGGTCGTACAGCCGGCCACGCAGCACAAGTTGCGGCGGAACCGCACGCCGGCAGAGCTAAACGAACTCTCGATATCGACCGTCACCGTGCCGTTGATGTCGACGAACACGACGTCCTCGACGGCCGGCATGCCGGCCGTCGCGTCGATGTAGGGACGTCCCACATACGGCGGCAATCCGCTGCCGCCGTCCTGAAATCGCAGCGACTCGTCGCCAAAAACGATGTAATCGCCTTCAATGGCCCACTTGCCGTAGTCGTCGAGGAAATAACCAAGCGTGATTCGCGCGCCGCTGCGCGCGTCGTCCAGCACTTCCTCATCGCCGAATACCACGCGGGGATTGAGCAGCGCCGGCGGATTGCCGCCGCCGAGGTCGGCGTTCACGACCAACGGCGGCACGTACATGCCGTCGAACCACCACAGCAAGTATTCTCCGCGGGCGTAGAAAATCGGCCGCGAGCCGAAGCCGCAGGGGTCGTAACAGCCGCGGCCGCCGCACACGCCGCCGGCGCAGACGTCGCAGGCGCCGAATTCCGACTGGCCGTCGAGATACAGCGGGTCGACGCCGTCGGGGACGATCATGCCGTCGTAAACGCCTGCGGGGCCCATATATTCGCCTTCATATCCACCGCCGTACATGATCGGGCCTTCATTGACGATGTGACCGTCGATCGACTCGCCGGTCGTCGCGGGGGAAGGCAATGCGCCGGGCGCTGCTTCCACGTCGTCGGCGGGCGTCGGCACGAGTTGCGCGGCCAACCGCACGCCGCCTTCTGGTCTGGCGGCGAGCAGGGCTGCATCACGCAAGAGGCGCGAGCGCGGCAGATCGAGCTGGCTTGCCAGCAGCGTGCCGCCGGTGTCGCGCCGCACCGCGATCGTTTCGCCGACGAACCGTTCCAAGTCGACGCCCGCCGTTGGCTCGACGTAGCGCTGGATGCCGCCGTAGCGATCGATCAACACAAATGGCGGCTGGCCGTTTTCGGGGTGGGGATTGCGCGCAAGCCGGGCCGACCACGTGGGCCGACGCGATCTCGGCGCCGGGCTGCCAGCCGCCCGGGTTGCCACGGAGGTCAGTGGATCAGCGGGGGCGAACGGCGCGAACAGCGAATCGACGAGGTCGCCCGCCGCGGCGTCCCGCTCGCCGGCGATGTTCGGCTCGTCCGAGGACTGCACGGGCCTCCGCGGCCGCGCCGCTTGAGCCCAGCACTCCCCGCCCATGAACACCAAGCAACCGACGAGAACCGCGTGTGCGGAGCGCAACAAGAGTCGTCCCTGATTCATAAGGGCATTCATCCAGTGATGGAGCGCCATCGGGGCCGCCGCCCACGGCGCATATCTTCAGTCCCGCAGAAAAGAGTTCCGACAAGCGGCGGGGCTTGTAGCAGCGGACGGGAAATCGAGCAAGACCAATCGGGAGATTCGTGCGCGGACCGCCGGGATTTTCGAAGAGAACTGCCAAGTACGCCAAGAGCGCCAAGCACAGGAGACAGCCGCGATAGCACCGCAGATGAACGCCGATTTACGCAGATGATTTTCGACCTATCCGCGTTTATCCGCGTTCATCCGCGGTTCCCAACTTCTCCTTTTCTGTTTCTCCGACCTTGGCGCTCTTGGCATACTTGGCGGTTCTTTCCGGCAGCTCGCGCTTGCGCAACCAGGAGAACTGCAAAGTCTGTTCTCCGCGGGTTTGGCACAGGTAGCAGTGCCGGCTGTCGACAAGGCAAACTCGCACAAGCAGTTTAGATTTCGATGAACTGGCATTGCCGTCGCGCCAGTGAAAGCATCGAGAAAAAATGACTTTGCAGTTCTCCTGCTTGCGCAACCGTGCGCCTTTCGCCGCCTCAACGCTTGGCAGATACTGGAACTATGTGGCCCGACGTTCAAGAAACCGAGCAGTTGCTAGCGGACGCCCGCGAGGGCGACGTTCGCGCCGTCAACCATTTGCTCGAAGGTCACCGCGATGCGGTGCGCCGCATGATCGACCTCCGCATGGACCAGGTGCTCAAGCGTCGCGTCGATGCTAGCGACATCGTGCAGGAGGTGCTTGTCGAAGCCAATCGACGGCTGCGAGACTATCTGGCCAACCCGGTGCTGCCGTTCCGCCTCTGGCTGCGGCAAATGGCGAAAGATCGGCTGATCGACGCCCACCGCCGGCATCGGCAGACGGCCCGTCGCAGCATGGACCGCGAGCAGCCGCTGGCGGTCGGGCGGCCCGATCAGTCGTCGATCAATCTCGCGGCCCAGTTGCGCGACCAGCAACTGACGCCCGCCGCGGCCGCCGCGTGGGCCGAACTGCAGCGAAGGTTCGAGGCCGCGTGCGCCCAACTGGAAGAGCAGGACCGCGAGATCGTGCTCATGCGGCACTTCGAGCACCTCGGCAACAGCGAGGCGGCTGCGGCGCTCGGCCTGTCGCCGCAAGCGGCGAGCATGCGTTACCTGCGGGCGATGCGCCGCTTGCGCCTACTGATCGAGGAGGATCGAGAGGCAGAGGGGGAATAGGGCGCGGATGAACGCGGATTTGGCGGATGAACACGGATCGGAACAAACCGAAGTAACATGAATGATGGGATCTCAACCCAAAGTTGCTTTCGTCAACTTCATGAAAGTGACGAATCGAGACATAGGGCGGGCGCCTTGCATAACCTCCTCTCTCAGCTCCGCCAAATCCGCGTTCATCTGCGTGCCATTCCATGTCTGACGAACAGCGCGACGCCGAACTCGCTGCCGTGTTGGAACGCGTGCTGGAATCGCCGCCCGCCGCGCGGCCGTCGCTCGATTCGCTCGTGGCGGAGTATCCGCATCTCTCCGGCGAACTGAGGGAGGTGTGGGGCGCGCTGATGATCGCCGACGCGGTGGCCGAGCATCACAGTCGCAATGGCCGGACGCCCACGTTTCGCGCGGATGCGCCCCGCCTGATCGCCGTCGACGCGACGCCGCCCCGCGAGCTGGGCGACTTCGAGTTGATTGAGGAAATCGGCCGCGGCGGCATGGGCGTCGTGTACCGCGCCCGGCAGCGAACCCTTGACCGGCTCGTCGCCGTAAAAGTGTTGCTCCGCGGCTCCGACGCGACGCTGCAGGATCAGGATCGGTTCCGCGCCGAATGCGAGGCGGCTGCGCGGCTCGACCATCCCGGCATCGTGCCGATTTACGACACCGGGGAAGTCGGCGGGTGGCGGTACTTCGGCATGAAGATGATCGAGGGCGAGAACCTCAGCCAGCGGCTCCGCGGCGGGCCTTTGCCGCAGCGCGAGGCCGCCGAAATCGTCATGCACGTCGCCCGCGCAATCCACTACGCCCATGAGCGCGGCGTGATCCATCGCGACCTGAAGCCGGCGAACATCCTGCTCGACGCCGCGAGCCAGCCGCACGTCACCGACTTCGGGCTCGCGAAGCGGCAGTCGTGGGGACAAACGCTCACGACCACCGGCGCCATCCTGGGAACTCCCTCGTACATGGCGCCCGAGCAGGCCGCTGGCGGCCGCGGCGAAGTCGGCCCCGCGAGCGACGTGTTCAGCCTTGGCGCCATCCTGTATGCACTGCTCACGGGGCGGCCGCCGTTCCAGGGCGCCACGGCGGTCGACACGCTGCTGTTGGTGCTCGAGCAAGACCCCGCGCCGCCGCGCGTGCTCAACCCGCTCGTCGACCCCGATCTCGAGATGATCGCCTTACGCTCGCTGCAGAAACCGCCCGAGCTGCGCTACGCCTCGGCAGGCGCGCTGGCCGACGACCTGGCGGCCTACCTGGCCGGGGAACCCATCGCGGCTCGTAGCGGTCGCCTCTCGCAAATCGTCGCCCGGCTGTTCCGCGAAACGCACCACGCGACGGTGCTGGAGAACTGGGGCGTGCTGTGGATGTGGCATGCCGCGCTGCTGTTGGCGTTGTGCCTCGTCACCAACTGGCTGGACGAGCGCCGCACGGCCTGGCCCGTTTTTTCCGAACACTGGCCCTATGTGCTGCTGTGGGGCGGCGGACTCGCGGCGTGGGCGCCCATGTTTTGGGCGCTGCGCCGCCGCGCGGGGCCGGTGACGGCCGTCGAGCGGCAGATCGCCCACGTGTGGGGCGCAAGCATCGTGGCCGTGATGTTGCTGTTCTTCGTCGAGAACCTGCTGGGCATGCCCGCTCTGCGGCTTTCGCCCGTGCTGGGGCTCATCAGCGGCATGGTCTTCGTCGTGAAGGCCGGCATTCTCAGCGGCGCGTTCTATGTGAGCGCCGCAGCGCTTTTTCTTTGCGGCATTGCGATGGCGGCGCTCGACCACGCGGGCTATCGCTACAGTCTCTCGCTGTTCGGCGTCGTCGCTGCCGCGGCGTTCTTCGTGCCCGGGTGGAAATACTTCCGCCAGAACCGCAGTAAGAGACCGTAAGCGCGCGATTGGGGCACGTGCGTCAGCAGAGTGACGCGTCTACCGCCCCGTGTTGGGGCCGGGCCGCACGGGCGGGTAGAACGAGCCGTAGTTCATGAACACGGCAACGTGGCCCGTCGGCGCCATCGAGTTACTGCCCGAGGGGTCGTATGGCGGCTTCGCCGCCAGCTTGTTGAGTTGGCTCTGCATCATGGCCTGCTGCCGGGCAGCTTGCTGCTGCGCACGTTGCTGGTCCAACTGCGGGCGGACCTGCGTGTAGTAGTTGTGAGCCGACGACGAGAACGGCTCCGACAGCGCGAGCCACGGCGACACGGAACCATTCCCCGGCGCGGTGGAAAATGGCTTTGAACGTCCTGAAGAAGTGGGCGAGTTCCCCCAACTCACCAAATTGGAAAACTGGTTCCGATTGATGCTCGAGAACCCATATTGAGGCACGGTGCGATTGTAGAGCGTCTGGCGGAGCCGCTCGGAGGAAAAACCCGCCGAGGAGTTCTGTAGAGAAATCCCGCGCAGCTGGTTCTTCGCGTAGAGCGAACTCTGAGCCCGAGCTTCCGTCGCCGCAGCAATCGCGCCCACCACGAACAGCGCCGCCATGAACCGTGTCATCGCATCACCTTTCGACGAAGTGCATCGCATCCCGCGGGATCGAAGACAGCCTTGTGCGTCAGCCACCATTCTAGGCGTCCGCGACGCCGGGGACAAACGCTCGCGGCCGAACGAGGGAACATTGGAACCCACAGATGCCGCGGGCTCAGCCTTCAGTCTAATTGCGTCGGCGGCTCCGCCAGAGGCAAACGGCGAAATCCAGGCGGTCGAAGGAGTTCCGTCGTCGCACAACCGGCGCCGGCGATTCCGCCGCAATCCCCGGCATTACGGTTCTGCCGATTGTGCCACGCCGCGCCGCGCGAGCGACTGTTCGGCGGCGGCGACCCACGCCGGGTGGTCGAGATACCAATCGACCGTGGCGCTCAGCCCGGCGTCGAACTTCGCGTCGGGCCGCCAGCCCAATTCGTGCAACTGCCGCGCGCGGGCGGCATACCGCCGATCGTGGCCCGGTCGATCTTCGACATGCGCGACCAGCCGGCGCCGGGCGCCGCCGTCGGCCATTCGCCGATCGACCAAATCGCAGATCTGTTGCACCACGCTCAGGTTCGTGCAGACCGCGCCGCCGCCCGCAAGATACCGCCTGCCGGGCGAGGCCAGCGCCAGCGCGAGCCTGATCGCGCGGCAGCAATCCTCCACGTGCAGCCAATCGCGCTCTTGCAGGCCGTCGCCGTAGAGGGGCAGCGTCTCGCCACGCGCGGCCGCGAGAATCATCCGGGGGATGAGCTTCTCCGGCATTTGTCGCGGACCGTAGTTGTTCGTTGGGTTGACGGTAACGACCGGCAGTCCGTACGTGTGCGCAAACGCCCTGGCAAAGTGCTCGGCCGCGGCTTTCGACGCGGCGTAGGGCGAGTTGGGCTCGAGCGGACTGCCTTCCGAAAACGTTTCGCCCGGCGCCGCGGCGCCGAACACTTCGTCCGTCGATACGAGCAGAAAGCGAAACGCGTCGCGCTTTTCGCTCGGAAGCCGGCGCCACCAGCGCGCAGCCTCGTCGAGCAAGACGCAAGTCCCCAGCACATTGGTGCGGGCGAACTCGGGCGGCGCCGCGATCGAGCGGTCGACGTGCGACTCCGCAGCCAGATGGACAATCGCCCGCGGCCGATGTTCGGCGAGCAAAGACCGCACCAGCGGCGCATCGGCGACGTCGCCGGCGACAATCGTCTGCCGTGGGTCCTCCGCCGTTTCGCCCAGCGACTCGCGCAATCCCGCGTAGGTGAAGCGGTCGAGATTGACGATACCCCCCGCCTCGTGGTCCAGCCACTGGCGCACCAAAGCGCTGCCGATGAAACCGGCGCCGCCGGTGATGAGCACGGGCGCGTGCGAGATGCTCATCGTTTGTTGTCCTGGCGTTTGCGTTGAAAGAACTCGGTGAGAATTCCCCCGCAGCGGTCGGCCAGCACGCCTGCGGTGATTTCGCACCGATGGTTCAGACGTGAATCGTCGAGCAGCCGAAACAAGCTGCGCGCCGCCCCCGCTTTGGGATCGTCGGCGCCGTAGACGACATGCGGGATCCTCGCTTGCACGATGGCGCCCGCGCACATGGGGCAGGGTTCGAGCGTAACGTACAGCGTGCAGCCGTCCAGGCGCCAGCTATTCAGAGCTGTAGCGGCCTGCGTGATAGCAATCATCTCGGCGTGGGCCGTTGGATCGCGGAGGGCTTCGCGCTCGTTGCGCGCGACCGCCAGGACGCGCCCATCCCGCACGATGGCGGCGCCGACCGGAGCCTCGTCATGCGCCGCCGCGTCCTCGGCCTGCGCCAATGCCAGTAGCATGAATTGCTCGTGGTCCACGGTTCAACTTTACGAGCTTTAGGCGACGGCTGGCTCTCTCCGAACGACGGCTCGGACTCGGAACGACCGAATTTCGCGGCGCCGCCGCTCCAATCGGCGCCAACTGACCGTTCGAGTTGGGCGACGATGAATTTCCTATCCGGGGTGTGCTCCGGGCGTTAGACTACTAGAATACCACGCCCCAACGGACTGCCGCTTGAGAAATGGCCGCCTGCCGCGACGCGGCGGCATCGTTTGCAACAGTTGAGACAGCATCATGATGGACTCGCGCGCCGCCCGGGCGAGGCAACTTCGCCGCTTGGCTTCGAGGGCCCGCACGCTGGCCATCGCCTACGTGGCGATTCTCTTTGCCGGCACGCACTTTCCCTCGGATACGGTTTCTGGGTTCTCGTGGGACGATAAGCTCATCCACTTGAGCGGCTATGCGGCGCTGACCTTTTTCGTCCTGGTCGGCTGGGACCTGACCATTGGCGTCCTCAGGGCCAAGCACTATTTTGCCGTGTGGCTGGCGGGCACAATCTACGCGGCGGCCGATGAAATCACCCAGATTCCCGTCGGACGCACCTGCGACATCAACGACTGGGCCGCCGACATGTTCGGCATCGTCCTGGGCATGATCCTGTTTGGCCTCATGCGCGGCACGGTCTACCGAGTATTTCTCGGGCGCGAGCCGCAGGGCGCCTAGCACACCGTCTCGCGGATTGCTTGGAACGAGAAGACGGGCACGTTCCTGTCTGGCCGAGAGCCGACGGCCGACAGCCTTAATAATTCGGCGTCGGAGCTCGATAATCGTCCAGGCGAATCGAGCGAAACCACGTGATGGTTTCCACGAGTCCTTCGCGCAGCTCGACTTTGGGCTCCCATCCCAGCTTCTCTTTGGCGAGCGAGACGTCCGGCCGCCGCCGCGCGGGGTCGTCCGCGGGCAGCGGCCGCTCGACGAGCTTCGACTTCGAGCCCGTCAGCTCGATCACGAGCTCCGCCAGCTCGCGAATCGTAAACTCGCCCTGGTTGCCGAGATTCACCGGCCCGATGAAATCGTCGGGCCCGTTCATCATGCGGATGATGCCTTCGACCAGGTCATCGCGGTAGCAAAAACTGCGCGTCTGCATTCCATCGCCGAAAATCGTGACGTCCTCGCCGACCAGCGCCTGGCGGATGAAGTTCGACACCACGCGACCGTCGTAAGGGTGCATCCGCGGGCCGTAGGTATTGAAGATGCGGACGATCCGCACGTTGAGCCGGTTCTGGCGGTGGTAGTCGACGAACAACGTCTCAGCGGCCCGTTTGCCTTCGTCGTAGCACGCTCGCGGGCCGATCGGGTTGACCGCCCCGCGGTAACTTTCGACCTGAGGATGCACTTCGGGGTCGCCATAGATTTCGCTGGTGGAGGCCTGCAGAATCTTCGCCCGGCAGCGGCGCGCCAGCCCCAGCATGTTGATCGCCCCCAGCACGGAGGTCTTCATCGTCTTGATCGGGTTGAACTGGTAGTGCCCCGGCGACGCGGGACACGCCAGGTTGTACACCTCGTCGACCTCGAGAAAGATCGGCAGCGTGACGTCGTGCCGGATGAGATCGAAATTCGGCCGGTTCAGCAGGTGAGCAACGTTCGATTTCTGGCTCGTGAAAAAGTTGTCGAGACAGATGACGTCGTGCTCTTCGGCGACCAGCCGCTCGCAGAGGTGCGAGCCGAGAAACCCGGCGCCGCCGGTGACGAGAATGCGTTTGATACGGGGCATGGGGCGTGCGGAGCGGGGGGTGAGCGTCGCGCCTCGCGTGCTCACGGGCGTCGCACGAGGAACGGCAATCCATTTTAGATGCCCATCATCTTACCGCCAGGGTCGGCGCGATGCCGCCCGGGCCCATCAGTTTTTTATTCTGCGCCTTTCGTGTGGCATGCCTTCGTCTTCGTAGGCATGCCGAACCTCTCAAAACCATGGCCACGCGGACGCTTGCCATGCCACATGACCGGCGATTTTTGTCGCGAAACAATGTTTTTTGCGACATATTCGCGCGGCCTAGGGGAACAGGTTCACCGCAGAGGGCGCAGCCCGGCCGCCCGCCGGAACCTCACAATTCTTGCAACAGGAGGGAACAGAGGGAACAGAGAAGGATCAGGTCCCCAAGCTCTGTTTTCTCTGTTGCCTCCTGTTCCCAACAAATCGGCTTGGCTGGCGAAGATTGGGACGGTTGGCAATGCCGAGGACGCGGAGGAGATTTTTTAGAACGCTAATCAACGCTCATCTGCGCTCATCAAGAGGGAGAGAGAATTCCTAGCTTTCCCTATGAGCGTTTATGAGCGCTTATTAGCGTTCTTCAGCGGTTGCTTGTCTTTTCCGATCTCTGCGTCCTCCGCGCTCTGCGGTGCGTTTCACGCACCCTACCCGCTTTCCTCTAATATACATATGAATCCTACCACAGGGCGTGGTCTGATTTCTAGACGGCAGTTGGGAAAAAAGTGCCGATTCAGAGTTTCCCAGGGCGGAATGCCGTCCTGGGGCCTGACAAGCGTCCGCGCGGCGTGGCTCTGGAGTTCTTTCGCACAGCCCTTGGCGGGTGGCTAGCCGTGTCTCCGCTTCGCACTGGCGACGCGCCAGTGGCGCCCGGCGCACGACGCTCGTCATCCCCCCAGTCTGAGCGTGCGCAGCAACGGCAACGGACTGGTCGACGCGCGTGGCGCCGGGCGGCGCCGCGCAACCACAAGATGTGGAAAAAGCTTTACTCGCGATCTGGGGACCGTAGATTGACCGCGGCAAGACTTTTCATAAGAGCGATTCGGCCAGCCGCGCCCGCGCGTTTTCAGGGCGAATGAATCACCGGCGGCGGCGGTACGCGCCGAGGGCGGCGCTAGCCACGAGCGCCAGTGAGCTAGGTTCGGGGACGAAGCGGACGTAGCCGTTGGGGCCGGTGACGGTGAACTCGCGGCGCGTCGAGCTGACTTCGCCATTCCAACTAATTTCGGTGATTGGTCCCACGTCAATGTTGTATGCGGAAAAGCCGGCGTCAATCTCCGAAGTAATGCGCAATGCCTGAGTATTTTCGCCGCCGAACCGTTCGTTCCTGCGAAAGATGAAGTCTATAGATGGAAAATTCCCCAGGGAGCGCGTCACCCAAAAGGCGTTTTCGAGCACCGGGGTGCTCTGGTACAAGAAAACATTCTCAGGTTTATGCGCAACAATCGCCCCTATGCTTTCTGGTCCCGGGCTTCCATCGAAAGTGGTCCACTCACCCTCGGGCAAGGTGAGCGTAAACGAAATCCAATTTTCAGGATTGCTGGGCGGCCCAGGACTGACGATCCACTGCGCTAGCGAGACTGTTGTGAGGAAAGTCCAGCAAATCGATCCAAGGAGCAAGGTGCGAATCATGAGGCCCTCTCTATCCAGTACAGAGCAGCAGGCAACGTCCCGGCCCGAGACAATGAGCAGACGCACAGCCCCAAGTTCATCTTATCTGCAGGGCCGCGCTACGCAAGTTTTTTGCGCGTTGGCTGCATTCCGGTGTTTACTCGGCGCGCCGGCGTTCGGCCAGGGGCCGAGCATCGTCACGAAATCCGCGGACTACACGCTCACCCTGTCGGACGCCATCGTGCTGGTGGACGCCTCGGGGGCGCATCGCACCATGACATTGCCGCTGCTTTCGGGAGCCGCGACCCAGGAGTACGCCTACATCATCAAGAAGGTCGACGACTCGCGCCGCGCCGTCATCATCGAGCAGCACGCCACGGACGAGTCTGGCGGAAAGCTCATCGACGGGCGCAGCTACCTCGTCCTGACCGACCGGGGCGAGTCGGTCACGCTCCGCAGCGACGGCACAAAATGGGAGATCCTGGGCCAGAAAGCTTCCCGTATCGCCATCGACATCCGCGATCTCGGCTGCATCGAAGGCGATCCCAGCTTCGACAACGCGGCCGTGCTGAACGCCTACTTCGCCCAGTTGGCGCACCAGAAGGCCGACGCCCGGCTGGCCCTCTACGTGCCCGGCGGAAGCTGGGCGCTGCGCACGACGCTCGTCATCCCGCTCAGCCTGAGCGTGCGCATCAACGGCAACGGACTGGTCGACGCGCGGGGGCCCGCTTCGAGCGAGGGCTGGCTCGGCCGCGCCTCGCGCTTCGTCTGGTACGCCGAGGACAAAACGCAGGACATGGTGTCCTACCAGGGCCTGGGGCTGGTGCTCGACGGGATCATGTTCCAGGGCTACGACGGCGGCGACTGTTACGACGAGAACGCGCGTGCGTGAACGCCGGGCCTAACAAGAAATGACTAAAAATAACCTCCGGATTTGGCTCTGGAGCGACTTCCGATGGCCCTGAAAGGGCCGCATGAGACAGCCCAGGGCGCAGCCCTGGGGTTTCAAATGAATAAGGATCCTCGAGCCCTGTAAGGGCGGCATAGCCAAGCGTCCATCGGTATTTCGCTCCTTCAGAGCTTCGCTTGTGATTCCGATTCTTTCCCAGGGCTGCGCCCTGGGCTATCACCTCGTGCCCTGTCAGGGCGATCGGCGGAGCCAAAGCCGATCTCATGCAACGCGTTCAGCTCGCGCCCGGAACGGCGGGACACGTGATCACCACCGGCGGCGGCGGCGCCGACCCCGCCTGGGCCGCCCCCACGGGCGTGATCGTGCACACCTCCGGCCGGGGCAACTACACCACGCTCCCCGGCGGCACCGTGACTTGCTACCCGGCCTTTGCCATTAACAATACGGCCGTCAACAAGGCCAGCCGCATCTATCTCGATCGCACCGGCGCGATCAAGACGATTCGCTTCATCGGGTACACGGACAACAACGCCTCGAACGAGAACCACACGCTGTCCTACCGCATCAACGCCGGGAACTGGGAGCCGCTCACGACGACGTACAGCTTCGCCAGCTCGGGAACGTCGGTCGTCCAGTTCTCGGTCAACGAGGCGGTGAGCCAGGGCGACTATGTCATGTTCCGCCTCATAACGCCCGGGAGCTATTCCACGGCGCCGGTCGCGGCGTACCAGGCCGACGTGGTTTTGGAGTATTAGCGCGTTTTTCAGTCCATCGCTGGGTCCACCACGGTCGCGCCGGAGCAAGTCCCGGGAGGGACGATTGAACGCTTCAACCGTCCCTGCCGGGACTCGTCGTGTGTTTGCCAAGTTGTCCCAGCAATGAATTGCTGGGCTATGTTCACGACGTCCCTCCGGGACAGAAACTGTGGGTCAGGACAAGGCGTGAACGCCGGGCCTAAAAGGGGGACGGCGCGCGACGTCGCCCCTGAGCACCAAGGGCGACCGTCGCCACCGCGATCAGGACCGCGCCGTGCGGCTCTGGCACGGGTGCTGTCAGCGCCGCGTGCAGGAAGGAGCGCGCCACGGCCGCGTTATCGTTGAGATGCCACGTCGCCAGTGGCGCACTTTGCAAGCCGCCGCGGCCCCACAGCGTGCCGTAGTGGCCATTGGGATCGCGGCGATTGTCGTGAAGCCAGCGGAGCGCGTTGACCACGCGCGTGCGCCACAGCGGATTGCCGTCGACGAGCGTCAAGTTGCAGAGCGCCTCCGCCAGTTCGAAGGCCCAATATCCTTCGTCGTTGATCGCCCCGGTCGACGTGTTGAAGAACCGCGACAGCGAGCGACCGGCGATCCGCTGGGCTTCCTGCAGGTTCGCCGGATTGCCGGTCGCGGCGAAAAACTCAAGCTGCACGGCGATCGCGTCGCCCGCGCCGTTGACGAGCGTGTGGTCGCCGGCGGTCCCGGCGCGCGGGCCGGTGAGATAGTACCGCTCCAGGAATAAGCCGTCCGCCTGCTGTACGTGGTCTTCCGCCCACTGGTACAGGCGAACGGCGTCGTCGAAGTACGTTTGTTCGTTGGTCGCGCGATAGAGCATCAGCGCCGCCCGAGCGCCTTGCAGCGTGGAGATCATTTCTTTCACGGAACGATCGGGCACGCTGAAGTAGATGCCGCCCCCGCCCGCGTCGTCTTCGCCGGAGAGGACGAAATCGTACGTCGCCTCGGCGCGGGACAGGTAAACGGGGTCGGCGGTCAACCGGTACGCCTCCATGAGCGCCACGACCATGTGGGCGTTGTCGTCGTAGAACAGCGTCGAGCCGCCCGAGACGCCGGACCGATAGCCGCCGCCCGCGTTGCGCCAGTACCGAGCGTGGGCTTCGTCGGAAAACTGCCGCAGCAGCGGTGCATAGGTCGTCGGATCGTACTGGGCAAGCGCCGTCTGCACGCGGAACTGCGTGCTCAGCGGCCAGACGTAGGCAAAGCCGCCGTTGCCGCCGAACCGCTGGCCGTTGAGCCGCGCCGATTCGGCGAACAGCGCGCTGCCGGGAACCTGCAGGCTTTCGACCGTCTTGGCGTAAGCGTCCAGGCCCCAGTCGAGGAGGTCTTGCGCTGTGGTCTGGCAGCGGGCCGAACGCCCCGACGCAGCGACTAACGTCGCCGCGACGGCCGCGCGAAGAATGAATTCTCTCGAGCCCATGGATTGTGCCTCGACGATTTTCCCCGTTCCGCGGCAAAGCGACCTGATCCAATGTGGATCAAAGCATCCCGGTCGTCAATCGTTTCGCCGACGGGTCAGCGACAGCGCCGCGGCGCCAAAGGCTAGCAACGCCCCCGACGCCGGCTCGGGCACGCCCAGGTAGTAGCCGACGATGGGTTCGGCGGTGTCGCTCGCCCAACTGCGCCCCAGCGCTAACTCGCCGCTGGCTTCCAGCGAAATCGACACGTCGATCGTCTTACCGAGCGCCATGTTGGGCTCGCCCGCCGCGTTGTTCAAAAATCCCTTGAACGGCGCGCGGAACTCGATTTCATGCCCGTCGGGCGACAGCGCCATCGACATGATGCCCGGCACGACCGGGCCGCGGTCGCGGACGATGGTGAGCGTGTCGTTCTCGTGGTAGACCCACTGCGTGTAGTTTTTGTAATTGCCGGCGGCCGGTTGCACGAACCCGGGCGCGTAGGGACCATCGTTGCTCTGCGTCCACGCGCCGCCCGTGAGATTGCGGAAATCTTGCGTGAGTCCGGCATCGGTCAGCGCATCGTGGCTCAAGTAGTGTCCGGTGTTCAGCACGCCGTCGAAGAACTCGAGCTCCATATTCATGTCGTAGCCATTGGAAGTCGGCGCGTAGCCGCCTTTGTGAAGCCAGTAGCCCGTGGCGTCGTCGTTGTCGACGTCGATCGTAACGATCACGTAGTAGCGACCGCTGGCCAGATTCGACCCCGGCGGGCGGTGCTGCGTCCGCCCAATAATCCCGGCGGAGCGGATGTAGGCGTACAGGCTGTCCTCATCGTGCGTGAACTTGTATTCGAGGATATCGACGTCGGCATGGGCGGTGCGGCCGGGAACCTCGCCCGCGCCGGGGTTGTAGCCGTCCGTGTCGTGCACGTCCGGGATGTTCGTGCCCGTGTGGAAGGCGCCGCCGGCGGCGTCGAAGTACGACGGGACGGCGGCCCAATCGTCGAACGAACCATCGATGGAGATGGGCGTGATCGGCGCTGCGCTCGCGGCGAGAAACGTCAACGGCCACGAGACAAACAGGGCGGCCATCAACAACTTGCGGGACATACGTTGGCAAAGCGCGTGTGTCATCGGGGCGGGTCATCCAAGGGGTGCATTCTTCAAGTTGGTTGTTAAGCGCGGGCGGGCTCGCGGCGCGGGCGACCGGATCCCTGGCCCTGCGGGGCACTGGGCCGCGGGCGGGCCGCTTGCACGACGATGCTACCTGGGCCAAGCAGGCCTTCGACGCGCTGCCGCAGTTCGGGATTGAGTTCGACGCCTTGCCAGCCGCTGTCGATGAGCACCTGGCCGCCGTCGGCCAGGTCGAGCCGTAGCTTCAGCTTTTTGCCGCCGGGGTAGCCGCGGAGGATTTCGCGGAGCTGCTCAAGGCCGCGTTCGCCGTGCCGCGCCTCGTCGACGCGGACCACCACGCCGCTGGAGAAGCGGCTCGCCAGGTCGGCCAGCGGGATCAGCTCGTCGACGATCAGGTTGGTTTCCTCGGCGCCGGGGCGGCGGTCGATCTTGCCGCGGAGGGCGAGGATCGCGTCGGCCTGGACGAGATGCCCGTGCTCGGCGAACTGCTCGGGCCAGAGGATGCAGCGCGTGATGCCGTCGAGGTCTTCGAGATCCCACATGGCGTACTTGGTGTGCACGCTGCCCGGGCGCGGGTTCTTGGTGTGCGAGAACTTGATCGCCGCGAGCATGCCGCCCAGCAGCACCTCGTCGCGGTGGGCGAGGTTGGCCAGCGCCGGCGCCGTGTGCGTGCAGAACGTACGGAGCGTGCCCTCGAACTCCGCCAGCGGGTGGCTCGACAGGTAGTAGCCGAGCACTTCCTTTTCTTGCGAAAGCTGCTCTTTTTCGGTCCACGGGGGCAGGTCGGGCAGCACAGCGGCAGCGGTCTCCGGAGACGCGTCGTCGTCCGAATCTTCGAACAGGCCTTTTTGACCCGAGCGACGATCGGCGGCCGCCGCGGCGCCCGACTGCAGCGCCCGGTCGAGCACGGCCATGCACGCGGCGCGATGGCCGCCGAGCGAATCGAAGGCCCCGGCCTTCACCAGCGCTTCGATTGTCGCCCGATTACAGAGCTGCGGGTCGACGCGCTCGCAGAAATCGAAAATGCTCATGAAGGGCCCGCCGGCGGTGCGGGCGGCAACGATCGCCTCGGCCGCCCCGCTGCCGCAGGCTTTGATCGCGCTGAGTCCGAAGTGAATTTTGCCTGCAGCCACTTTGAAGTCAGGATCGCACTGGTTGACGTCCGGCGGCAGCACGTCGATGTTCATCCGCCGGCAGTCTTCCAGGTGCTCGACCAGCGCGTCCTTGCTCTTGAAATTGCGGCCCGGGATGTCGCACGACAAGAGCGCGGCCATGAACTCGATTGGGTAGTGCGCCTTGAGGTACGCCGTCATGTAGGCGATCAGCGCGTAGGCAGTGCTGTGAGATTTATTAAATCCGTAGCCCGCGAACTTCTCGATCATGCCGAACAGCTCGCTGGCCTTCTTTTCGCTGAGC
>CAYSFP010000002.1:0-15379 GCA_964430075.1 uncultured Planctomycetaceae bacterium | reverse complement strand
GGACAGTGCGATGCCGCCCAGGCGATTGAGGATCCGCATCACCTGTTCCTGGTACACCATCACGCCGTGCGTCTCGGCGAGGATGTCCTCGGTCACCTCGTGCGGGTACTCGGCCTGCTTGCGGCCATGTTTCACTTCGATGTACTGATCGACCATGCCGCCTTCGAGCGGGCCTGGGCGGTACAGTGCGTTCGTGGCGATGATGTCGCGGAAGTGGTCTGGCTTCATCCGCTGCAAGAGGTCGCGAATGCCGCCGCTTTCGAGCTGGAAGATGCCCTTGGTTTCGCCGCGGCAGAGCAGGGCGTAGGTTTCCTTGTCGTCCAGCGGAAAGGCGTAGGGGTCGATCCGCTCGCCGCGCGACTGCTCGATCAGCGCAACGCTGCGGGCGAGGATCGTCAGGTTGCGCAGCCCGAGGAAATCCATCTTGAGCAGGCCCGCCGCCTCGACGTCGCCCATCGCCCATTGGGTGATGACTTCGGTCTTGCCCTTCACCTTTTGCAGCGGCACGTACTCGTCGACCGGCTTCTCGGCGATCACCACCGCAGCGGCGTGCGTGCCCACGTTGCGGGCGAGGCCCTCGATCTTGCGGGCCAGATCGATCAGCTCGCGCACCTCCGGGTCGCCGTCGTAGGTCTTCTTCAGCTCGTCGCTCGTCGCGAGCGCCTTGTCGATCGAGATGCCGAGCTGGTCGGGCACCATCGCCACGATCGCGTCGACCCGCGGGATCGGCATGCTGAGCGTGCGGCCCACGTCGCGAATCGCCGCCCGGGCGGCCAGCGTGCCGAACGTGCCGATCTGGGCGACGTTGGCTTCGCCGTACTTGTCCTTGACGTACTGGATGACCTCGCCGCGGCGGTCCTTGCAGAAGTCGATGTCGATATCGGGCGCCTCGAGCCGGCTCTCGTCGAGGAACCGCTCGAACAGCAGGTCGTAATCCAGTGGGCACACGTGGCTGAGCCGCAGCGCGTAGCACACGAGCGAGCCCACGCCCGAGCCGCGCGCCGTGCAAGGGATGTCCTGCTCGACCGCGAACCGCACGAAGTCCCACACGATGAGGAAGTAGTCGCTGAAGCCGAGCTTTTCGATGACGGCCAGCTCGCGGTCGAGCCGATCGCGCACGTCGCGCGACAGGTCGTCGCCCTCCCAACGGTGCGGCTTGCCGGCGTAGCGCTGGCGGAGGCCCGCCTCGCACAGCTCGCGCAAATACTCGGCTTTGGTCTTCTCAGCTGGAGTGGTGAAGTGTGGGAAGTGCCGCTTGCCGAGCTCCAGGTCGATGTGCACCGAGTCGGCGATTTCCTGCGAGCGCCGCAGCGCCTCCTCCTGCTCGGGCAGCGCCGCGAACATCTCCTCGGCGCTGCGGAGGAAGAACTGGTCGCCTTCCATCCGCATGCGGTTCGCGTCGGTGCGGAAGCGGCCGGTGTTGATGCACAGCAGCACATCCTGGGCGACGGCGTCTTCCTGCCGCACGTAGTGGGCGTCGCTGGTCGCGACCATCGGAAGGCCCATCCGCATTGCGACCTCGACGGCGGCCTCCTTCGCGAGCCGCTGGATTTCGAGGCCGTTGTCCTGGATTTCGATGAAGTAACGGTTGCCGAACACGCCGTGGAACCAGGCGGCGATCTCGCGGGCCTTTTCGATTTGTGATTCGACGAGTGCGCCGGGGGAACGGGATGCGCCGGGAGCGGGGACGCGCCGGCTCGCGGCGGGGGAGTTGCCGGCGCTCGCGGCAAGGAGAGCGCGGCTGAACTCGCCGCTCACGCAGCCGCTCAGGCAGATGATCCCCTCGTTGAACTCGGCCAGCAGCTCGCGGTCGATGCGCGGCTTGTGGTAAAAGCCCTCGAGAAATGCCCGGCTGGCGAGCTTCACGAGATTGCGGAAACCGGTCGCGTTCTGGGCAAGCAACGTCAGGTGGTACGCCGCTTCCTTGCTGCTGGTGGCGCCGCTCTGGTCGAACCGGCTGCCGGGCGCCACGTACGCTTCGTACCCCAGCACGGGGTTGATACCGGCGTCCTTGCACGCCTTGTAGAACTCAACAGCGCCGTAGAGATTGCCGTGGTCGGTCAGCGCCAGGGCGTTCATCCCCAGCTCTTTGGCCCGCGCGACGAGCCCTTTGATCGGGCTCGCCCCGTCGAGCAGGCTGTAGTGGCTATGGCAGTGCAGATGAACAAACGGCGGGGCGGGCAAAGCGAGGACTCCTTCCTGAATCGCACGAATAAGAGGGCGGCCAGGGGACGCTGAACGTCGATCTTATCGCGTTGTCGCGAGTATTGCATGGGGGCGAGTGCTTCGACCCCCGATTTGGGCTATAATGCCATAACGATGTCCACCGCAGAATTCTTCGACCGCTACTTCGAGCCCGTCGCCGCGGCCCTCACGCCGCAAGCGGCCCATGCTCTCCTCGCGCTCAAGCCCGACGATGCGATTGTTGCCCGAGTTGCCGAACTCGGTCGCAAATCAAATTCCGGCGAATTGACCGATGAAGAGCGGGAGGAATATCGCACCTACGTCGATGCGGGCGATTTGATCGCGATCCTCAAGGCCAAGGCGCGACAGACCCTTGCCGCCCAAAATCCTTGACTGCCTCCGCATCGATTCGCGCGCTGGTCCGGGCACGCGCCGACGCACGGTGCGAGTACTGCCGCCTTTTGGACGTCGTCGATGAGTGGCCCTTCCATGTCGATCACGTCGTGCCGCTGCAGCATGGCGGCACTGGCGAGGTCGAAAACCTGTGCTGGGCCTGCAGCCGGTGCAATTTGTACAAGGGACCGAACGTCAGCAGCGTGGAACCGGGAAGCGGCGCGATCATTCCCTTGTTTCGACCCCGCGTCGACGAATGGGAAACCCACTTTCGCAACGACCGAGGACGCATCGTCGGCATCACGCCCACCGGTCGTGCCACGGTCCGGTTGCTGATGATGAATGCGTCAAACCGCGTCGAGTTGCGGAAACGGCTTACGCGAACTGGCGAACTCTAGCAACGTCCACGGCCTGCCAAGGGCAGAATCCCCAGCAGCATCGCGGCCAACCCCAGCGACCCCGGCTCCGGCACCGCCTGGAAATAGTTTGCCGCCACGTATTCGGCCACCGCGCGGCCCAGGGCCTGACCGTCTTCCTGGTCCATCCGCCAGTGCACGCCCAGGTAGATGCGACTCATGCTGTTCTCGCCCTCCGGCGAGTTCTCGAGGCCTGGCCCAAGCGGCCCGACCTGGGTGAACCGCTCGTAGTCGCGCGAACCGCCGCCGCCAGGCTCTGTCGAAAGCAACGTGTAGACCGCCGTCACCGGATCGACGCCGATCGCCGCGTCAGCGATGATAAAGTCGTTCGTGCCGTAGAACAACTCCAGCGACTTGAAGATGGCGCCGCCCATCGTGGCATGACCGGAAATGTAAGCAGGAAATGGCGGCGTGAAATCGTCGGCCGCGCTATTGGAATCGTTGCCCGGGGAAACCCAGGTACTCCCAGGCGGGATCGGCCACGGTGTTGGGATTGCCGTCGTCCGCGGCGCCGCGAATGGCTGTGATGGGACGCCAAAAGTCTGCCTCGTATTTCGTGTCCCAGCAGGCAATGATCGCATCGGCGAGCGCCACCGAGGCCATCGCGAACATCCGCGCGTTGTCCGCCGGCGTGTTGCCAATCGCGTTGCCAATATCCACCATGTTCTCGATGAACAGCACCGGCGGGGCGCCCGTGCCTGGCCGGTCGTAGGCCCAGAAAATGCCGATCTCGGTTTGCTCGGCCGTGCGCACCGCGCTGTTCCGCGCGCCATACGCCTTCACTTCGTTGAACGCATCGGTGTAACGCTGGGAATTCATGTCGGCGATCGTGAACGGCGTCACCGAATCGAAGAAATCCGGGTCGGGCATCGCCCACGGACGGACCGAGCCCCAGTCGGAGCCCCAGCCTTTCTGCTCGGCCGGCGCCAGCGGATCGCTGCTCCAGTGGCCTGGCCCGATGGTCGGCGTGTAAGCGTCGGGCAAGTCCCACCCGTCGTTTTGATGGGATGTGATGTACTGCTGCGAAATTGAGTTGCCGAGGTTGATGCCCGCCGTTTTTGCCGCGCCATTGGGCACTGCGCCGAGCCGCGCGGCGAGCGTTGTATCAAGCAGGGCTTGCTGCTCGGGATACATATCGCTCAACACGTTGTACGCCGCTTGAGACACCGCGGCGTCGATCGACGCGCCGGGGGCCGAAACGTTCACCTTGAACGGCGCGTGCGTGCGGTCGACCGCCTGGAACACGTCGTAAATCGAGCCGTTCATCATCGCCATGGCCCGCGTCGGCACGCCGGGATTGTGCTTGGCGACGACCAGCTCGGCCATGGTGCAGAGCGTGTCGTTCCACTGCTGGACAATGTCTTGGCAGTGGGCTGTCGCACTCGCGGCCATGCACCAAAGGATGGCGAGAGCGGTCGTTAGATTGCGCATCATCGGTGTGAGCCTCTTGGAATGCAATTTCAGACGTCTCAGCCGCGGCGGGACTTTTTTTCGTCCTGCGTCTGTGCCGCGAGTGGTGCGCCGCGATTCGTGCCCCAGCTTGGCGGTCACAGCGAGGAGCGGGAAACGCGGCGCCCAGGGCCCGCTGAGCGAATGGGCGGGCCGGAGCTGCCCCTGGGGGGGGTAAATCCCTTCGGGGCCATAGCAATCAGCGAGCAGTCCCGTGCATGATGAACCTGCCGTGCGGGACTGTCAAGAAATTCCGATTACGCAGCCGTTGCGGGCAGCCACGTTAGTCGGAAAAAGACGCGGCAAGAACGTTGGATCGGCGGCTATTCCGAATCGGGATCGCCAATCGTGCGTAGGTACTCGGCCAATTGGGCCTGCAGGTCGAGCAGCTCCTGCCAGTTCGCCAGCGGCAGCGTGGCTTTGCCGGTCTGCTCGTCGATCGACGCCGCCTGCACCAACTGCCGGGCGCGCAGGTGCAGGTATTCGAGTATTTCGGACACCTGGGCTGCTTGCCCGGGACTGAGTTGCGCCGGCAGATCCGGCGGCAGCGGCATATGAAGCGTGCTCTGTAAATCTTCGGACGCGCCCAGCCGAAGTTCGAAGCTGATCGACTTCGAATCGACGCGCTGGGCCAATTGATCGGCGATCAGCTCGCTCGTATCGCTGATTCCATCGCCGCGCAGCTCCTCCAGACGGCTGGCAATTTGCTCTCGCGTCCCGAAGAGCAAGACCGATCGGCCCAGCGAAATCACGTCGCCGTAGCGTAGAATGCGCAACTGCGTGTCTTCGCCATTGACGCGCGTCCCGTTGGTGCTTTCCAGATCGGTGAGCACCAGCTTCGACTGGTCTTCCTGAATCTTCAGATGGAAGCGGCTGATTCGTTCGTCGTTGAGCTGAACGGAATTGCCTTCTTCGCGGCCGATGGTGACGGGGGGCTCAAGCTCTTCGAAGACCTGCCCGCGGTCGGCGCCGTCCAATACTCGCAGAGTGACCCGAGTCATGCGCCGCCGTCCCTCTGTCCGGTGAATGGTCGCCGCGGATAATCGAAGCGCCGGCCGACGACGACCCATTCGCGCTCTTGCCCCAAGGCGCTTATAGCACGCAAACTAGTGTGGGGCAAGCAATTCAGGCCGCTCGGCCGCCGGACGACGGCTAGCCGCGGGAGCGCGACCGTAGCAGGCCGCAATGGCGGCTCACCCCGATTGGTCGATGGGAGTCGCCCCGGGCGGCGGGGTTCCGCCGCCTTCCTGCACATAGTGCGTGCGTCCCCGGGCGTATTGGGCCGCCGACGGCAGTTCCTCCCCCGTCCCGCCCGGCCGAGCGCCCGCCTCGAACAGGCGCTTCAAAAATGGCCGGCACCATCCACAGCCCGTTCCCGCCCCGAAGCACTCGGCGAGCTGGCCCGCGCGCTGCGGCCGCTCCAGGCGGATGAAATTCTCCACCTTGCGGCGCGTCACGTGGAAGCACAGGCACAGTTCGTCGTCGGCGTCCATCGTCAATGCGCCGGAGGGGATTCACCACAGAGGGCACAGAGGACACGGAGATGAGGAAGGGGAAAGAGGCCGTAGAAATTTGGGAGCGATGGGCTGAGGGCTCGCGAGGTTCTTCTCAAAGGATCCTTGCTTCAACTTCTCCGACCTCTGTGTCCTCTGTGCCCTCAGTGGTTATTCAGAATGATTCTTATTGACCCGTCGCCAGGCGCAAGGCCACGCGGCAGGAGGCGGCGAACTCTTCGATCTCGATATATTCGTCGACGGTGTGAATCGCGTGCTGCCCGCAGCCGAGCGTCACGGTGGGGATGCCGTGGTGGGTGAGCCAGTTGGCGTCGAGCCCGCCGTTGGCGATCGCGTAGTCGGGCTCCATCGACTCTGCCGAGATCGCGGCCGCAGCGGCGACGACGCTGGGGTCGTCGCGCTCCAAGCGAAACGACTCGTAGTCGAGTCCCCCTTGAATCGTCACGCGCCCGCGCACGCCGGCGTCGTTGGCAAGAGAGCGCGCCGCGCGCTCGAACGCCGCTTCGATCTCGTCAATGATCTTCGCGCGAAACTTGGGGTCGTGGCTCCGCGCTTCGGCGCGCAGCTCGACGCGATCGGTCACGACGTTGGTGGCGAAGCCGCCGGCGATGACGCCGACGTTGCTCGTGCCGCGACTGTTGCCGCGCTCGACCAGTCCATGCCAACCGCCTCGTACCAGGTCGGCGATGGCCAGCGACGCGATGGCGATCGCACTGACGCCGCGCTCGGGATTCATACCGGCGTGGCTGGCGACGCCTTCGACCAGAATATGCATGCGATAGCCGCCGGTGGCGCCGAGGGTCAGGCGATTAGCGACCCCGCCATCGAAATTGAACGCGAGTCTCGGACGCTTCAGCATCGGCACATTCAGGTAACGGACGCCATGGAGGCCGGCCTCTTCTTGCACGGTCCACAACAGCGTGAGCGGCGGATGGGGCAGTTGCTGCTCGAAAATTGCCAGCGCCGTGGCCAGCAGCACGGCACATCCCGTGCGATCGTCCCCGCCCAGCGCCGTCGAGCGGTCGGCCGCCACGATCCGATCGCGCGTGCGTTTGGGGCGCGCCCCTGTGCAAAGCGGTACGGCGTCCATGTGCGCCGAGAGCATCCGCCGCGGGCCTTTGATCGTTCCCGGCAACCGCAGCGCGAGATTTCCCACGGCGCCGCGAATGGGCGACTGCTTGTACGCCTTGTCGGACGCCAGCGCGCCCTTGGGCAATTCGAATCGCTGCAAATGCGCGGTGATGTAGTCGACGACCGCCTGTTCGCCGCCGCTCGGCCCCGGCAGGGCGAGCAGCTCCATGAGCCGCTCGACGGCGCGCCGCGCTGGCGCGTCGAGTTTCAACGATTTCGCCGCAGATTTCTTCGTTTCAGCAACAGGCACTGCACTGGACTCGCAGAAGATGGAGACATGGCGTTGATTCCGTCGGCCGCATCGCGTCAAGGGACGCCCGGCGGCGCGACTGCATGCTATCACGATCCGCCCGCCCCGTCGCCGTGAACTCTTGCCCCAGCCGCAAAGTTTTCCGCGGCGGCGCCGGCGGACGCGAGCCATCGGCCGAGAGAGCGGTCCCGCGCGGCAAAGTCTGCGGTCGCGTTACGACCGCCGCAAGCCGGCGCAGCGGCACGGCCGATCAATCTCGCGAGGGATCGTCCGAGGAGCTCAGCCACGCGCCGGCGCGACGTACGCCAATTGCCGCGCGAATCTGACAACACGATATGCATCATCGACTGCCGCCTCGAGTGCGCGAGGGAGACCAAACGCCAATGTCCTGGAAACGTCGCCGGTCGACGTGGCCGTATGTGGTCGCACTGGGCTGCGTCTTCGCCCTGACGCTCGCTGCACCCTCGTGGTGGCGGCAGTGCCGCGAACACGTCAGAGACCCTGAAGCGCTCCGCGGCGAACGGATCGCCGTCGCGCCCGCGTCTGCAGCGCCAAGCGCGGCGCCGGCGCCCGCTGCCCCGCCGTCGCTCCCGCCTTTGGCCCGACAGGGACTGGAGTTGGATCCGCCCGCCTCCGACGAACCCCCTCCCATCGCAGCGCCCACGCTCGCCGGGGCGGTCGTCGAATCGAACGACTACGATTACGTCGTCGTCGACGAACCGCTCCCCGAACCGTTCGATCTTGAAACGGAAAATACCTTCGCTGCTCCAGCGCCGGCGGCCCCGAGCTTTGCCCAGCCAGAGGAAGCACCGTTTGTTGAACCCGATGGCGCCACGACGCCGCCAGCGCCGCCGGCGCCGTCGCAGCGGGCCATTTCCGTCGAGTCGCTGGTGCGAGCGCGTGATGCGTTGCGCACGCTGCTGGGCGACGCCCAATCGCGGATTGAACGCGCGGTTGAAGAGTCGGCCGCACGCCGAAAGGCAGCGCGACCCCAGCCTCAACCTCTGCGAATCGTCGTGGAGAGCGAAAGCGACCGCCTGGCAATGATTCCGCCCCTCACGCCTCCGCGCGTGGCCGTGGAGCCGGAGCCAGCGCCTCTCCCGCCGCGCATCGCCATCGCTCCCTTGCCGGACATGATGGTCGAACCGGAGCTGGCGCCCGCCCCGCAAATCGCCCGCCTGCCTGCGCCGCCGCCGGTTCCGCCGGCGCTCCGCCATCAACCCGTCGCCTTGCTTCGCGATCTTGAAGCGCTGACGGAGTATCCCTCCGCCGGTCCCTGGGCCAACATGGTGCGGGCAACGATCGATCAATTGCTGGCTTCGCCGCGCCCTTCGCCACTTAACCTCGCCCGGCTGTTGGACGATCTCCACGGCGACGCCCAAGACGGACTTCAGAGGGCCCTGGACGCCGCGGAGCCCGGCGAGCGATCGGCGTGGACTCGCGCCGCCCGCGCACTGGAGCGCCGCTTGCCCTTGTGGCGGCTGCTGCTGGATGACGCGGTCGTCGCCGAGCTGGCGCGGCCGCGCTCCACCCCCGTAATCGAAGCGGCGCTGATGCAATCGATCCATGAAGTGGCGGCCCTCACCGCCGGGACCGAGGCCGGCAGCGAGTGGCGCGACTACCTTCGGCTCGAAGATCTCGCCGGACTGACCAGCGTTGGCGGTTCGAACTACGAGGAAGAGCGCCGCGCCGCCGCGCGCGACGTGCTCGTCCGCATGGCCGATCCGTGGCTCACAGATCCTCAGCGCCAGTTTCTCGCGCAGCGCGAACTCAAGTCCCTGGAGGTCAACCTCCATCCCTGGGCCAGCGGGTCCGTGTCGCTCGATTCGCTCGCCGCGCTGCTGGAGGACTACGAGCTGACGGGTTCGCTCGGCGACGCCGAGGCGATCGGCGAGCAGCGGATGCGGATGAAATGGGCCGATGACGCGCGGCTTGAGAGCCTTGCCGCGGAGTTGAATCGCAACTATCGCAATGCGAATGTGCGGTTCGCCGTTTCGGCCGAGATGTTCAACCGGATGATCCCGCCGCAGGCGCCCACGGTGGCGCCGGTGCATGAACGCATTGCTGGCGCCGAAGTCCGCGGTCGGTCTCGCACCGAGTCCCATGTGCGCATCCGCCTGATGCCGGACGAACGCACATGGCGGCTGGGCCTGGAGGTGGAGGGGGTCGTTAATTCGCGGACGTATTCCGACGTCGGGCCGGCGCGGGTTCGCAATGCCAGCCGCATGGAATACGAAGCGCGCAAGCTGATGATGATCAATCGCCACGGCCTGCACCTGTGGCCGGCTGAATCGCGTACGGAGGGTCGCAACAGACTGCTGGACGTCGAAAGCCGCTTCGAGTTCGTGCCGATCCTGGGCGCGGTGGTCGAAGAAGTGGTCCGCGATCAGCATCGCGAACACCAACCCGAAGCGCTCGCGCATGTGAAGGCCAAGGTCAACCGCCAGGCCCGCCAGCGGATGGACCGAGAGGCCGACGCCAAGCTCCGAGAATTAGAATCCCGGGTCAGCGAGAACTTGCTCGAGGCGCTCGAGCGGTTCGCGATCGTCGCCGAGCCGGTGGACATGAGCACGACGGAGGAGCGGGCTGTCGTGCGGCTGCGCCTGGCCGGCGAGCACCACCTGGGCGCCCACACGCCGCGGCCCTCGGCGCCCTCGGACAGCCTGGCCAGTCTTCAGTTACACCACTCGGCGATCAACAACGCCGCCCGCGGCTTGGAGCTCGACGGCCGCCGGCTCACCGTCGCCGAGCTGCACGAGCTGCTGCGCTCCAAGTTCGCCAACCGCACGGACGCGCCGCCGGCCGATCTGCCGCAACGCGCGATCGTCGAATTCGCCGCCCACGATGCGGTGCGCGTGGCCTGTCACGACGACTGCGTGGAGCTGACGCTCAGCATCGTCGAGCTCCGCAAGGGCCGCGACAGCATTCGCAACGTGATCGTGCACGCCTTTTTCCGCCCGATCGTCGACGGGCTGGAGGTGAAGCTGGTGCGCGACGGCTCGCTGCAGTTCGAAGGCGCCCATCTCCGCTCGGGCCCGCGGCTGGTGCTGCACAGCGTGTTTGGGAAACTGCTGCGCCGCGACCAGGAGATTCCCGTCATCACGTCGACCTTCCGCGACGACCCACGGTTTGCCAGCCTGATGGTCACGCAGCTTGTGATCGACGACGGCTGGATCGCGCTGTCGCTTGGCCCAGCGCGGCCGGAGCGGACCGCTTGGCGCACACGGAGCGGCGTGCGTTAGCGGCGAGGCGCGCCTCACGCCTGCACCACCGTCTTCTGCATCATGCCGGCGAGCCGCTGCAGGGCGGGGCTCGCGTCGCTGGGATCGAGATGGACGTGCAGGATCGCGGGGCCCGAGCGGTCCGCCCAGGCCGCGCTCAGCGCCGCGTCGAAGTCGCCCTCGGTGCGCACCTGGTAGCCCGTGCCGCCGCCCAGCACCGCGGGCAGCTCGTCGTACCGCCACGAGTGGATATCGTTGAACTTGAACTCGCCAGGATGCAGCAGCCGCTCGGTGCCGTAGCCGCCGTTGTTGAGCACGATCGCGATGACAGGCATGCCGTGGCGGACGATCGTGGAAAGCTCCATGCCGGTCATCTGAAAGGCGCCGTCGCCCACAATGGCGATGACGCGGGCATTGGGCGCCGCGACCTGGGCGCCGAGCGCCGCCGGCGTCGCGAAGCCCATCGACGTGTAGTAGGCCGGCGCCAAAAACGCCGTGCGGCTGTGCGTGGTCAGCTCGGCGGACGCGAACAGCGCGTCCCCCACGTCGGCCACGACGATCGTTTCGTCCTCGAGCTGCTCGTCCAGCCGGCGGATGAGCCGCGAAATCGTGATCGGCGCGTCCGGTTCCAACACGAACGGCTCGCGCTGCCAGTCCGTCGGCGCCGGCGGCTGGGGTCGCGTGCGCTTGATGCCGCGCTCGACCAGCCGGTCGATGAAGTCCTGCAGCCGCACGTCGTGGTAGTGGTGGTGGCGGATCCGCAATTGCTCGCTCGTGGCATAAATGCAGTCGCCGATGTCCAGTTCGGCCGTGTACATGCCCAGGTTGATGTCGGTCATGAACGTGCCGAGCATCACGACGCAATCGCTGGCTTCGACGTAGCGCGTGACGTCGGCACGGCCGACGGCGCCCTCGTACAAGCCCATGTACAGCGGGTGCGTCTCGGCGACGACGCCTTTGCCCAGCATCGTGGCCGCGATCGGCAGGCCGGCGCTTTCGGCCAGTTTGAGCGCCAGGTCCTGCAACCCGAAGCGGTGGATCTCCACGCCCAACAGCAGCACCGGCTGGCGGGCGTTCTCGATCCGCGCGGCGGCTTCCTCGACGGCTTCGTCCAGCGCGCGGGCGTCGCTGGGCGGGTTTGGCTGCGCGTACGGCGGCCGAGTCTCAGGCCGCACGTGCACCATGTCGCGGGGAATTTCGATGTACACCGGCCGCTTGAACCGCTGGCACGCGGCGAGCACGCGGTCGATTTCGGCAAACGCCGTGAGCGGGTCGCCCAGTTCGGTCCCGGCGATGCACAGCTTCTCGAACACGTCGTACTGCGTGCGGAAATTGCGCACCATGTGGTGGAGCAGCGGGTTGTGAATTCGCTCCCGCAGGCCCGGCGAACCGGTGATCATCACGACGGGCGATTTCTCGGCGTAAGCGCCGGCGATCGAATTGCAGACGCTGAGCCCGCCCACGCAATAGGTGACGCACAACGCGCCCATACCGTGGACGCGGGCATAGGCGTCGGCGGCGAAGCCCGCGCAGTCCTCGCGCGTGCAGCCCACGACATTCAGCGGGCTGTTCTCCAGCATCGCGTAGAACGACAGCACGTAATCGCCGGGGATGCCGAACACATCCGCGATGCCGTAGTCCTGCAGGCGCCGGATGAGGTATTCGCCGATCGAGGGTCGGGGGGAATCGGTCGACCGTTGGCCAAATTCATTGAACATGGGGACTCTTCGCCAGATGCAAGCAAAGGTGAAGTCCGGACCAAACGTGCCGTTCTGTGATGGCTCAGCTTACTATATCATTGGAACGGCACGGGTCCGAGACGTGCTGCCGCTCGCCGAGGATGACTCATGAGTTCATCGCCGCAAGATTTCCTGCAATCGTTCGACATCTTGCCCGCAGCACAGCAGCGGATGGTCTTTATCGAGCTCTGCCGTCGGGCCGCCCAATGGGAAAGCGAGCCCATGGACGACGACGAACTTACGCGCGCAGCCGACGAACTCTTCCAGGAGTTCGACGAGCGGGAGCGACTCGATGGCAAGAGCTGAGCGCGGCGACGTTTGGATTGTCGATCTGGGATTTGTCGCGAAAGTCCGGCCGTGCCTTGTTCTGAGCATTCCGCCGGGGGATCGAGACCGGGATTTGCTGACGCTCGTCCCTCATACGACGTCAACTCGGCAGTCGCGATTTGAAGTTGCGTGCAACGTGCGTTTTCTTAAGTCGGGAGCGTTTGACGCCCAGAACCTTGTGACCGTGCCCTCGGTCAAATTGGTGCAAAAACTTGGCGCTCTCTCCGGCGAACAATTGCAGAACGTGACTGCTGCCATAGCGCAATGGCTGGGCATGGAGCAAGGCCCATGATGACGGGAAATACCACAACATTTCACGCCGGAGGTCAGACTCCCAACGCCTGGCGCGTGGCCGGCGCTTACGCTGCGATGATCGCCGCGGCGATCTCGCTGTTTCTGCTGGCTCGGCACTTCGGCGAGCAACTCGTCCCCGTGGCCGGAGCGGTGAAGCCGGCGAGCGCCGCCGTCGCCGCCCAGAGCCAGGTGCTCTACCACGTCCTCGTGGCCCTGCTGGCGATCATTCTCCTGGGGCGCTGGCTGGGCAAGGCGTTCCAGTACGTCGGCCAGCCGCGGGTGATCGGCGAGATGGTCGCCGGCATCGTGCTGGGCCCGTCGCTGTTGGGACGCGTGTGGCCCGAGGCGACGGCCTTTCTACTGCCGGCCGCGGTGGCGCCGTCGCTGAAGATCATCGCCGAGGTGGGCGTCATTCTGTACATGTTCCTCATCGGGCTCGAACTGAACGCCGGGATGCTGCGGTCGCGAGCCCACGCCACGATTGCGATCTCGCATGCCAGCATCGTGACGCCGTTTCTGTTGGGCGCCGCGCTGGCCCTGTGGCTTTACCGGCCGCTGGCGCCCGCTGGCGTGCCGTTCACCAGCTTCGCGCTGTTCATGGGCGTGGCGATGTCGATCACGGCGTTCCCGGTGCTCGCGCGGATTCTGGGCGATCGGAAGATGGAAACGACCGAGCTGGGCGTCGTGGCCCTGAGCTGCGCCGCGATCGACGACGTGACCGCCTGGTGCCTGCTGGCGTTCGTCGTGGGCGTAGCCCAGAGCGAAGTCGGCGGAGCCGTGGAAACCATTGCCCTGGCGCTGGGGTACATCGCCTTCATGCTGATCGTGATTCGGCCCTTGGCGGTGCGGTATTTCGGCAGCCCCGACAGCACAGTGCCGAAGCGGCGGATGGCGGTGTGGGTGTTGGTGGCGCTGCTCATGTCGGCGGCCACGGCGGAGTGGATCGGCATTCACGCGATCTTCGGGGCCTTCCTGCTGGGCGCCGTCATCCCGCACGAAAGCGACGTGGCCCGCGATTTCCGCGAGAAACTTGAGGACATCGTTAAGATCCTGCTCTTGCCGGCGTTTTTCGCGTACACGGGCATGCGGACGCAAATCGGCCTGGTCTCAGGCGCCCAGGCGTGGCTGTTCTGCGGCGTGATCATCCTGGTCGCCACGCTCGGCAAGTTCGGCGGCACCCTGGTTGCCGCCCGTTGCACGGGGCTTTCGTGGCGGATGTCCACCTCGCTGGGCATCCTGATGAACACCCGCGGGCTGATGGAGCTGATCGTGCTGAACATCGGCCTGGAGCTGGGCGTCATCTCGCCCGAGCTGTTCGCCATGATGGTGATTATGGCCCTGGTGACGACCATGGCGACGACGCCGGTGCTGCATTTCCTGACCTCGGCCCGGCCGGACCGCCAAGCCGCCGCGACGGTTTGAAAGCCGGAAATGCGGGTTTTGCCGACTTGTTGACACGCCCGGCGCCGCGATTACCATAGACGGCAGTTGTTCATTTGCCGGGATCCCCCGGCCGTACTCGGGCTGCCAATGAGTCTTTCGCGCCGCACTGTTTCGTTGAGATACAGCAGCACTGGTCGCGCGACCGCCTGAGTTTGTCCGTTTGGACCGCCCCGCTTGGGACGACGGTCTCCTCACAGGTCGCAATCACGATCGCTGTTTCGCGCGCCGCGAAGGCTTGGGCGATCCGATTATGACGAGCAACCGATCACGCGGGCGATCCCCGCGCGGTCGACCGGTTGGATCACGCCGCGATCGGTGATGAGTCCGCGGATGAGCCGCGGAGGCGTCACGTCGAACGCGGGATTGTACACACGCACGCCCTCGGGCGCGACGTGCAGGCTGCCGAAGTGCGTCACTTCGTCCGCCGCGCGCTGCTCGATGGGAATCGCATCGCCGTCGGAGAGCGACAGATCGAATGAGCTCGCCGGGACCGCAACGTAGAGGGGGATGTTATGGGCCGCGGCGGCGACGGCGACGCTATACGTCCCAATCTTGTTGGCCGCGGCGCCATCGGCGGCGACGCGGTCGGCGCCGACGATAACGGCGGCCACGCGGCCGGAACGCATCACGCTGGCCGCCATCGAATCGCAGAGGAGCGTGCAGTCGACGCCGCGCTGCGAGAGCTCCCACGCGGTAAGGCGGGCGCCTTGAAGTAGCGGGCGCGTCTCATCGACCCAGACGTGCGGGCGGCGGCCGCGGCGGTGGAGCTCGAAGACGACGGCGAGCGCCGTGCCTTCGCCGCTGGTGGCCAGGGCGCCGGCGTTGCAGTGCGTGAGGAGGCCGCTGCCGGGCGGGAGGTCGGCGAGCAGGTCGGCGCCGTGGCGGGCGATGGAATTGCAGAGCTCGATGTCCTCGGCGTGGATCGCGCGGGCTTCGGCGAGGAGGGCTTCAGCGAGAACACCGACGCCGGGGGCGGGGACGCCCCGGCTCGCTTGGAGTTGAGAGGCGTCACCTTGCA
>CAYSFP010000001.1:39471-151584 GCA_964430075.1 uncultured Planctomycetaceae bacterium | reverse complement strand
GCTCCGCAAGCTGACCGGCGCCATCGCCAAGGCGAAGACCTCCGTGATCTTCATCAACCAGATTCGCGAAAAAATCGGCGTGATGTTCGGCAGTCCGGAAACGACCCCCGGCGGCCGGGCCCTCAAGTTCTACTGCTCCAGCCGCATCGACGTCCGCCGCATCGGCCAACTGAAGGACGGCGAGGACGTGGTCGGCCAACGGGTGCGTGCCAAGGTGGTGAAGAACAAGGTGGCCCCGCCGTTCCGCGTCGCCGAGTTCGACATGATGCACACCAACGGCATCAGCTACGAGGGCGACATCCTCGACCTCGGCATGGAGCAGAAGATCGTCGCCCGCACCGGAGCCTGGTTCCGCTACGGCGACCAGCAGCTCGGCCAGGGCAAGGAGAAGGCCCGCGACTATCTCAAGGAAAACAAGGCCCTCACCGAGGAGATCAAGCAGAAGATCCTGGCCGCCGGCGGGGAGCTGGTTCCGGCCGGTCCGGGCAAGCCGGATCCCGAGGAAGAGACCGAACCCGACGATTTTTGAGCCGCCGGGCGTAGAATGGGTGCATGCCGTATCAGGGCGGGACGCAAGTCGGGGAACGTAACATATCCCTGTGCGTCCGCGCATGGGTTATGTGGGCTCCTGACGCCGACACGTCCTCTCCTTGGTCGCACCGCCATGCACTGTTCTCCGCTCAGCCGTTTTGCCGCGCTCGTCGCTTTCGCATTCGCTTGCGGTTTAGCCGCCGGCGCCCGCGCCGACGAGCCCGGCGAGTCGGCTGCTCCGTGGCGGCTGCTCGCCTCCGCCCGCGCGATCACGGCCGATCTGGCCGACCACTCGCTCCGCCACTGGGTGCGCGAACGCCTGTACGACGAAGCCGCCGCGGCTCGTTACGGCTTGCACCTGGACGCGGACTGGCACTCGGCCGCAGCCGCATCGCCGGACGCCCCGCTGGTCGTGCTGATTCACGGCTTCAATTCGTCAACGGACAAGAACGCGGGCATCCTGGCGCCGATCCGCGCGGCGGACCTGCCGCTCGCGGCGTTTGTTTACCCGAACGACTGGGATCTCGAGCGTTCTGCCGCACTGCTGTCGCAAGCACTCGCCGAGTTTGCCGCGCAGCACGGCGATCGCCCCGTGGCGTTGGTGACGCATTCCATGGGCGGCCTGGTGGCCCGGGCCTGCATCGAGAACCCCGAGCTCGACCCCGGCAACGTGACGCGGTTGATCATGATCGCGCCGCCGACGCACGGTTCGCTCATGGCGCACGCCTCCTTCGCTGGCGACTTGTGGGAGCATTGGATCGCCCGCCGCGACGGCAGCGTGTGGCGGCGATGGAAGGATTCGGTCGTCGACGGCCTCGGCGAGGCGTCCGACGATCTCGTGCCGGGCTCTCCGTTTCTCACCGTGCTGAATGCCCGGCCGCGCAACGCACGGGTTCGCTACGCGATCTTCCTTGGCACGCACTCGCCGGTATCGGCTGGCGAGATGCGGCTGGTGCGGTGGGCGCTGGGTCGCGCCGCTCGGGCCGAGGGCCTGGGACGCTACGCCGGCTCCGCCGACGCGATGCTGGCCGACCTCGACGAGCTTGTCGACGGCCGCGGCGACGGCGTGGTGGCGGTCAAACGCGGTCGGCTCGACGGCGTGAACGACGTGGTCGAGTTGCCGTTCGATCACCTCAACTGTACCAACGTCCCAGAGGATGAGGCCGTCCGCCAGCTCCAATCCGAACTCCTGGTCCGCCTGCAATAGCGAGTGAATTGTCGCGCGTCGACGCGCGCAACCAAACTGCGTCGGCGACGTGGCGCCGCTCAGTCGACCAGATGGCTCTCGCGCAGATGCTCGTCCGACCAAATGTGCGCCGCCACCTCTTCTTTGAGGTGCAGAAGCTGCGATCGCAGTGAATAGCGGGCATAGTGCCGGAAGGTATACGCTCGGCGCATCGACGTGGCGAAGCGTTCCTTGTAATGCTGCCGCCCGGGTCCGAAATTATATTCGACGTCCCCGCGGCGGCAGGAATCCCGCAGCATCAAGTACAGCAAGACTCGGCCGCAGCCGTCGATCTCCAGCGTGGGATCGTAGCCGCAGCGCAACCCGTAGACGCGGCCTTCGGCCACGTAGTTGTAGTTGAACGCCGCGGGCGTGCCGCCGACGAGCAGTATGTTGGCGTCGAGCATGCCGAGCCGTGCCGCGGCCATGTGGGCCCGCAGCAGCGTGTCGTGCACTCGCGGCGAACTGAGCGTACTTTGCGATGGATCAGAAGCTTGCCACGTCTTGGCCGCGATTCGCTCGCAGGCGCCGAAGATCGCTTCATGCTCGTGGTCGTCGCCGCGATTGCCTGGTTCCGGACGATAGCGCATCAGTTCGACCTTGCCGACCTTCTCGAGAGCGGCCACATCGTGCTGCATGCGGCGCCGCCAGTTGCGGGAGCGCGACTTCACATACTGGTCCCACCCGCCCTCGAGGCGGCAGATGCGCACTTCCATGCGCGGCCAGAGGCGGGAGTCATATCCGTTTTCACGCAGCGATTCGCCGATCGTGAGGAACTCGTCAGCCGCTTCATCGACCCAGCGGAGGTCGATGACGTCCCAGTCGCGCGGCGCGTCGGCGATGCGGCTGACCGCCGCGCGCATCGTAAGCCGCGGCTCCGGTCCCAACGGACCATAGAACGTGCCCCAGTCTTCGAGCGGGTAAGTGAGGACGCGCACCTTTCCCACGCGACGGCGCTCCTCGCGCACGCACCACGGGACAATGCCGATTGGCGTTCCGTCGCGCGCGACGACAATCACCCTCAGCCGCTGCGCTCGCGCGTAGCTGTGCCACGTGGCTTCGAGCCAATCGAGCGTCTGGAAGAATGAGTAGCCGGGCGTTTGGGCCAGCAGCCGGCTCCAGTCGTCGCGCAGCGCGCTCAGGTCGCGCAGCTCGTTGACCTCGTAGGCGTCGATCACGGCGGAGGGCTCGCGGCAGTACGGAATGAAGCCGCCGAGACTCTCGCGGCTAACACAAGCGTAGGTCACGCAGCCGGCGCGCGGGGCGACCGCCCGCGGAGAAAAACGCGACTTTACCGGGCCGTTTGACGTAGACGCAGAAAAAATCTCGGCCGAGCGTCGAAAAGTGCGGGTTGGCGATAACAGACATCGGGGGATGCCAAACGCAGTTGCTCGCTTGCGATTCCTTTGACGCGACGCGACAATGCGCCCGCGGGAACGTGGCATCGCTTGCTGTCGCGGCGTTCACTGCCTCGGGTCGGCAGTGCCTACGCGAGATCCTGAGCGTTGCAGGACGGTCGGTGTGTGCTCAGCAGGTCGAGCCCCCGCTGGGAGGACCGGGGCCGGAGCACGAAAGGCTCGCGGCGTATAAGGGCGCGTGGAACGTCCAGATGACGATGGGCGGCGGTCCAGCGACAATGAATTACTAGGGCGCCTCCGATAGCCGGATGATCGTCGGCAATCGATTTCTGCAGATCGAGTATCAGGCCGAGGGGGCGAGCGGCGAGCTGGAAGGGATGTTCACGATCGGGTTTGACGGCCGCCACGACCACTATGCACTCTTCGCCGTGGACAGCTTCGGCACGTATTTCGTTAGCTCGAAGGGCAAGCTCGACGAGGCGACCGGCACGATACGAATGCTGGGCTCCGACGACGATCCCATGATGAAAGCGATGGGCCTCACCAAGGAATTTGTGCACGTCCTGGACCTGCGCGGGCCGGACAAATTCGCGATCGAGATCCACTTCGTCGACACGCGGACGCCCGAGCGGCGCGAGATCAAGTTCATGGAATTTGTCTTCACTCGGAAGAAATGATGCACCCGACAGCAAGTAAGCGGACGGCGAGGCGGTTAGCGGCGCAGTGCATCGCACTGGTCGTTGGCGTCCTTGCGTATTGCCCGCCGGCGACCGCGGCCGGTCATCCCAATGTGGTGATCATTTTCATCGACGACCTGGGGTACGCTGCCCTGCGCCCATTCGGCGATCCGACCTACGCCACGCCAAATCTCGATCGGATGGCGGCCGAGGGTCGGGCGTTCACCGACTTTCTGGTGTCGTCGGCCGTGTGTTCGGCATCGCGGGCTGGCTTGCTGACGGGGTGCTACCACACGCGCGTGGGGATACGCGGGGCGCTTGGGCCGCAGGCGGAAATCGGGATCAACGCCGACGAAGTGACGCTGGCCGAACTTTGCCGACAACAGGGTTACGCAACCGCGTGCGTGGGCAAATGGCATCTGGGGCATCATCCCAAATTCCTGCCAACCGAACATGGGTTCGACTCGTACTTCGGACTGCCGTATTCCAATGATATGTGGCCGTACCATCCCGACGTGCTGCGGTTGCCGATGGAAGAACGCGTGAAGCGTTGGCCGCCGCTGCCGCTGATCGAGGGGCAGCAAGTCGTCGACGCCGAGGTGACCTCCGAGGACCAACGGCAGTTGACGCGGCGGTACACGGAGTACGCGTTGGACTTCATTCGGGCCAATCGCGAGCGGCCGTTCTTGTTGTACCTGGCGCACAGTATGGTGCATGTGCCGTTGCATGTGTCCGAGCAGTTCGACGGCGCGAGCGGCCACGGCCTGTTTGGCGATGTGATGGCGGAAGTCGACTGGTCCGTGGGCCAGGTGCTGAGCACACTCAATGAGCTGGGCCTCGATGAGAAGACCCTCGTCGTCTTCACATCCGACAATGGGCCATGGTTGAGCTACGGGGCCCATGCGGGGTCGGCCGCTCCGTTGCGCGAAGGGAAGGGCACGTCGTTCGAGGGCGGGTTCCGCGTGCCGTGCCTGATGCGTTGGCCGGGGCGCATCCCGGCCGGGACGACGTGCGACGAGTTGGCCGCGACGATCGACCTCTTGCCGACCGTCGCGTCGCTCATGGGCGGCGAGCTTCCGGCGCACAGAATCGACGGCAAGGACATCAGCCCGCTGATGTTTGGCACGGACGATGTCCCGTCGCCGCACGACTATTTTCTTTACTACTACGAAGACGACCAGCTCCAGGCGATTCGCGATCGGCAATGGAAGCTGCATTTTCCGCACGGTTACCGAACGCTGGCCGGCCGCGCAGGGCGCGATGACGGACAGCCGATCAACTACGAGCGGACGGAGATCGAGCTCGCGCTGTTTGATTTGAAGGAGGATCGTGAGGAGCGGGTGAACGTGGCCGCCGAACAGCCCGATGTGGTTGCCCGCCTGCAGAAAGCGGCGGATGCAGCTCGGATGGAGTTGGGGGATTCGCTCACGAGTCGCACGGGCTCCGGCGTACGACCCGCGAGCAAGCTGGAACCGAGCGACCGGCGCCTGGCGAGTCAGATTCCGGCAGGCGCCGAGTAGCGGAGAAGTTTCGTCGGACTATTGCCGTGCGTTAATTAAAGACGGAGCGTCAGAGGGTGCGTTGCAGAGTTCGGCGCGGATCTTCTCCAAGTGTCGGATTCGCTGCATGAGGCGGTCAATTTCGTCGTCGATTGCGATCAGGTTGCCCTCGCCCAGCGGCGAAGCAAGATGCTCGCCTGGCTCATCCATCTTACTCAACCGGTGCAAGATGGGGACGATCAGCGACAGCGCTGCGCAGGCGATCGACAGTGCGGCCAGCAATTGCATCCCGCCCCTTGCCTCGATCTCGCCGGCGATCATGACGGAGACGACGGCGGCCGTTGCGAACGAAACCTGGCAGGCCAGAAAGTAGACCCACGCGAACTTGCGAGCCAGGCGCGCCATCGAAAGCAGGCTCACTTGAACAGCGGCCACGGCAAACGCGACGATGCACCCCGTTGTTTTCCAATAGGCTTCGGCGTCGATGTCGGGCCAGATGCCGATCAAGATCATCACGGCCGCGGCCAAGGTAAGCGTGAGGCCGACAAGAGGAATCACGTTCGAGCGGCGCGACGAGCGCGCCAGGTCGCAGGCCAATCCGCATACGCTCGCGAGGGCGATCGTTGTGGCGGTGGCCATGACGCGAATCTCGAACCAACTCCAGCGGTCGCGCAGAATAATCGCCAAACCCAACGCGGCGCCGAACAGGATCGAGCCAATGAGGGCATACAGCAGAATTCGCCGGAGTTGCCTAGGTTTTTGGTATTCGGGCATGCTTGGGACCGGGGTGAGGTAGCGCCTTGGCCGCGGCAATTCTCGCCGCTGGACATGTAGTGCCCGCGTGCGGCCGGACTTTGCGCGCAATCCGCCACATTTTCCGCCCGGAACGCGGATTTGGGGCGATGAATGGCCGGCAGAGGGCGACAAATGGAACGATCCTTCGCGAAGGATCAGCAGGCCCCCCGAGCGTTCTCGTCATGACCAGGAGACGCCCTCCTTACGCGTGCCGCAGAGGGCGACCTCCATACCGAGGGCGTCGGCCATGGCCGCTTTGGCGAGGCAGGCGCGATCGGCGTCGTCGGCGCTTGTGGCGTACGCCACTTGAGTGTGGTTGCTCTTGTGACGTGCCATCATCTGGTCACGCGACACGCCGTAGGTCACGGCGTGCATGATCGGCCATTGTGAGGTGGTTTCGCGCCAGCGGCGTTCGGTTTCGGCCTGCGGCAGCTCGATCGCGGCGGCGCGGCCGAGGTCCATTTTCAGACGACCGTCCTCGATGAACACCCGCGACCACACGACTTCACCGGGCTTCGAGACGCCCTTGATCGTGCCGCCGCCGCTGGGGAAGTACATCGGCGGCTGGCGTTCGCTCGTCACGCCGCTCCACCCGCCGACGAGGTGCGACGGCGGGACGCTGCCGGAGATTTCGAAGACCCACACGAACTCGCCCGTCGTGCCCGAGCGGTCGGCGTCGCCCCAGCGGAGATCGTGGAGCGTGTTCTCGACGGGCTGGCCCATGGCGCGGTGCACGCGATACGTCATCAGGCCGTCAAGACCGGCGCATTCATCCACCTCGTTGAAGTGAGGCAGCGGCTGGCCGGCGTATAGCTCGCGGCGGCCATCGCGGCTGAACACGGGGGGCCGGACGCTGTCGTTGAGCGTGCCTTCAACCAGGTCGCTGGCCGGCAGCAGGTCTTTCAACCCCTGCTGATACTGAATGCCGATGCAGTCGCAACCGAAGTCGTCGGCGATGCGCACCGCGGCAATATACATCTTGCACTGCAGCAGGATTTGCGCGTCGGTGAGATCCTGCTCATGCACGGGACCGGTGAGGAACCGGGCGCCTCGGTCCTCCATCCAACGGCGCACGGCGCGGGCTTCGTCGTCGCCGGTCTGCGTCGTTTCGTAGTACAGCGCGCTTTGGCTGAGCCGCTCTTTGAACACGCCGGTGGGGTTGAGCAGGTGGTCGGGAACGATTGCGTTGAACATGCCCATGCAGCCTTCGTCGAACACGCCCATGATCGCTTTGTCGCGGCGCAGTTCGTCGGCCAGTGCGCGGCCGAGGGCGCGGACATCATCGGAGACCTTTGCGTCGCGGAAGGGCGCCACGTGCGAAAGCTCGTGCTCGACGCGGCCCGTCGCGAGCCACTCGGCCAGCCGGCGGCCGAATGCGGAGTCGGCGAAGTCGTCGGCCCAAAGCGTCGAGTAGGAGACGCCCGCCTTGGTGAGCGAGCCGTTGAGATTGAGCATGCCGACGAGCCCGGGCCATGTGCCGCTCCAATTGGCGAGCGTGAGGATGGGCCCCTCGTGCGTGATGAGCCCGTGCAGCAAGTGGTGCGAATACTGCCACACGGCTTCGGCCACAATCAGCGGCGCCGCGGAATCAAGCGTGCGGAAGACGGCGACGCCTTCTTTCTGCGAGCTGATGAACCCGTGCCGCTGGTCTTCTTTGTAAGGATGCGCGCGGACGACGTCCCAGCCGGCGTTTTTCACGGCGGCGCCGATCTGCTGCTCCATTTCGTGCTGGGCGGGCCAGCAGCGCTCGTTGGCGCTTTGGCGCAGATCGCCATTGGCCATGAGGTAAACCTGCCTCGCGTCCAGCCTCGCGCACGGGCGAGCAACTGGTGAAGGGATCGTCGCCGCCATTGAGCATTCTCCGCGTATTACCGTGCCCAGCGTACCTGCCTGTGAGGCGCCAACTTAACCGATCCGGCGATCGCTGAGAATTGTGCGCGACCAATTCGGCAGGGCTCAAGGGCGGCGTAACCTCTTGCCGCATCACGTGTTGACGAATCTTGACATGCCTGGCCTCCTGTGGGTCTACTGGACTGACCTACCTGGGGACGGCGAATCGTTCGCATCACAGTCCCTTCGACGGCGCCGCCGCAAGCGCGTGCTGCCGTCGCTCAGCGAGTTTTTGTGGAGTCTCTTCCGATGCGCAAGTTCGGCCTCGTGTTCCTAATCGTTGCTCTCGTTGGCGGGTCGTCGCGCCCCGCGATGGCCCTGCTGCAGTTCTTCAAGGTCTGGGACGAGGTGTACCTAGCCAACAATGAGAACGAGGAATTCGTCAAAGAGGCGCGCAACGCCAAAATGCGGTGCCTCGTCTGTCATCAAGGCAAGAAGCGGACGAATCACAATCCCTACGGAATTCACCTGGTCGAACTGCTCGACAAGAAGGAAGACATTCGCAATCCCGAGAAGGTGAAGGAAGTGCTGGCCAAGGTGGGCGCGATGCACAGCGATCCGGAGGACGAGAACAGTCCGACCTACGACGAGATTCTCGCCAAGGGCGAATTTCCGGGCGGCACGCTTGAAGAAGCGTCCAAAGAACCAGAGCCCACGAAGTAGAGTGGTTGCTGCGAGCTCAGAGCATCCCGGCAGAGCGAGTGGACGGCGCCACGGGAGGGGGCCTTCTGGGACGCAGCGCCGCCCAGCGGCGTTGACTGAGCGCGGCGGCTGACCAGCAGCGCGCCGGACATCAGCACGGCCACTCCGACGGCGAACCAAGCGGCGCGTCGGCGAAGCGCCGGCGATACGTCGCCGAGCGCGATCTGCGCGGTGCTCTGCAGCAGGCCCAGCGTGGCGACGATTCCCGCGATCAGCAGCATGCTGGCACCGACTTGCTGTCCCATGAGCGCATCTCGCGCACGGGGATTTGTCGTGGCAAGCACCCCAAGGCCGACTGGCACTTGCAGCGCAGTCGCCGCGAAAGCGGCGGCAGCCAGCTTGCGGTAAACGGCGTCGACCGAGGCGCGCGTCTGGTCGGTCGCGTCGCGGCGCGTGGGCCACAAGGCCGCGAGGGCGGCCACAGCAAGCGACGCGAGGATGACGTGGAACCAGAGTGCAAGCACTTCGGGCCGCCTCCAAAGCTTCAGGAGGGCCGGGCGATCGATGAGGTCAATCGTGGTCCAGCGCGGATCGCTGGCCAGGTTGCCGATCACCGTCATCAGCGGCGGAAAGTGGTAGAGCAAGTTCGAGGCCGTGACGCTTGCGAGCAACCACGCCCAGACCGGTCGCCCCGCGATATACGGCGACGCGCACGCCAGGCCCAAAATCCACACCGCCGAAAACGCGATCTCCGCGCTGGCGAACCAGTAGGTTGACGCGGGGAAGCGGGCCAGGGCCGCCCCTAGTTGTTCATTGGGCGCAGCCAACAACGCGGCGCCAAGCGCGGCGCCGGCGGCCAGGCCGATCAGTGACATCCAAGCCATACGTCGGGCGAGCGCGATGCGGTGCTCGTCACGAGGCCCAGCGCGACCCGCCAGCCACGCCCACACGAAAGGACCTGCCGCGGCGACGTTTACGGCGAGCAGATGCGCAGCCAATACGGCGATTGTCAGAATCGTTGCCACAGTCTTTTCGCTCGGCGCCATAAGAGATCGTGTGGGCTGTCATTGTAGTGCGAGGGACGTGACGCGTCCCCCGCCCGTGCAACTTGAGAACCATGGTCGGCCGGCGCGACGTCAGCAACTCATCCTTGTCAATGACGCCGACTCTGGTCGCTAAACCGCCGAGCATGTCGGATTAACGGCGCTTTCTGAGGTCAAGTCGTATCGCTCGCTACCACCTCATCCACGATGCGAGCCTTGTGGAGTGAGTTGCAAACCCTAGAATTCAAGACAAGGGCGATTAGCTCAGTTGGTTAGAGCGCCACCCTTACAAGGTGGATGTCGGGGGTTCGAGTCCCTCATCGCCCACTGGGAAAACAGGCCTTTCCCGCGCGGCAAATATGCTGGAATGCCTTGTTGTGACCACCGGCCCGTAGTGAAGAGGAGTCGTGTAGAGGATTTGACGCGACGAGGGAAAATCCGTACTACAAACGTTCCGAGGCGTGTCTCTGCTCGATTTGTAGCCAGCGTCCCGTGTTACTGCGACGTTCTCGAATTCTTCAGTGGCTAGCAACACATCGCTCAGCCGGCTATGGAAGCTCTCGGCATCGCCAGTTCCCCCGCGGGCTGCCGGGCTCGATGTAGAGCGTTTGAACGCCGCGACTTGCTCTCGCCTCGCTGGATCGCGTGGGCGACGAACTCTGGGCCGTTGTCGCTGCGAATGAGAAGCCGGCCCGCCGTGCATGGCGACAGCCCCAAGATTTCCTGAACACCATCTCCAGGGCTTTCGCGACGACGTGGCGCTGGCGTTTGGAGCCTGCCCGCTACGGCTCCGCACAGAGCGTTGCTGAAAATATTTGCAGCAGGCTTTCGAAATCGTTACAATTCCGCCTTCCCCAACTAAAGCAGCGCCGTGGTCAGGCGGAGCGATCACCACGCGTGCCGTCTTTCGCGCGCGGAATGAGAGCAAGAGTTGGTGCGTCCCCCTGGGCGTCCTTCGATCCAAGCCTGACGACCGCAATGCACGCCGTCTTTACGCGGCGTTCATCAGGGCTTCACGAGGATCTGTTCCAGTCGTTGCGCGCCAGGGGCGGCAGTCGCGCCCCGCGTTTATTGCTCGCTCGTTCCCAATGGAAAGGACGTGCCATGGAGCGGTCGCACGGTCCCCTCGCTCAGGCGTCTCGACGCGGGTTCACGCTCGTTGAGCTGCTCGTCGTGATCGCGATTATCGGCGTGCTGGTGGCGCTGTTGCTGCCGGCCATCCAGGCGGCGCGGGAGGCGGCGCGGCGGTCGACCTGCCAGAACAACATGAAGCAGCTCGTGTATGGCATTCACTTGTTCGAGTCGGCGAAGAAAGGATTTCCTGCAGCGATCGAGCCCGGGTACACTGGCGAAGCCAATCAGCCTGGCACATCGAACCGCATGCACAGTTGGGTGCCTTACATCCTTCCCTACATCGAGCAGCAGGCGATCTACAATCAGTATCGATTCGACCGGCATTGGAACGATCCGCAAACGAACCGGCAGTTTACAGGCGGGAACCAGGAAACAGCGCTCACAGTGCCTCAGTGGCTATGCCCCACGACTCCGCCGCTCTTCAAGGGCCGGCTCGACTACGCCGCGCTTGTGGGCCCTGGGCTGACGTCCAACGAAGGCTGGGCGCCTGGCCAAAATTATTCCCTGGGCATCCTGATTGCCGTTCCTGGCAACTCCGGCAATGCCGCTTTGGGCGCCAACAAACGGATCAAGGTCGCTCAGGTAACGGATGGAACGTCCAATACCGCGTTGCTCGGCGAATGCGCGGGGCGTGATGTGTACGCGAGTGATCCCTCGCGACCGGCCCCGCACGCGTTTTGGGCGAACGGCGACCACGCCTTCGCCCACCACGGTGCGACCATCAATGTTTCGCCGGTCGATGAACTCTACAGCGATCATCCGTCAGGTCTGTACCTCGGCATGGGCGACGCCAGCGTGCGCTGGCTGTCTGACGCAACGCCTAAACGGGTGATCGACCTCTTAACAACGCGCGCAGGCGACGAGATTAATGAACCCAGTCTCTAACAGCCTGTTGAAGAACGCCCTCGTGGCGTTTTCCAACCTCGCCACGCGTCGAGCAAGGCTCGCCGCGGTTCGCAAAACGAGCGTTTTTCAAACGCTCGTTTTGGCGTCGCCTCCTGCGACGACGCAGCCCGTTGTTTTTCAACGAGCTGCGAACAGAGCATGCTGGTCGTTCGCTTCGATGGCATGCCTCGCCGTCGCCGCGGGCTGCGGGGGAGGCGATTGGGGGACGCTGTCGGGCGTTGTCAAAGTCGACGGACAGCCGGTGGGGCCGGGCACGATTTCGCTCCACCCGATCGACGAGCAACGGGCGGGAGCAACGGCCAAATTTGGCGACGACGGTCGGTACGCCGTGATGAGCGCCGGACGCAAGGAAGGCGCGGCCACTGGCGAGTATCGCGTCGCCATCCATGGCGACAGCTTTGAAGCAGAACTTGCGGGGCCGCCGCCAGAGTCGGACATTCCCAACAAGTACAACGACCCGGCTGCGTCCGGACTGACCGTGACCATTGAGCCGGGCGCCAAGACATTCGATTTTGAGCTTTCCTCGTGACGGCAGGCCGCGTCGCTTGTCGTGAGGCGTTTGTTCCCACGGACGCACAAACTGATCTTGATCTTCTCCTTCGTTGCTTCGAGAGGGCCAACAATGTTCGACATGATGACGCCGAAACGATCCGTTTCTGGACTGTTCACGCCGGCTGTTCTGGCAGTGGTCCTTGCACTCCACAGCGCGACCGCCTCACAAGCGCAAACGCTTGTCGGCAATCCCTTCATCACGTCGTACCAGGGCTGGATCGACCCGATTCCCCAGCGCGGCGGCAACTGGCGTCTCAGCCTGCACAACCCGACGATGATGGAGACGGCCAACACCACGCCGGCGCCGGGGCAACAGGCCGGCACGCCCAGCGACACGGGTAATTACGCCCCGATGATCCTGATTCAAGAGGGATTCACCACGCCGGCCAACTACGACCTGAACGCCCGGATGTACACCTCGGACGACGACCTGTGGGGGCTGGTGTTCGGCTACCAGGATCCCGACAACTACTACCGGGTGGGCTTCCGCTCGCAGGCGCCGGGCAACCTGGGCGGCACCAGCGGCGTGTCGGTGCAGAAGGTCTCCGGCGGCGTCGTGACGCAAATCATCCCGCCGGGCGACGGCACGGCTTACACGGCGTTTCCCACGTTCGCCACCAGCGACAATCGGACGCCGGTGGACGTGAAGGTGTCGGTCGCGGGGACGTCGTACAACATTTTGGTCGCCGGCGAGAACGGCGGAGCGGCGATCGTGACCGGGAACGACCCCGGGCTGGCGGCGGGGAAGATCGGCATTCAATCGTGGGCGCAGCGGAACCGCGCCGCCGCTGATCGGCACTGGGGTACGGAGGTCGAGACCATCTCGGTGACGCAAGGCGCCAATACGCTGTACAACGGCGCGTTCACGACGGCGATTCCCTGGCGGAACCTCGTGATGACCAATGCCGTGGGCGTCGACACCACGACGACCGGCGCCGGCGAGGACGTGGGCAATTTCGGCCTCGACATCAACGACGGGTGGATCCTGCAGCAGACCAACGGGTTCGAGAACGCGACGTTCGACAACGTCGACTTTATCGGCCCGGCGGTCGTGGTCGATTCGCCCGGCAGCAACGCGTTCAGTAACTACCAGATGCAACTGCGCATGGGCGCCGCGGATAACGACGGCATGGGCGTCTTGGTGCGCGTCCAGGACGATAACAACTTCTACCGCGTCAATTTCACCAACGAAGCGACCGGCGCGGACATGACCACGCGGGCCCCGCGCGGCATGTCGGTGCAGAAGGTGCGCAACGGCGTCTGGACCGAGTTGTATCGCGACGACGCGAATCCCCTGTTTGTCTACACCCCCGGCGCCGCGGGCAGCCGCCCCGACACCACCATGCCGATGTTCGATCTGTCGGTTGGCGCCGTCGGCAACAGCCTCAAAATCCAGGTCCGCGATCAGATGGGCAACGTGATCAACTACCCGCTGATCACGGATAACAGCGATCCGATTCTGACCGGTACTGTGGGCCTGACGACCTGGGGCACCGAGAATGTCTATTACGCCGGCTACGGCGGAACGAACTCGCCGCTGTTGACGACGCTATCGGCGTTCACGACGCTCGACGCCACGATCAATCGCTCGACGGGCAACCTGACGCTGACCAACAATGGCTCGACGCCGGTGAACATCCAGGGGGTCATGATCGGCTCCAACGGCGGCGGCCTCGATCCCGATTCCTGGCTCTCGATTGCGAACACCTATGACGCGCCGCCGGGCGATGGGTCCGTCGATGCGGATGACTCGTGGACGGTGATTTCGTCGACCGCGCTCGAGCTGAGCGAGCGCGAGCAGAACCCCGGCGGCGACGGCGGCGTGCTGGGCGTCGGCCAAACGGTCAACTTCGGCAACGTGTGGGTCAAGTCGAGGTTCGAAGACGTGACGGTCGGCGTTGAACTCGTCGGCGGCAGCATCAGCACGGCCTCCGTGGCCTTTTCGGGCGGGCCGGGGGGCGTTCCCTATCATCGCAGCGATTTGAACGCCGATGGCAGCGTGAACGCGACCGACTGGCCGCTCTACGTCACGAACCTGCTGGCCGACTTCAGCGCCTTGACCGACGTGGAGGCAGCCTTGCGGGGCGATCTTGACGGCGACGGCGACAACGACGTGCAGGACTTCGCCTTGTTCAAAGCCGATTTCGACGCGATCAACGGCGTGGGTGCGTTCCAGGCGATGCTCGAGGCCGTGCCGGAGCCCGCGTCGTCGGCCCTCGCGGCGGTCGCATGCGTCGGATTCTGGGCAAGCCGACGACGACGGCTGCAGCCCAGCCGCGGTAGGACGCTGGGGCTGGCGGCGATGTTCGCGCTGGCGGGTCTTTCGAGCCCCGCGGCGGCCGCGCCGGCCGACTTCACGACGTACTCGGTGGAGAACTTCGCTCCGGCGGCGACCTTCCCTGTGCCCGAATGGACAATCACCCCCACGACGGCGTCGCTCAACAACAATGCTGATGCCACGATCCTGTACAGCCCCGACAGCGCCTTGAATAAGCGGTTCATCGGCCGCCTGACGGCGGGGGTCGACGACGACGTGGTGGGCTTCGTGCTGGGATTCGAGCCGGGCGACGCGCAGATCGGCTCGTCGGCGGATTACTTGTTGATCGACTGGAAGGGCATAACGCAAAATTTCAACTTCGCCGATGGCGACTTCTTCAACTTCCATCACGACCAGACTGGCGGAGGCGATATGCCGGTGGGGCTGGCCTTGTCGCGCGTGACGGGCAGCCCGACGGCAGACGAATTTTGGCAGCACGCCGATATGCCGGAAAACCCCACCGGCAGCGTGACCGAGTTGGCCCGCGGGGCCACGTTGGGATCCACGCCGTACAATCGCGCGGGAGGATCGCACCAGTTTGAAATCTCTTACACGGCGACCAATGTGACCGTGATCGTCGACGGCGTGGAACAGCTCAACGTCAACGGGTCGTTTCCCGACGGGCACTTCGGACTCTACTCCGCGTGGCAAGGACCGACGGCGACCTTCGCGAACTTCGAGGTGTTTTCGACTAATTTCGCCGGCCTGTCGGCCACGGTGAATCGAGCCACCGGCGAAATCGTCCTGCGCAACGCTGGGCTCGAGGCGGTCGATCTGGATTTCTACCAGTTCGAGAGCGCTTCCAACTCGCTGAACATTGCGGGCTGGAACAGCCTGAGCGATCAGAATTTTCAGAGCAGCGGCGGGGGCAACGGTCAGAGTTGGGACGAGGCCGGAGGCTCCAGCTCCGCATCGCTCGGCGAGGCCTACTTGACGAGCAATTCCACCCTTGCCGGCAATGCCTCGGTGAGTCTCGGAAATGCGTACAATCACATCCTTAACGGCGAGGACCTGGTGCTGACCTATCGGCTGCCCTCGGGCCTGGTCCTGACGGGCGACATCTCCTACATGGGCGTCGCGCCGTCGCTGCCCGGCGATTATGACAACGATGCCGACGTGGACGGCAACGACTTCCTCCTCTGGCAGCGCACGCTGGGGTCGACGACCAGCCTAGCGGCCGACGGCAACGGCAACGGCGTCGTGGACGCTGGCGACTTGACCGTGTGGCGGACGAATTTCGGCGCCGGCGGCGCCGCTTCCGCGGCGAGCGCCGCTGTTCCGGAGCCGGCGACCGCGGTCCTGGCCTGTTGTCTGGCGGCGGTCTTCGCGGCGGTGCGGCCCCGCCGTCGTTGTTGATCGCGCGGCGGTCGATCGGCTCGTTGGATGCACTCTGCTTGAAATTTGCGGAAGCGAAACAGAGAGGACGCCATGGTTTTTGGAGCGGCGGTGCGCTTGTTGGTCAAACGTCCCCTGAAACTGTTGCTCGCGGTCGGCGTCTGGCAGCTACATGCCGGCGCCGTGCGGGCTGAAGCCCTGCCGATCGAACCGGGGTCGTGGACGCTGGCGATCCTGCCGGACACGCAGGTGTACGCGCAGTCGTACCCGCAGCACTTCAACGCGCAAACGGCGTGGATTCGCGATCACGCCGAGTCGCACAACATCAAGTATGTGCTGCACGAAGGGGACATCGTCAACAACAACAATGTGCCGCAGTGGAACAACGCGCTGGCGTCGATGAACCTGCTCAACGGCGCCGTGCCGTACGCGATGGCGCCCGGCAATCACGATTACGGCCCAGGCGGCAACGCGGCCGATCGCAACAGCTACTTCAACCAGGCAGAGTACTTCGGCCCCGGAACGTACTATGCCCAGCAGCCGAGCATCGGCGGATTTTTCGAACCGGGCAAGACCGACAACTCGTTCCACGTTTTCGAGGCTGGCGGCGAAAACTGGCTGGTGCTTGCCCTGGAGTGGGCTCCGCGCGACGCGGTCGTCGAGTGGGCGAACCAGGTGGTCGCGAATCATTCCGACCACAAGACCATGCTCGTGACGCACGCCTACATGTACTACGACGAGACGATCTACGATTGGGCTGCCAAGGGCGCCAGCCAGAGTTGGAATCCTCATGCCTATCCACTGGTGAACAATCCCGGCGAGACCGTCAACGACGGCCAGGAGTTGTGGGACAAACTGATCTCGAAACACGAAAACTTCCGCTTCACGTTCAACGGGCACGTTCTAAACGACGGCACGGGCTTCCGCAGCACGGCGGGCGACGCGGGAAACGTCGTGCACCAGATGCTGGCCAACTACCAGATGAAGGCCCAGGGCGGCATGGGCGACATGCGGCTATTGGAGTTCAAAGCCGATGGGCGGACCGTCGAGGTGCGCACCTATTCGCCGGTGCTCGATCGCTACGACGACGCGTTCGACCAGCAGTTCACGCTGCGGATGGACGAACTGCACGATCCGCTCGTCCCCCCGCCGCCCCCGGTAATCTCTCACGTCGTGGCGGCGAACCTGCTCGCCGTCGGGCCGACCGATCCGGAGGCCAATACAGTGAACGCGGTGCAGTTCCCCCAGGCGTCCGCTCCCGGCGTGGACAGCCTGCAGATCAACCGCGGCGATTTTCAGATTTCCGTCGGCGGCCAGCCTTTGCTGTATCAGCACGGCGTCCTACTGGCGACGATCCGGCAGCATAGCCGGCCCGACTTCGGCCAGCGGCGGGCCACGGTGGAAGTTGGCCGCGACAGTTTTGGCGATGGGCGGCTGGCACTCTCGATCATGGAAGCTGGCAACGCCAGCGACAACGAAGTGAACTTCAACGCGGCCGTCGCGTGGTTTCAGTTCGCGGCCGGGTGGCAGGGGGCGCACGTCAACGGCAACGGCAGCGTGGCGCCGGGGGCGGCCAATCGCGTAGATCCGTCGATGGTTTCGCGCGTCGCGGCGGGGCGCTACCGCGTCGATTTGGGCGTCAATTCGCTGCAGGACGGCATCCTGCTCGTGGTGGCCAACAATAACGACAACATCGTCGTGCAAACCGGCCCGCTCGCCAACGGCAACGGCTGGGACGTGCGCGTGGAGGACAACGCCACGAATTTCGGCGCCACGGGCGAGGATCGTGATTGGAGCTTCGTCTACCTGCCCTATAAGACCCCCGGCATGATCGGCGGCTATTACGACGGAACGGCTGATTCCACGATCAAGTCGGCGGGCGACTTCGAGATGAGCCGCCTGGCGACGGGTCAGTACAAGCTTTCAATTCCCGACGCGACGCCGGAAACAGGCGTGCTGCTCCTGTCGGTCGCCCATCGGGCCACGGCCTCGGGCGTGACGGCGCCCGATGACAATATTTTGACTTACGAGGCGGGCGACGACGGGTCGTTTCTGGTGAATTCCTACGACCTGCCGGGCTTGGGTCTGCAGGATACGAAGTTCACGTGGGCCTACATCAGCTTTGACGATCCGCTTGCGCCGCGGTTGGCGGCGGACTTCAACGGCGACGGGTCGATCGACGGCGGGGATTTCTTGGTTTGGCAGCGATCCCTGGGCTCAGTGGGCGAGAACCTGCCCGCCGACGCCGATGGCGATGGCCGCGTGGACGGCGCCGATCTAGCGCTGTGGCGCCAATCGTTCGGCCAAAGCCAGGCCGCGGAACCGAGCGCTCGAATCGTGCCCGAGCCGTCGAGCATTCTGCCGCTGTTCTTGGGCATCTTGGCGTTGCGGCAGCTGGAACTGGAGCGGTAGGCCGGCAGCACCGCCCTGCAGACCAGATGCGTGCTGGCCGGCCGATTAACGGCAGCCACGGTATGTGACGCCAGCCGTGTTATGCTCGACGGTTCACACCGGCCGTCGTGCTAGGACGCCGCCAGCGGCTCGCCGACTTCTGGCCAGCCGTCGTTCCTCCAGGTCATCGGGCGAACCGCGCCCCCTCTTTTTTTGTCGTCTTCACCGATTGGCTATCGACGATCACCGCCGTCGGTTCGGTCGCCTTGCCTTCGGCGACCCGGAACAGGTCGCGGAGGGCGGCGTTGATCTGCTCCCACATGCCCGCCTGTCCGTCGTGGACCGCATGCACTCGTGTACCGCCCCTTGCTGCAGTGCATTTGCAGCGTTCTTCGATCCAGCGCATTCAAATCTGCCGCGGTCGTGTGGAGGCCAATGGTTCATCGCGACCAGCCGCGAATTGACGACCCAGCCGCAGACGACGTGCGTCGGGTGGGGCCGGGCCAGCTCGGTCTCGCCCGTCGACCGGAGATTCTGAAATCGCTTCGGCCGCGGCTTGTCCCCGGCCGTCGGAATGCCGAGCTTGCGCTCGCCTCCGTCCGCCCCAGGCATCTCGATTCGCTTTACCGGCTGCGGCTGGTACTTTCGAGCCAAGCTTGGAATCTGCGCGCCACGCGCGCTGGCGTGATCGTCGGACGAGGCAGCCGGCGATCGGCTCGAGGTTGCGTTCTTACATAGGCCATTCGAAGCATTTCGCCCGGTGCACTCGCAAGTGCGCGTAGTTCCTCCACCGTCTCGGGAGCCTCTAGTCGTCGGTAGCCGCACGCCGCGGCAACCGCGGGAATGTCGACCGAGTTGGCCAGCGACTCTTGTGCCCCCGTGGAATCGTGGACGCCGTTGTCCAGGACGATGTGAAACAAGTTCTTGGGCGCCTGGGCGCCAATGGCTGCCAATGCTCCCATGCGCATCAGCAGCGAGCCGTCCCCGTCGATGACCACAACGGATCGATCAGGCCTGGCGAGGGCGAGTCCGAGACCCAAGCTGGAAACGCACCCCATGGAACCAACCATGTAGAGCTGGTTCGGGCGATCTCCGAGGCGGTAGAGGGCACGCCCCGTAAATCCCGTGGTTGCCAGCACGGCCGCGTCGGCTTGCAACGCCCCTTGGGCAATGGCCTCCAGTGCTTCATCGGCGTCGACGGCCTTCGCGGGACGACTTGCGATTGGCGCGGCGCCGACGATTCTCGGCGGCGGCGGCGAGGCGAGCGCACGCTCCTCGACCGCTCCTTTCGGCAACAGCAAGGCAAAAGGCAATCCGGTCGTGTTCATCGAATCAACGGCGCGGCTTAACACGCGGGCCAGATCCTGGGAGTTCGTCGGAAGATCCGCATACGGCATTTCGATCAGATCCAACAACTCCGGCATGATGCGACCCACAAGCTCATGCTGAGGTTCGTCCTCCTCCTTGTCGGGCCGGCCGCGCCAGGTCACGATCACGAGCACGGGAATCCGCATGATCGCATTCAGACTTGTCAGCGGGCTGAACGCGTTGCCCAGGCCGGAGTTCTGGAACATGACGACGGACCGCACGCCGCCCAGCTCCGCGCCGGAGCAGATCGCGACGGCCTCGCCTTCGTTGGCGGCGTTGACGTACCGAATCGTCGGCGAATCGATTACTGCGTTGATCAACGGCGTGAGGTACGAACAGGGAACTCCGCTGAAGAGTCGGAATCCATGTTCGTTCAACGCAGTGAGCAGGTCGTCGGCTTTCATCTTGAAGAACGTGGGCCGAAGTTCGATGGAGCCGTGCAGTCGCCTCAAGGGGCGATGCGACGCGCAAAATGGAGACCCATGAATAGCGTCACGGCCACCAGTCGAATCGCCGGGGGCTCGGGCACGCCGATCCCGGCAAGACTTTCGATGGGGCCGCTGTAGAGCTCGTTCTTGAATCGAAAGAAGTCCCGCAGCGACACAAAGCCATCGCCGGTGACGTCGCCTCGCTGGTAGGGCTCGACGCTTTGGAGCCAGTGGTCCGTCAGAATCTCGAAGTCCGCGGCGTCGACGATGCCGTCCTCGTTGAAGTCGCCGAAGTCCGGCAACAGGGCGATCTGATCGGCGCGGCGATCGAGATCGATCAGGGCTTCGATGAGAATGCCCACGCCGTCTACGGCTTCGTAGTAGGGCTTGTTGGGATGGCCGCGGAAGAGGCCGTCGTACCACAGGCTCGAGATGGCCTGGTTGGCGAGATCGCGGGCTGATTGCAAGTAGGAAAGATCGCCGGATTCTTCGAACATCAGGTCGAAGAACTGGATCGCCTGCCCATAGTGCTCTGCATAGGTTCCGTAGGGCGCCCACTGCGAACTGTATCCGCCATACCATGTGTTGAGCAGCGTCTGCTCGGCCGGCAAATTGGACCGGATGACGCTGGCCCAACGTTGTGCGGTGAGCAAAAGGTCCTCGCTGCCGAACCGCTGGGCAGCGATCGCGTAGGTCCGCGCCGCGTCCGTGTTGTACTGAGCGGTGATCGTCTCGGGCGCCCACATGTCGATCAACCCGCGGGGCTCGTAGCGTTCGTATCCGGCGACGGCCCATGGACCCGGCACGGGCGTGCCGTCCAGCTCCAGCGATCCCCAGAAGCTGCCGCTTGCGGGGTCGTACGCGGATTGCCCCCAGCCAATCAAATAAGCCTCGACCTGATCGAGGAACTCCGAATTCCCTGTGAATTCGTACGCACGAAGCAGAGCGGGAACATAGACGCCGGGCGTGGTCGTGGCGCTTCTCAATCCATCCCACCGCGTCGCCTCATTCGGCGTGTGCGGCAGCAGGTTCGTCTCCTCATTGCGTCGCTCCCAGTTGTAGCTGGCCAGCAGGAGCGCTCGCCGTTCCCAGCCGCGCGCCTCGCGTTCCGGAAGCTTGCTGCTCAGGAACGCGAAGGCGTCGATGTACGATGCCGACGATGTGATGAACGAAAGCCCGCCCGGTTGATCATGCCGATTGATCTGGCCCGTCGCCTTGTTGACGACGTGCCGATCCCACATCGCTTCGATCATCGTTTGGACGGCAGACGGGTTGAGGTTCCACATGCGCTCCCAAAGCGGGACGTCGACAAAGTGCATCTCGTGGAAAGGCGCTCCGGGTTCGCTGTCCCAAGAGTCGGCGTGAAAGTTGTAATGCCGGTGATATCCCCACCAGAGCAGGCCATTGTCGTCGACCAGGTTGTCCATGGCCCAACGCAGGTTGTCGTCGACGAAATCAGCGTAGCGCGCGTCCCCCGTCGCTTCCGTCGCCTTGACCAGTGCGCCGTAGACCGACTGATTGAGCAGGACGTTCGACCCGCCCGGGGCGCGGCGCTGCCGGCGATCGACGCGCCAGACCTCATCGGCGGCGGTGAGCTCGCCGGCGGGCGGATTCGTTTTCGTGCGCACGTCGAGATTGGACGCCAGCAGCGGGCTGTGCGTCGTCCCGTAGCGGTCGGTGCCGTGGAGCATCAAATTCTCCAACGATTCCAACGCGTAGCTCGCGTACGAGCGGTTTTCGACGTCGACAAACCGGATGCCGCTGTCGAGCGGCGCAGCGACGGCCGGAACGCTGGCCAAGGCGATTGCCGCGGCGAGCGCAGCCGCAGGGCATGATCGATCAAAAGTCATCGGAACCTCGTCAGGTTGTCTTGCCGGCGGACCGCCTTGGGGTCTTGAATCTCTAGATGCATGAAAAAGTTCAAGCTATTATGATTTTTAGTTGACCTGCTTCTCGTTATGCGTTTTGCCCAGGGCGCTGCTCGACATGCCCCCGCTACGTCGCGTCGCGATCATTCCCGACTTCGCGGAACGGTACGATCGATCGGTGATCGACGGCATCAGTCGGTATGTCCACGAAGTCGGCAACTGGAGCCTCTATGTTCCCGCCGACCCGGACCATCGCATCGAACAGCTCAAGCGTTGGACGGGCGACGGCGTCATCGCGAATTTCGACGACCGGCGAATCGTCGACGTTGTGCGGCGGAAGAAACTCCCGTCGGTCGGCTTCGGCGGCGGAGAAGGGTTTTCCAACTCGTTGATCGCGTACCTGGCCACCGACGACGTCGCGATTGGCCGCCTGGGAGCCGAGCATTTCCTCGAGCGTGGATTTGCCCATTTCGGCTTCTGCGCGATGCCGATGACGCAGCGCGACCAGCCGTGGTCGGAGTCGCGCGCCAGCGCATTCTGCCAGCGCGTCGCCGAGGCCGGTCGCTCGGCCGAAGTGTTTCGCACGAGTGCGGCCGTGTCGCGCGATTGGGCGCTGTTGTTGGACGGCCTGTGCCGGTGGATCGAAGCCCTGCCCAAACCCGTGGGCGTCATGGCGGCGTACGACGTTCGTGCGTTTCATGTCCTGGAGGCATGCCGGCGACTGGGGACCAAGGTTCCTGAGGAAGTCGCCGTTCTGGGCGTGGACAACGACGAGCACATTTGCGAGCTGTCGACGCCGCCCTTGAGCAGCGTCATCCAGGGCGGCCTGCCGTTGGGCTATCGTGCCGCGCAGTTGCTGGACGCCATGATCCAGGGCCGAGCCGAGTCGCCTCCGCGCGTGGTTCGCCTGCCGCCGGTGGGGATCGTCGCCCGCCGTTCGACGGAGATTCTTGCCGTCGACGACGAATACGTGGCCGCCGCGCTGCGCTACATTCACGCGAACGCCTGCCGCGGCGTCCAAGTGCCTGAAGTCGTCAGGCAGGTTCCCGTGTCGCGCGTGACGCTGGAGAATCGGTTCAAGGAAATCGTCGGCCGAACAATGCATCGCGAGATCAAGCGAGTGCAACTGGAACGGGTCAAGGAGCTGCTCCGCGCGACGGAACTGCCGATGCACCAGGTCGCCGCGCAAGCGGGGTTTGAGTATCCGGAATATCTCTCGAATTTCTTTCATCGAGAAACCGGCAGAACGATGGGACAGTACCGGCGCGACTCGCGGGGGTAGTCGATCGCGGCGAACGCTAAAACGTGATGGTCAATCCGCCGTCGACGACCAGCGTGTGACCCGTGATGTAAGTGCACTGGTCGCCGCACAGAAATGCGATCGCATGGGCCACTTCCTCGCTCGACCCCGGGCGGGCGAGCGGGATCCGCCGACGTTTGACGTACCATTCCTGGAAGACGTCGGTCTTGGTTTCGTCGATGCCGTCGATCACGCTCATCTCGGTGTGAATGCAGCCGGGCGACACCACGTTGACCAGGATGCCGTACTCGGCGAGGTCCACGGCCAACGAACGGCTCCAGGCGTCGATCGCCCCTTTGCTGGCTGCATAGGCGCCCACCGTAGGTTCCGCGGCGATGGCTTGCACGCTCGAGACGTTGACGATGCGTCCGTACCGTTGGTTGACCATCAGCGGAACCACGAGCCGGGTCAGCGCGTACATGGCCTCGACGTTGACGGCCTGCGTTGTTCGCCAATGTTCCAGCGTGCTGTCGGCCAGCCGTTCGTAGTAGCTGAAGCCCGCACAATTGACGAGGATGTCGATTTTCTGGAACTCGCGCGCCGCATCGTCGATGATTCTGGCCAGCGCGTCGTGATCGGCCACGTCGGCGGGCGCCGCGCGAATCGTGGGGATTTCTTTCTGCAGTTCCTCGAGCCGCGATGCTCGACGGGCAATGGCCACGACCGTTGCCCCCTGGTTGGCGAGCTTCCGCGCCGCGGCGCGGCCAATTCCCGAGCTCGCGCCGGTCACGACGGCGATTCGTCCTTCGAGGGCGCTCATGCCACCTCCACGCGTTGCATGACAAGTTCGACGCCGTCGGCTTCTTCGTCCTGATCCGGCAGGCGGCGATACCAGACAAAGTAAAGCACCACGCAGCACAGCGCAAGCACTCCCGCCGCCCACACGGCCGCGGTCCATTGGTGCGTGACGGCGTAGGTCGAGATGGAATAGAGCGACTGGAACGCCACGGCCGTGACGATGGCGGCCGCGATGTCCCAGGCGAAGGAGTCGCGCGCGTCCGCCGACGTCTCGCCCACAGCCTTGCGAACGGGGCCCCACCAACCCGGCGGTCGCACGCGGCGATAAAACTCGCACAGGACGGGCATTTCCGTCGGCGCCGTCGCCAACGAGGCGCCGATGCTCGAAACGGCGCTCAGCGCCAGCAGGATGGGGAAGCTGACGTGGCCGGGCATCTGCGGCAGGGCAATGGCAAACAGAATGGCCGCAATCACGCCGACGAGCGTGCCCACGGCAAACCCCGCTCCGTTGAACCGCCACCAGAACCACCGCAAGACGTTTGGCACGAGCACGCCGGTGCCGAGCGTCATCATGATCCATTCGAAGACCGAGTTGATGTCCTTGGCCGCCATCCCGACGACGATTCCCAGGACCACGATCAGCACGCTGGACCACCGGCTCACCCGAATGATCGAACGATTCGACGCCTGCGGATTCCAGTACTTCTGATAGAGATCGAGCGTGAGATAGGAGGCGCCCGCGTTGACCGTGGCCGAAAACGTGGACATGAACGCGGCGAGAAGTCCGGCGAGGACGATGCCCTTCAAACCCGTTGGCACCACCGCGCCGATGACGACGGGATAGAGTTGGTCGGGGTTGGCGATGTTTCCGCCCCACATGACCAGGCCGATCACGCCGACGGCGGCCGAGACCATGAACATGGGGATCAGCCCCGCTCCCCAGATCATGCCCGCGAGGCTTGCCTCTCGAGCCGTGCGCGCGGCGAGGAACCGCTGCAGATCGTAGAGTTGTTGAGGACCGCCGGCGCCGAGCGCCATTCCTTTGACGATCCAGGTGATGGCAATCGGTCCGATGGCCGCCCAGGCCGCCGTCAGCTCCCACTCGCCGAGGCGCGGCCAGTACCACGCCGGCGCGGCTTGGAACCATTCGGGAGGAACTTCGGCGGCGATTTTTTCGTAGGACCCGATTCGAATGGCTTGAACGATCAAGACGGCGGATCCAACGATCATGATGACGAACTGAGCGAACCCCGTGATGCCGACGCCTAAGATTCCCGAGGCCACGGTGTAAATGGCCGTCAGCCCCATCAGCGCAATGGCGAGAATATGGGGCCATTGGTCGGCCGCCCAGGTGTCCGCCAGGCGTGCTGGCGTCGGGACGAAGATGCTGAAGAAGGCCCCACAGCCATACTCTCCAAAACCAGTGAACGCGACGGCGATGACGACCGCCATGACGGCATACGCAGTTCGCGCGAACTCGCCGCCGGGGCCGTCGCCGAAGCGAATCGCCATCCATTCGGCGCCGGTCATCGCCCTGCTTCGTCGCAGCCACTTGCCCATGAACGTGGCAAAGCATGCCAGCATGGCAATATAGCCCCACATGAACTGCGGCCAGATGAACTGTTGCCCCATCACGTAGAAGATGCCGATCGTCCACATGACGCCCGAGACGTCGAAGTAGCAGGCCGTGCCCGACAGGCCCAGCAGCCACCAGGGGAGCGCCCGGCCGCCCAGAAAGTAGGCGTCCAGATCTTTTGAAGCCCTGCGGGATAGGACAATGCCCAGTCCCATCGTGAGGACTAGGTAACCCACCACGATGGCGACGTCGATTGCCGCGACCGTCACGTCATGGACTTCGAGATACTGCATGGGCGCTACGTTGGCACGGCCGGAAGTCGGTTGGCCCGCCGCCGCGGTTCCACGTGCGACCAGCGCGAGCAACAGCATCTACGGTACAGCTAATCCTAAAGCGCTAAGTTGAAACCACGGATTTCACGGATCACACGGATTTCTTCGTTGCTGACGTACTCCGCAGCCGCGCCTGAGCGCCGTCACAAGGGCATCCTCCGCCGTGCCCTTTTCTCATCCGTGAAATCCGTGTCATCCGTGGTTCTTATTCAGCGCGACTTAGCGCTGTCGTACTCATTAGGCGCCCGATTGGGGCGCCGGCGTCGACCTGCCGAACTTGCTCCATTTCATGGGCGGCACGACGCTGTGCACCGCGGCCGGGCGGTCGACCGAGTATCGATCGATCGCTTCTTTGTTGAGCTCGATGCCCAGTCCCGGCTGATCGGGAATCGCGATGAGCCCGTTCTCCATGGACAAATCCTGGACGACGAGCTCTTTGCGGAGCGCCGACTCGCACAGGGCATGGGGCAGAAACTCGATATACGGGCAGCACGCCGTCGCGGCCGCGACATGGGCGCTGGCCGCGATGCCGATGCCGCTTTTCCAGCAGTGCGGCACGATCAACCGATTTCGTTGTGCCGCTAACCGCGTCACCTTGAGCATCTCGGTGAAGCCGCCGACGCGTCCCACGTCCGGCTGGAGAACGTGCAACTTGCCCCGATCGGCAAGGTCGAGGAATTCCCAGTGAGTATTCTGCCACTCCCCAGCGGCGATGGGGATGGGCGAGTTCTCGCCCAGGAATGCGTAGCCCTCCAGGTCGTCGATGTCGATCGGGGTTTCAAGGAAGAACAGATTGTAGGGTTCCAGCCGTTCAAGCACGCGCAGGGCCGCGACCGCCGTCGGCCAACAGTAGGCGACGTCGACCATCAACGTGAAGTCAGAACCCACGGCCTCGCGACACGCGGCGACAGTTTCGACGATCGCTTCGTCGTCGGCTTGGATTCCATTGTGGGCGTAGGGTCCCTTGATGCAAACTTCCATCTTGCCGGCGCGAAAGCCGAAGGCTTTCGCCTGTTTGGCCTTTTCGACCAAGCCCGTGCGATAGTCCTCCAGCGTCCGCCCGGATGGAAGCAGACTTGCATAAGGGGTAATGTGGTCTTTTACTGCGCCGCCCAGCAGTTGGTAGACGGGAACGCCGAGCGTCTTTCCGCAGATGTCCCACAGGGCCATATCGAGGGCGCCGATGGCGCAGATCACCGCGCCGCGCCGCCCCGACATTTTGGATCCCGAATAAAGCTTTTGCCAAATGCGTTCGGTGTCAAGGGGATTTTCGCCCAGCAGCATCTGCTCCAGTCCGAGCCCCATGCAGTGCGTGCCGCGGGCGACGATGCATTCCCTGGCAATCCAGGGATTGGTGTCCGTTTCACCGACGCCGACGACTCCTTCATCGGTATGGACGACGACCACGATGTTGTCCTGCGCCGAGCTACAAGCCTCTTCATCGTAGTCCGGCACGAGGAGTACGTGGCAGTCGATACGTGTGATCCTCAATGCAATCGCTCCAAAGTATTTGACGAACCCAAATAATTTCCCAGTCAACTTGCGTCAGCTCAACACGGCGCGAGCGGCGGGCACTCTGTTCCAGCAGTCGTTGAGATTCCCCAGCAACTCGGCCGGATCGGCCGACTCGCTTCGCAGCCATCCCTCGATGAGTTCGCCGGACATCGTCTGCAAATCATTCCAGTCGTCGCGCTGGGGACGGATGAAGGCGCGTTCTTGGACGTCGCGCGTTGCACCATAGAACGACCGTTCGTCAGCCCCGAGAACGTTCCACGCATCACGATGAGCGGGCTGGCCGCCATTGCCTGAGAACGCCTCGCGCTGAACTCGTCGGGATCCGACATATCGTGCAAACGCGATGGACGCATCGATATTCTGCGACGTCGCGGACACAGCTAAACCGGTTCCTCCGAGCACGCTTCGCGGCGGCGTTCCGTCGCGCCACGCCGGCGGAGAAGCGAAGCGGATGCCTTGGGCGGACCAATAGGCATAGCCGAAGGCGAGCGGCACGTAGTCGCACTCTCCGTTGGCCAACGCTTGATGGGCATCGATCGGACTCCAGTCCAATCCGCGCCGCGACTCGCCGCGGCAAAGGTCGGCAAGCAACAGGGCTGAAGCCGGGGCGGCGCGAGACGCTTGCCAATCAAACGCGCCGTCGAGGGTTTCTCCCCAGGAGGCGATGAGGGTGAGCATGGCCATCAGCGCGTGAACGCCTGCCAGGGGAAGGACGACGCGCAGGCCTTGTCGCTTGTGTTGCAGGACGCTGTCCCACAACGACGGCGCGGCGAAGGCGAATCCGCGTCGAGAGGCCGCCACCTGGCAGGCGGCGTCAATGGGCACGGCCCACTGAAATCCGCCGAATTGGTAGCTCTCGCGCGCCTGTCCCACGTATTGGTCCTCCAACTCGCCAACGGGCTCGAGCAGGCGATGGCGAGCGGCGGCGGCGACATGGGGGTGGTCCATAACGATCAGGTCGTAGCGACTCATCCGTTCCGCAAGAGGCGTGCTCTCGAATCCACGCAACGATTGAACGTTCCATGTCACGTCGAAATTGCCGCCGGTCGACGCGGCGAACGATGCCGTGGCCGCCCGCAACGGCCCCAGTCCCCGAGGATCGTCCCAAGTGAGTCCCGTCAGCGTCGTCGCCATGGAAAACTTCGCAAGCAATGGCCCGTCAATCGATCTCGCCGAAACTTGGGCCGGCAAAAGTGCGAACGACCGAAATCGCGCGCCGCCCGCACCTTTGCCGACCCGCCCCAACCAAGTTTCAGCGAACGTCGCCGCGCCTGCCCCGGCCCCACCGGCGACGATTCGTTGCGAACGCGCCCACGGCAGCGACGCCGAACATGGCGAACGCAGCAGGTTCGGGCACGGCCTGGGCACTCGCCAGGCCATTGGCTTCCGCCGACGTGCGTCCATAGTTGGCTTTCCAGAGTGCCAGCCTGTCCGCCGACGGATCGGAGCTTGCTTGCCAGGCGAGGAAGTCGTTGCCGTCCACCGCGCCGTCCATATTGAAGTCGCCGTCCAGCGCTCCACTGTCCGTCACGTACTCGATGACGCCGAACCTCGGGCCGACGCCCGTCGCATTGAAGTCGAAATCGATGTCCTCGGCGCTGCCCGGCGTAAAAATGTTGCCCAGATTGAAGGAAACGCCGCCCAAAATTTCGAGCGAGTTCTCCAAGTTGAGTTCCGACAAGGCATTGGCGGACGGGGCCACCTCTTGCCAACCGACCAGGCTGCCGCTGCCAGCAAGGCTGGTCCACTGGTCCGGAACGAGGGAACCCTCCGCCGACTGGATCGTGTAGCCATCGATGTTGAACACCGTCGTGACGCCAGGGTTATAGATCCGAGCGTTGCCGGTCACGGTGTTGATTTGCAGCGTGAGATCGACTTGCTCCGGCGGCAACTCGTTGACGTAGAGGATCGGCGCCAACCCCCCGTAGACGCCGTCGCCCCACGACTTGCGGTAGTCTTCGCCCTCGGCTGCAATCAAGACGATGCTGAGCGTGCCGCCGCCGTTGACGATCGATTGGACATGCGAGATGTCGGCGGTCGAACCGGGCGTAAAGAGATAGCGCTCGTCCAATTGCGGATTCGACGCAACGGGGCCGAGGTCGTACGCTCCCAATGTTTCCAGCGGCGTTCGCTGGAGCGCCGTGAGCGCCGCCCAGTCGTACGCGGTAAAGTCTCCTGTGGGGCTTACGATGGCGGCCGTCTGCACGATGGGAGTGAAGTCGTCGCTGCTGCCAAACGACTCCGACCACAAGCCGAGGTGCAGGCTTTCAACCGTCGTGCCGGTTAACGACGACAAGTCGAACTGGATGACGCCCCAGCGCTCAAGTACGGCCGAGCCGCCTCGGCCTTCAAAGAACGACCAGGCGCTGATGAGGTCGCCGTCGCGGCCGGCAATCGTTGCTCCGTCGTCTCGTAGCCAGGAGTCGAGCGAAGCGTCCAGGGTGACGGCGGCGGCGGTCAAAGGCATCACGCAGGCGATGAGCGTCGCCGTAGCGGCGAGTCGAAGTGATTTCATCACGGATCTCCGGCGAATGGGTATGCGAAGCGCAAAGTTGCGAGGTTGAAAGGGTAGGACAACGAGGCCGATTACGAATCGCTCCGGCATGTTGACCCGAGTCGCTCCCGTCGTGCCAACGCAGCAGCCCAGGATCCCAACAGCAGGAGCATTGCCGAGGCCGGTTCAGGCACGGCCGCCGCCGGCGCCTGCCCCTGCTGTTCGAGATACGTCGTCTTGAATGCATGAAAATCTGCAAGGTCGACGAATCCGTTGCTTGTCAGGTCGCCGCGAGTTCCCGGAGTCACCTCTTGAAGCCAGTTGGCGGGGTCGGTAATCACGGTGAAGTCGGCTGCGTCGATCACGCCGTCCCCGTTCAAGTCGCCAAAGACAGGCGGGAATTCGTTGATCCAGAGGCGCGGCCCCGAATCGCGTTCGACGTCGAGCCAATCGCGAGATCCCGACGAGCCTTTGAGAATGAGCAGCACACGGCCGTCGTTGGCGTCCCGCACGGTTTCCAGAAGCGCGATGTCCGCCGCCGAGGCGGAGCTGCTGATTTGATACCCGCCCTTGGCCTGCGACGGTTCGATCGAGAAGGCGCCGAGCGCCTGCAGCGGCTGCTCGTTGGCCTGGTCGAAGTCGAGATACTCTTGCCAGGTATAGCCGTCGATCTCCGGCGGCGTTTCCGACAGGACGAAGGCGCTTTGCTCGAACAGCACGTTGGCACTGCTGCTCGAGTCGAACAGCTCCAGCGCGATGCTTGTGATGGAAACCCCCACGGTCGAACTCAAATCGAATTCGACGATGCCATACCGGGTATCTGTTTCGCTTGCTCTCACGGAAATCCAGTCGTCGCCATAGTCGGTTGCGGGCGAGCTTTGGCGGATCCACGTGTCGGCCGAAGCGTCGAGCACGATGGCCGACGCCCTCGGCAGTTGACCGAACGTCAACGCGACGAGAGTCGCCGCTGGGATCAGGCGTGGCATTCGGGTCGTCATAAGAGTTGCTCCCTGAGGTTATGAAAAGTCGGTGGTCAACCGGCCCATGTTGGTCAACTTGGCCCGCCCGACGCTTCCTTGCGAAGGGACGTGAGCGGGGCTCGCGATCCTTGGCGCCTTGGTTTGGTCATTCGCTCTCAATTGACGCCGTGCCTGCTGAGGTCAAGACGATTCGCACCACGTTGTTGCCGGGCACGACCTCGTAGGTCATCGTCGACGTGTCGGGGTTTCCAAATGTCTCGGGGATAACCCAGCGCACGCCGGAATGGCGCTCCATGCCGGGCATCGGTGCATCCACGGTGGCGCTCACCGAAACCCTCGCGGGGCCGGCGGGCGCGCCCGCGCCGATTCCTTGCGTCTCCAGCTCAAACGTTCCATCGCGATTGACGACGCCGGCCGCCAGACGCCCGCCCTTGGGCGTGAAGACCACCGCTGCGTTGTCGAACTTGCTAAGCGGCTCGCCGTCGAACACGACCGTCCCTCGCACGGGGTGAAGCCCCTCGCCCCCGCTGCAACCCGCGACGACTGCAATCGCGATCGCGGCGATCAGCGCTGAGCGTTCCGGGCGACTGCGTCGTCGCCGACGATTGGCGCTAGAGCGTTGCATCGGTGATCACCTCGTCACTGTCGCGGCTGGCCATCGACTTCAAGATTTCCAAATCGATCGAGTCGGTCACGAGCCGCGTGCTTCCATCGCCCAGGGCGAAATGAGCCCCGCCGCCGGTGTGCTGGCTGCCGAAGCTGGAATCGTTGATGTCAAGGAAGTTGAGGGAGCGATCGAAGCGATACGAATTGAGCGGGTGAGTCATGTTCTTGCTGGTCATGGAGTTCGTGTGTCCTGGGCTCAAGCCTCCCAACCAGGCTTCGAACTCCCCGATGTCCCATGCGATCTCGCCCATGAGAAGCGTGTTGCTGAGGCCGTCGGTGACTTCCCTGGCCGAGATGGCCCTGTCCAGAATCAAGATGCCGTTGAGCGCGAACCCGCCGTGACCGCCGAGCGCCTCGTGCTCGTAATTCGTCCTCGTTCCAGGCAGGCGTCCTTTGGCTCCCATCACGCCGGCGTAGTGCGTGACGTACTCGCCGCCGCCGGTTTGCCACCCGCCGCCGACGTAGAAATAGTCCGCCTCCACGATTTCCCGCGAGGGGCAGACAAACCCCGAGAGGAGCGTTTTTCTGATGGGAGTGTGAATGTCGTCTTCCCAACGCTTCGACTTATCGATTTGGTTATAGAGAACCTGCTGTTCGATGTAGGGCAGCAAACGGCCGTGGGGACTTATCCGCAACGTATCGCGCTGGGCGGCAGGCGGAAATGCTTGTTGAGCGCTGTGATGGTTCTGCATGCCAAGGCCAAGCTGCTTCAAATTGTTCGAACACTGCAGCCGGCGCGCCGCCTCACGCGCCGCCTGCACCGCCGGCAGCAGCAGGCCCACGAGCACGCCGATGATCGCAATGACCACGAGCAACTCGACTAAGGTAAACGCCGACCGACGCGGTTCCTCACGGCGCATAGCATCATCCTCATCATGCAAAAGCGAACAGCGGTTCAAGCCGACTGCGGCTTGGAGAAGGCGTCGCGATAGACCAGGAGGTCTTCGAACACTTTCTCCGAATCCGGGTCCCCAATGCGCGCGGCAAGGAATGCGACGGACGCATCGCGATTGCCGCTGCGAAACATTGCCACGATGGCCGCGTGTTCCCGGTAGACGTCCATGACATCCTCATACCGGGCATGGGAATCAATGAAATACGAGCGAATCTGGCCGACCAACGTCAACCAGATTCTCACGAGCGACGGCTCATTGGCGCGCTCGATGAGCGAACGGTGGAATGCAATGTCTTGTTCCGCGAGCGCCGCCAGATCGCGCCGCTCGCATGCGCGCCGCATCGACTCGAGGATCGCTTCCCATTTCTGGAAGTCCGCCTCGGTGAGCGTGTCGTAGCAATGACGCAGGGCATAGGCTTCAAGAATGCGGCGAATCGGCAGCCACAGGCCGTGGATCGAGTCGGGCGCCTGAGCGGCCACTTTCGCCCCGCAATGAGGCGTCGTGACGAGCAGGCCCTCGAGTTCCAGTTGAATGAGCGCCTCGCGCACGGGGGTGCGGCTGACGCCATACCGGGCCACCACCTCGTCCTGGCGGATCGAGTCGCCGGCCTTGTAGTAGCCGGTCAGCACGTCGTTTCGCAGGCTGTCGATAAGTTGCTGCCGCAGCCCGCGGACGAGGGATTTGGGCTCGTCGGTTCGGACGTGTCGGGCGTCGTTCTCTTTCATGGCGGTGTCTTCGCGCCGGCGTCGGTAAGGCATTGAATTGGATACAATATCCAGTTGCCTCTGAGTGCCACACTATGGCGAGCGAATAACTCGTGTCAACAAAAACCCCGAGATTATGCAATTTTGCACCCCCAGTGACAAAAAATTTAGGCGCCGCGGGCGGGGGGCGGCATAGCGGCGGCTGCGGCAGTCGCGGCAGTTTTTTGCTGAGTTTTCAGTTAAAACAGACGTCGAGGCCGCCAGGTTGGTCGCGCGGACGCAGGAGTACGGGGCGTCTTGGCGAGACATGCGGCAACTTTAAAAGTGAGTAGGCGTTTGGGAAATATTGTCAATGAAGCGAGCAGCGGGGAGGTTTAGTCTAGGGGCGGTCAGTTTGGATATTGTATCCAAACAGGCCGATTGCCGCGTGAGAAAGCAGGCCCGGATGAAGACGCGTCCGGCGCCTCCCGGACGGTTCGCAGCGTGGAGCGGTGCAGCATGAGAATGACGGCGCAGTTCTGTCTTCAACGAGTCAGGGGCTTTCAGGCTCGCTGGCTTGGGGCGTTCGCCCTGTTTTTCATTGTCAGTGGCGCCGAGGCACAGTCTCAACCCGCCTGGAGCGCCTACGTGCAGCGCTCGCTCGATACGCTCATCGAGCGCGGGACCGATCGTTATGGCGACGTCCACTCGCCTCTGCTGATGGCCGTCATCGACCTGGAGACCCTGGACTCGCCGGAACGTCCTGAACGGTACGACAGCCTCATTCGCCTTGAAGGTCGCATCCATCGTCGCGGCGAACGAGGGTCGAACCTCTGGGCCGATCAGCCGACGTGCCGCGCAATGTACGCGCTGAGCAAACTTTCGGGCGACGAGAAGTACGCCCGCGCCGCGGACGCTTACGCCGCCTACGTCCTCGATCATTGCCGCGACGAAAAGGGCTTGCCCTCCTGGGGCTCGCACGTGCATTGGGACTGTTACCGCGATCAACCAGGGGGCGACGGCGACGGCGCGGGGCCGCACGAGATTCTCATCCATGATGCGAATTGGGAGGCGATGCACCGCCTCAACCCTCAGGCCGTGCGCGAGATTGCCGACGCGATCTGGAACTGGCACGTGCACGATAAGGAGCATGGGCGGCACAATCGCCACGACGACAATTCGGTGGGTCGAGAGTTTTCGTTCTCCGGCAGTTCGTTCATCGATGTTTTTGCATTCATGTACCAAGTCACGGGCGAGCAGCAGTATTTGGAGAAAGCCAAGCTTGTGGCGAACTGGCATTTCAGTCACCGCGATCCAAAAACAGGCTTGCCTGCGGAGTTGCCAGGACTGGCGAACGACAAGGATGGACTCTACGGACGGACGTTCATGACGACGCTGAGCGGCCCTCATGCAGCCGCATTGCTGCGAGCCTACCGGAGAACAGGCGACCGGTACTTTTACGACGTCGCGGCGACCTACTTGAAGGCCTACGACGAGTACGGCTGGGACGAATCAGCGGGGACTTACCTGGGCATGTTGAATCTCGACGGGACGGCCACGTCGATCGACGATGTTCCTGAGTCGATGCGCAGCCAGGTCGTTGGGTACGGGACCGCGGAGCCCGATCCCGGCTACTCCGTCCCGCCGATCGGGCCCGTGGAGCTTTGGCAGACGACAATCTTTCCGCTGGAGTTCCCGTTGGAGAGCGCCAAAACCGCGTTGTTCGCCTACGAGATCAGCACGGGAGAGGGGGCAGGCAAGGGAGACTCCGACTTCCTGCGATCCGCCCAGCGCTGGGCGGGCGTGATTGAGGGCCAACTGCCGCCGCAGACGGGACGCGCATTTCGGCGCTCATTGAAGGAGATCTTCCCTGAGCTTTCCGCGAGCAGCGGAACCTACGCGTCGAGCTATGGGCATGCGATTTCGTTCTTCGTTCATCTGTACCGAGCTACTGACGACCGACATTACCTTGAAATCGCGCAGTCGATCGGCCAGTCGGCGGTGGACAAACTTTATCAGGAGACGGCATTGGTCGACGACGCCGGCAATCTACGAACGTATGCCCTGTTTCGCGGGCATGCCTCGAAGCCTTACTACGAGTCGGTCGACGGCGTCGGCGTGTTGCTGCACGCTCTGCTTGAACTCGATCATCCTGACGACGATCTTGGGTGGGCGTACTAATGAGGTCTGCGCAACAAATGAGCCACACTGGCTATCGGCTATCGGCTATCGGCCAGAGAAAGAACACCTGCTTTCCGGCCGATAGCTGATAGCCGACAAGACGCCGCTGACCGGGTTGAGCAATCCGCCGCCTTGCGGATGCACGCGTCGAACCAGATTCGCCCGCCTCGAATTGTAAGTGACGTTCGTTATGCAAGCTCGTTGTTCAGGAAAGTGCACTGTGTTGAGCCAGCGACGGCGCTTGGTGCAGGCGAGTTTCCAGTGCGCCGCAGTGGCGCTCACGATTGCGGCCGGCGCTGCTGGCATTGCGGAGGACGAGTCCCCAACGCTTCCCGAGGCGCCGGCGCCCCTGTCCCCCGAGGACAGCCTGAAGTGCGTGACGTTGCCCGCCGGATTCCAATTGGAGCTGGTGGTCAGCGAACCGCTGATCAGTTCACCGTCGGGCGTCTGCTGGGACGAGCGGGGCCGCCTCTTCGTGTGCGAGTTGCACGGCTACAACCTCGAAGGGCAGTATGACGTCGACGAGCTTAACAAGACGGGCGAAGTCGATCGCGAAGTGCGCCGCATCCAGGCGAACGAGCGCGCGAAAGAAGCGGCCCAGGCGGGCACTTATGGTGCGGTGAAATTACTTGAGGACAAGGACGGCGACGCCCGGATGGACGCGGCGCACGTGTGGGCCGACGACCTGCCGCCGTGCTACGGCATCTGCCCGGCGCGCGGCGGCGTGATCGTCGCTTGCGCACCTGACATTGTCTTTCTGGCCGACCGCGACAACGACGGTCGCGCGGAAATCCGCGAGGTGCTCTTCACCGGGTTCGTCACCGGCGCCTTGGAGCGGGGCATCAGCGCCCCCCAATGGGGCATCGACGGCTGGATCTATGTCAGCGGCGGTCACGGAGGGGGAACGATCACGGGCCCTCGCCTGGCAGGGCCCGTGGAATTGCCCAACTCCGATTTTCGAATCCGGGCCGACGGCTCCGCCATCGAGCCCGTCATGGGACGGACCGGCACGTTTGGATTCGCGTTCGACGAGTCGGGCAATCGCATTATCACGTCGACCCAATCGCCGTCGCTGGTCGCGCCCCTTCCGTGGCGATACCTGGTGCGAAATCGCGATGCGGCCGTTTCCAGCCTCCAGCAACGGCTGTTCGGCGACATTCGCGTCTACCCGACAAGTCGCCCGCACCCGTGGAGAACGGAGCGGGCCCATGACCCCGGATTCTCGAAGTTCTACACGGATCGCTACGGCGTCGAAGAATCGGCGCCCAACGGCTACTTCACGTCGGCCTGTTCGCCGCTTGTTTACCTGGATTCCGCGCTGCCGGGGTTGCACGGGCAGTTGTTCCTCTGCGAACCGGCGCAGAACCTAGTGCATCGCGAACGTCTTGAGCCGCACGGCCCGTCCGCGTCGGCTTCTCGTCTGCCTGAAGAGGCGACCTCCGAGTTTCTCGCGTCGAGCGACGCCTGGTTTCACCCGATCTCGCTCGCCCACGGTCCCGACGGCGCCGTGTGGATCGTCGACTACTACCGCGAAATCATCGAGGACTATTCGGCCATCCCCCGGTACCTGCAGCAGCACTATGGGTTGGTCAACGGCGAAGATCGCGGACGCATCTACCGGCTCGTCCATCGCGAGATGCCGGAAGCGCAGAGCGCGGACATGGCGGGGCTGTCCCCGCACGAGTTGGCCGACGAGGTTCAAAGCGAGTCTATCTGGCGACGGACAACGGCTCGCCGCTTGTTGGTCGAGCGACAGCAGCAGGCGGAGAAGGAAACGTTGGAACGCATTGCACGCACGGCAGAACGCCCCTCGGCCGCGGTCGATGCGCTGTACGCGCTCGACGAGTTGAACTCCTTGTCATCGCAGGTCTTGATGGACGCACTTGCCCACTCGTCGCCCATGGTACGCGTCCACGCTTTGCGCCTGGCCGATCGCAAGTTGCACCCACCCGAGCTTGCCGATGCCATCTGCGCAATGGCGGGGGACGAGGCCGCCGTGGTGCAACTCCAACTGGCTTTATCGCTGGGCGAGATCGACGATGCCCGCGCGATCCCGCTCTTGGCGCAGCTTGCCCGAAACCATGGCGAGACGCCCTGGATGCTGGACGCCGTGCTTTGCTCGCTCAGCGGCCGCGGTAGCCTGATGCTGGCGGAGCTGTTGGCGATGCCGCGCGACGCCTCACCCACCGCCGAGGCTTCGCAGCCCATAGCAAACCTGCAAGCAGCGCGAGGATTGCTCGAGCCGCTTTGCGCGGCCATTGCAGCACGTCGCGACCCGGACGAACTCGCCCGGACGCTGACGTGCATCGCTCGGCTCGCCGATGCCGAACTGCAATCTCGTTGCCTGCGCGGCCTGCTGAGCCGATTGCCCGCGTCGGTAAGCGTCGTTCTTGGCGACGAGGCTCGCGCGTCGCTTCGCGAGCTGGCGCAGAGTTCCTCGGACGCGGTCAAAGAACAGTCGCAGAAGCTCTTCACGATTCTGAGGCTCGAGTCGGCCGCGGAACGTGAGTCGCGGCTGTCGCAAGCCCTGGCCGACGTGGGCGACATTCAGTTGCCGCTTGCCGACCGGCTCGCAGCCGTCGCCCAGATCGCCGCGGACGGCGCCGCAACGCAAGTCGGCGCGCTCTTGGAGACCTTCGCCGAGAATACGCCTCCCGTACAAGCCGCCATTCTGGAGGCGGCATTCGCACGCACAGTCTTGGCGCCGCGCATCGTCGACGCGTTAGAACGCGAGTGGATTCCGGCCGCGGCGCTGTCCACGCTCGAGCGGCAATCGCTCACAGAGCATCCCGATGAGAATCTGAGCCAGCGGGCTCGAAAGGTTCTTGAAGCGTCTCCGGAGTCGATCGGGGACGTCGCTCTGTACCTGGCCGCGCTCGATCAGCCGCGAGATCTCCGCCGCGGCGAACAGGTGTTCCGCAATTCGTGCGGCACGTGCCACCAGGCGCACGGAATCGGCCACGCGGTGGGGCCCGATTTGGCGTCCGAGTTTCAGCGAGCCGAAGAAACGATTGTTCGCGACATCCTCGCGCCCAGCGATGCCATCACGTCGGGCTATGCGACGTTCGTGGTTCAGACGATCGAGGGACGCGTCCTCACCGGGCTGATCGCGGAAGAATCGGCCACCAGCATTCTGCTGCGTCAGGCCGAGGGGAAGAACGTCAGCGTTCTGCGTAAGGACGTCGAGACGCTGCGGACATCGACGGTGTCGCTGATGCCCGCCGATCTGTCGAAGACGTTGACGCCGCAGGACGTGGCGAACGTCGTCGCCTGGTTGCGTCAACCGCCGACATCGGCAACGCTGGTCGATGAAGATCCCCAGATCGTCGCGGCGCTGGAGAGCGGCGACGGCGTCGCGGAGCTTGACGCCTCCGACGCTTGGAACGGCGCGACCGCGCTGCGGATCACGCCGATGCAGCGCTATTCGCCGCAAGTGAACGAGTGGTCGTTCGTCATCCGCGAACGGCCAAAGGCTGGCGAGTTTCGCTTCCTGCGTTTCGCATGGAAGTCCGCCGGCGCCTCGGGCGTGATGATCGAACTTGCGAACCAGCGGCGGTGGCCCGCGGAGAACTCGCGTCAATTCCGTTATGTCGCGGGCCGGAATTCGACGGGCTGGCAAGCCATCGAGGTCGCGCCGCAGGCGCCGGAGGAATGGACGGTCGTCACGCGCGACCTGTGGAAGGACTGCGGCGACGCAACCATCACGGGCATTTCCTTCGTCGCCATGGAGGGCGCCGCCTTGTTCGACCAGGTGGAATTGCTTCGCGACGGCGCCGGCGACGGCGAGTAACCCTAGCGACTTTGCATGAACATGAAAGGGAAGAAGATGAAGTTCCGCACAGGCTCTGCCCTTGCTTCGGCGCTCGTATGCGCGGGCGCCTGGCTGATGGCGCCGGCAGCGAAGACGGCTGCAGTCGAGTCCATTCCGGAACTCACCCTCGCAGTCGTTGCCGAGTCGGCGCCGATAGCAACGGAGCAAGGCGCGCGGCGTCGCATCCGCATTGTTCCTTTTGCCAACGCCGATCGTCATCCGGTGGACGGCGTCCTGTCCGTCTCAGGCCTTGAGGAGCCGCTGAAGCTTGAGATCTCCCGCGGCGATTACCGTCAACAGGCCTACGTCGTCGAGATTCCGGAACCAACGGAGCCGTTGACCTTAGAGGCATCGCTGGACTACGGTGCCGAGCGTCCCATCGCGGCTGAAGTCGAAATCGCGCCTTACGAGCGCCAGCCTGTGCGCCACTATGTTCAAGCATGCCTCGACGCGCTGCTCGATCATGGCCGCGACGCCTATGGCTCGATTTCCTCGCCGTTGGTCATGGCGGTGCTGGACGCCGACCTGCTGGTCTCCCCCGCCCATCCGCAGCAGTTCGATGCGCTGGTGCGCCTGGAGGAGAGAATCCATCGGCGTGCGGAACGGGGCAGCAATCTGTGGTACGACCAGCCCCTGTTACGAGCGATGTACCGTATGTCCGAGTTGACGGGCGAGCCCCGCTATGCGGAAGCCGCGGACCAGTACGTGCATTACTTTTTCAACCACTGCTCGAAGGGCGCCGACGCCCGCGAGATCTATTTGAACGGCATGCCTTGCTGGGGAACCCACGTGTTCTGGGACTGTTACGAGGATCGGCCCGCGGGCGACGGCGATGGCAACGGCCCCCATGAGATTCTGGTCTTCGACGCCGACTGGGACGCCATGTATCGCGTTCATCCCCAGGGCGTGAAGCGCACGATCGACGGCATTTGGGAGCATCACATCGTCGACAAGACGACAGGATTGCACAATCGCCACGACGACAAGCAGCAAGGCTGCGACTTCGCGTTCTCCGGAGGGTCGTTCCTCAAGGCCTTCGCCTTCATGTATCACGCCACGCGCGACCCCGAGTATTTGCAACGCGCCAGGACGGTCGCGGGCTGGCACTTCAACAATCGCCATCCCGAGACGGACCTCACGGCCGATTGCCCGGGATTGACGCGCCGCTACGACGGCAATCACTGCTTCACGACCGTCTCGGGACCGCACGCGATCAGCTTGCTCGAGGCCTACCGGTTGAGTGGCGACGCCTACTTCCGCGACGCGGCGACGGCGTACATCAAGGCGTACGACCGCTACGGCTGGGACCAGCAGCAGCAAACCTATTGGGCGATGCTTCGCCTCGATGGCGCTCCGGTGCCGGAACAGCCCAAAGGCAGCGGCTACGACGCTTACGCGCCCTACGGCGTGGTCGACGCATGGCGCCCAACGATCTACTCGTACGAGTTCACGCTGGCGGCAGGGCAAGCGGCGATCCTGGCCTACGAGACGTCGGTCGCCGACGGCGCCCCCGACGAGGAGCTTCTGGCCATTGCAAAGCGCTGGGCTCAGGCGATCGAAGGGCAATTGCCCGTCGGCGTGGGACGGCGCTGGAAAGCGGAGCTGGTTGAAGCGCTTCCCGAGACGGCCGAGATTTCTGGCGGATACGCGGAAGACTACGGCCGGACCATCTCGTTGTTCGTCCATCTCTATCGAGCCACCAGCGATGAACGATACCTGCAGCTTGCCACGCAGGTTGCGAACGAGGCTGTCGACAAGCTGTTCCACAACGGCCTGTTTGTCGGTCACCCGGCAAAGCCGTACTACGAAACAACCAACGGCGTTGGCCTTCTGCTGCTGGCGCTGCTGGAACTGGACTCGCCCGAGACGCCGCTGCACGGCGCCTTTTAGGGAGGACACGTCAATGACATGGGGGCGTTCCATGAGATCGCAGCTCATATTCTGCGGATGGGTGATCGTCGCAATTGGTGCGGCGAATCTCGGCCAGGCGTCACCAGCGTGCGCGTCGGACCTTTTGGATCAGATCGATGCCGCTGAATTCGGAGCGCAATGGCTCTCCTATCAGAACGAAGGCGCGTGGCAAGTCCATGACGGCATGCTCACCGCATCGGGCGACGACGACGCCGTCCGCCTGGCGCCCGCTGGGGAAGCGGGCGACGCTGTGGTGGAGATGCGCTTCAAGATCGGCGACAGCCCCCGCCAATGCCTGGGAATCGCCCTTCGCGCTCGCGACGACGGCCAGTTTCTCGTCGTTCGCTATTACGACCAGCAGCGTCTCCAGATTCTCGCCTACAACGCCTTTGTCCCGCAGTTGGCGCACCAGGCGCCGATGCCGGGCGTGAGTCCCCGCGAGTGGCATCGCATGAAAGCCGCCGTCATCGGCGACGTGGTTGCCGCCAAAGTATGGAAGGACGGCAGCGACGAACCCGCCTGGCAAATCATGGCCCACATCTCGCCGCGACGACCGCTGCCGGACGATGGCCGGGAAGTCGCGCCGGAGGACTGGTTGAACGTCGCCCGCGCGGAGCAAGCCCGCGCGTCGATCGCCACGACGGGAAAGTGTGGGCTCGTCAAGCACGATACGACGTCGGTGACTTTTGATGATGTCCGCGTTTGGACTGACGGAGCCGCCGTCGAACGAGCCCGCACGGACGTTCGCCAGTTCATCGAGCTCGAATATGGGTTGTCCAATCGACCTATGCGGCTATGCCTGAGTGCCACGAATGAGTTGAAGCACTCTGCGTCGTACGGAGTCCTACGGCGAATGGACGTGTCGCTGGAAGCCGGTGGATGGCGGACGCCGATTCCCCTCGATGGCGCGTTGGAGATCGAGTCGGCCTCCTTCCAAGAATCCCGCGCCGTTGCTGCGGACGATTGGAAGCAAGGGCTGTACTCGCTCTGGATTCCAGCTCAGCATGACGCCGTGGAACTGCGAGCAACCTTTACGCCGAAGGACGCCGCCTCGCTGAGCGTGGAGCGAACGATTCCAGGGCTCCAGGTCAGACCATGGCGCGAATACGCGATCGAATGCGCTCGCACGCTGGTCGACGAATGTCGCGACGTTTACGGTGAACGTCACACGCCGTGCTTCATGTCGATCGTCGACGTCAAGACGCTTCGGGCGCCGGCCGTTCCCGACCTTTTGGACGGATTCATCCGCACCGAGGGGCGCCGCCATCGCCGTGCCGAAGGAGGGGCCAATCTTTGGAACGACCAGATTCTCCTTCGCACACTCTACCGAATCAGCCAGTTGACGAACGATCCCGCGTACGCCCAGGCGGCCGACGACTACGCCGCATTCGTGCTCAAGGAGTGCCGCACGGGGAACAACCTGCCAGTCTGGGGCTCCCACATTTTTTACGATGCCTACGCCGATGCCGCCGGCGGCGACGTGCGCGACGGCGGAGTGCACGAGATCTTAATCAGGCAGGCCCTCTGGGACGACCTGCATCGGCTCGATCCACAGCGAGTGGAAGACGTGGTTGAGTTGATCTGGGAACGGCACATTCGCGACAAGAAAACGGGGTCTCATAATCGCCACGACTCGGAGGGTACGGGCGACTTCGCATTCTCAGGAGGCACGTTTGCAACGGCCTTCTGCTTCATGTACCAACAGACGCGGGACCAGGAGTGGTTGCGCCGAGCGCGGTTGGTCACCGATCGCTACTGGAACGCACGCAATCCGGAGACGAATCTGGCGCCCACGTCGCCCAACTCGACGCTCCCCCGGCAGTTCAATGGCCGACACGCTACCACGAAGCTAACGGGACCGTTCGCCGCGCAATTGCTCCAATGCTATGAACGCACGGGAGACGCGGCGTTTCGCGATCAGGCGATCGCGTTCATCAAGGCGTACGACAAGTACGGTTGGGATGCCTCCGCCGGCATGTATTGGGGTACGTTGAAACTGGACGGCGTGCCGTTGCGCGATCGAAGCGAGTTCTACAACTATGTCTGGGCGCCTGCCGGGCACGTCGACGTTTGGAAGACCCACGTGTACTCGTGGGAGTTTCCCGTGAGCGCGGCGCAAGCGGCGGTCTATGCCTGGGAGGTTTCCGCCGACGAACCGGCGAACCGCGACGGCGAGTTGCTGGCGATTGCGGAACGCTGGGCTCAGGCGATCGAAGCGGCCTTGCCGGCGCAGCCGGGGCGACGTTGGAAGCAGGAGCTCGAAGCCGCCATGCCCGAGCTGGTCAAGACGAGCGGAACTTATGCCGAAAACTACGGGCGAGCGATCTCGTTTTTTGTTCATCTCCATCGGGCCACGGGCAAGGAAGCGCACCGGCGTCGCGCCGAAGCGCTGGCCGCCGAGGCCGTCGACAAGCTCTACGAGAATGGCCTGTTTCGCGGTCATCCCGCGAAGCCCTACTACGATGCGCTCGACGGTTCGGCGTTTGTCATGTTTGCGCTGCTTGAACTGGACGCAACCGGGCCCTTGGAACGCGGGGCCTTTTAGCGATCGGCATGGCGGACGCCGGCCGAATCCTAGAGCAACCAAACGCGTCCGTTGAGGCCGTTCTTATGGGCAATCGACTCAAAGAGAAGCGAGCGCTCTTAACCGCGGCCGGCCAAGGAATTGGGTTGGCGACAGCCGTTGCATTCGCGCGTGAAGGGGCCCGCGTCCTGGCGACCGACGTTCGTCAGGAGGCGCTCGACGAGCTCTCGGCGCAACTGCCGGAAGTGGAAACGGAACGCCTCGACGTCTGCGACGCCGCGGCGATCGAGGATCTCGCTCGGCGGGTCGGTCCGGTCGACGTGCTGTTCAACTGCGCGGGAATCGTGCACGATGGTTCCATCCTGGAATGTTCCGAGGCCGCTTGGGCGCAGTCGTTCGACGTCAACGTCACGGCGATGTATCGGATGATTCGAGCGTTCTTACCCGCGATGCTCAAGATCGGACAAGCCAGTATCATCAACATGTCGAGCGTCGTCTCCAGCGTGAAGGGCACCCCCCATCGCTGCGCCTATGCCGCAACGAAAGCCGCGGTCATCGGCTTGACGAAGTCGGTCGCCGCGGACTTCGTCACGCAGGGAATTCGCTGCAACGCGATTTGCCCGGGAACCGTCCTGACGCCGTCGCTGGAGCAGCGACTCGCCGCCGGCGGCGACTATGCGCAGGCGCGCGAGGCCTTCGTCGCCCGGCAACCGATGCAGCGTTTTGGCGCGCCGGAGGAGATCGCCCACCTTGCCGTTTACCTGGCGTCGGACGAGTCCGCCTTCGTCACCGGCGGCGTCCATTTGATCGACGGCGGCTGGAGCATTTGAACCGGCCCCGCGGCGGCGTCCGCCCGGAATTGTATCTCTCATCGTGTAGGAGTTTTCATTGTGAAGCTGGTCCGCTATGGCTCTCCCGGGGACGAACGCCCCGGCGCGGTTGACGCCCAGGGGAAGATCCGGTCGCTTGCCGGGATCGTTGACGATCTTCAGGGCGACGCGCTGTCGAACGCCGCGCTCGACCGGTTGCGCCAACTCGATCTCGCGTCGTTGCCGACGGTTGACGAGTCGGCGCGTTTGGGACCGTGCGTGGCCGGCGTGCGCAAAATCGTTTGCATCGGGCTGAACTACGCCGACCACGCCGCCGAGTCGGGCATGGCCGTTCCGGCCGAGCCGGTCATCTTCATGAAAGCCACCAGCGCCATTTGCGGCCCGAACGACGACGTGCGAATTCCCCGCGGTTCGGAGAAGACCGACTGGGAAGTGGAGCTGGGCGTGATCATCGGCGAGCGGGCCAAGTACGTCGCCGAGTCCGACGCGCTGCGCTGCGTCGCCGGCTATTGCGTCGTCAATGACCTGTCGGAGCGAGCCTATCAGTTGGAAGGAACCGGCCAATGGGTCAAGGGCAAGAGCTGCGACACCTTCGCGCCGCTGGGGCCCTGGCTCGTGACGCGGGACGAGATTCCCGATCCGCAGAACCTGTCTCTCTGGTTGGAGGTCGACGGTCGCCGGTTTCAGAACGGGTCCACAAAGACGATGGTCTTCGGCGTCGCGTATCTGGTGAGCTACCTGAGCCGGTTCATGACGCTGGAGCCCGGCGACGTCATCTCGACGGGAACGCCGCCGGGCGTCGGCCTGGGGCAGAAGCCGCCCGTGTACTTGCGCGCCGGGCAGACGATGCGGCTGGGCATCGAAGGGCTCGGCGAGCAAAGGCAGCGCACGATCGACGATCGGTAGCGATCGCCGCCTTCCGCCGGGCAGAACTCGTTGCTTACGAGGCACGCGAGCATAGATTCGTCTTGTCGAGGAGCGGAGGAACCGCCAAGCGGGTTATGTTAGGCGGCATCCGGCCGCCGTCTGTACCGCAACGCGGTTACATACCGTAGCCCAGGGTTGGCCGCGACCAGCGGCCTACCCTGGGTAACGTCTCCCATGGATTTCCTTACGCTGAAGGCGTTACACACAGCGTCGGCAACCGCAATGTGCAACGCCTTCAGCGTAAACGGTCATCACGGCATCGAGACCCAGGGTTGTTCGCGGACCGCGAACAACCCTGGGCTACGCTATGCAACGCCGTTGGCGTAAAGAAAAGGAAAAGAAAACGTGACGCCAAAGCGCGCGCTGGACTGGCGGGTCAACTGCAGCGCCCAGTTAGGCGACAGGTTGATCAAGCGCCGTTAACTGCTCGATGGGCAATCGCAACGTATGTTGGATGCCGACGCCAACGGTGATAAAGGGCCCCATGAATCCGATTGCCGTGGCAGGCAGCGAGAATCCGCCGCAAAGCGCGAAATACGTTGCCGCCGCGACCGCTGAGCAGAAGACGCCCAGCGCGCATGCCAGTAGTAAGGCGGTTCCCCACCGAACCTGCGGATAACCATCCAACCGACCGACAAGTACGATGCCCATCATTCGTCCCATAGGTCAGCCGCCTAACGATCAAGCTCAGTGGCCTGCCCTCAAGCGAGCGGATGACGCGAAGTATAGCCACAGCGGAGGCGGAACGCCAAATCGGCAGTTGGGCTGCGGGTCAACTGCAGCGACTTGTTAGGCGGCGCGGCTTACTCTACGCATGCAGGTATGCGGTGAGAACCACGACTGCGACGGCCAACCCGACTGAACCCAGCACGGCAACCTGTCGCCTAGACGCTCTCAACTTAGTTTGCGAGTTCAACGCGAGCAACGGCGCTAGGCAGCATAGGATTACCACCAACGCAATGGATACTTCTTGCATCGTCTCCCCTCACGTTCTGGAACAGCCGCCTAACGACCCAACTCAGTTGCCCGCCCTCAGGTGGGCGGATGGTGCGAATTGTAACCGCTGTGGAGGAGAAACGCCAAAGCGCGCTGAGCTGCGGGTCAACTGCAGCGCCTTGTTAGGCCGTAATCGACCTGGAACGGATGCGACGCCAATCGTGGAGTCCGCCCAAAACAGGAATCGCCGCCATGAAAAACGCCGCGGGGTTGGCAAGTAAGGCGGCGTTGCCAAACGCCGAAAGCGCCGCGGCAACGATGAAGTATGGACCGGTGCACCACAGAAACCGGAAGCCGATCCGAGCCATCACGTCGCGCTCGTCGACCAGCGGCGGCACGGAGCACAGCATCTGCCACAGCGTCATGACCAATTCTCCAAGTGCCGAACGACCAAGCTCACCTGTCCGGCGGGCGCGGGGATCTGTGAACTCCAGAAAGCCTACATGCCCGCAGGGTCAGGTGCAGTGTCTGGTTCGGCGCGGCTCTCCGCCACCAGCCCGCGAGCCTGCCGGACGAGCAACACCAGCATGCCGACGAACGCCGCGGCCGTGAAGAACGACCCCACGCCAGCGGATCCGTGGTTAGAATCCATGAGCACCACGAAGGCGAACGCCGAGTGCAGCAGCCCGTACCCGGCGAGGGCGAACGGCACGAATACCGGGGATGTTCACACGCCCCCTGCCCGTAGCCACCCGACCCCGGCAACGCCCGCAGCAGCCAGTACGACGAGCCAGTTCGGCAGCTTCAGGCCGCCGAGGGTGATGTTCCCGTTCCAACCCGTGATGGTGAGGGCAATCTGCATGCCGCCGAAGATGCCGCCCCCGAACGGCCCCCCGTCACCGAACGGCGAGTTGACCGTCGGGGTGCCGCGTACCTCGCCACGGCATGAAGGACCAACGACGCCGCGACCGTCAACCCGACCGCGACCTTCTTGCTAAACGACATCGAGGCCCTCCATCGCCGAACGACCAAGCTCAGTTGCTCGCCCTCAAGCGAGCGGACCATACGAAGGATAACCGCTGCGGCAAGTAAACGCCAAACTCGGCATTGGGCCGCGGGTCAACGTCAGCGCCTTGTTTGGCATGGCGTCACGCCCTGCCGGACAACCCGAACGAATCGCAAGCCCCCCCCGTCGTAACGCTGGCCGAGCTTACTTACGCAAAGGCGCTAAGGCGCAAGATCGGAACGCCAAGAAAGCAAATGAATTCCTGGCGAATTCCTTTGCGCGAGGCCTACTTGCCCCGCCGACTCGTTAGGCGATTTCCGAAATGCGCTCCCAGCAACCTTCGTCAGCGTCATCGATCAAGAGGCCATGAAAAACCGGGTTGTCAGCGTTTTGGCGATCCACGTAACCGCCTACAGGCGTGCCATCATCGAGGAAGTCGTCAATCTCAATTGGCTCGCCGGTGGAAATCAATAGCTCGTAGAGCGCCAACGTCTCTGGAGGAACGTGATCGTTCGGACGTGAGAAATGCGGCGGCATTCGGAGAAAGCGAATGCGATCACCCATTCGTAGCGTCCGCCAATCAGCACTCATGCCGCCTAACGCCCAAGCTCAGTTGCCCGCCCTCAAGCGAGCGGGATGATGCCAGTATAACCGATAGAGCGGATACGGGCCAAACGCGAGCACGCCCGGGCTGTTGGCCTGGGTTGTCGCAGCGCCGGGCCTACAGCCCTCAGGAGAGGGGGAAGCGACACGATGACTCGAAGGAAGAGTGGATAAGCAAGAGAAAAGGAGTTCTTCATCGCAAATCATGCGAATCGGCGCAAAGGGACGCGTCTCTTGTTTCGCCAACTCGCGTGCTTTGCGGCGGCGCCGCTCACTGCTGGCCACTTGCGAATTGGCCGTCCTGCTGGGCGCTGGGACAACGGCGTTTGGCGCAACGAAGGGCTCGTTGCCAGAGGATAACCGGCATCAGGCCGTCCCTGCGGACGACGAGCAGATACGCCACGCGACCGAGAAGTCCCGCGGCCACGACTGCATACCACGTCCACGGCACGACGACCAGGTTCCAGTGGCTCAGGCCGGCGCCAATGCCGGTCGCGGCGCCGACGGCCAACGACAGGCGATCGGTTGCCGCGATCGCGACCGCCGTCAGCGCTGCCGCGCCGAAGAACGTCGTCAGCGCGGTCGCCCAACAAGCAGGACACATTGTTCGAGACCTCTACCGTCGCGGAGACGCCGAATCAATCAGTGACAGCACGTCGACCCCGTCGCCTTCTTCAGCGAGGGCGGCACGTCGTTGGCGGGATTCATGGCGAAGAATCCCGCCGGCTTCAGCAGGAAGCCAATGTACGCCGTGGGCATGACCGGATAGTCCTCCGGCCGCGGAATGTGCGTATGGCCGAAGGTGTACCAGAAGACGACGTCCGTCGCCTCGATCGGCCGATTCTGTTCCGTCCAGCGGATGAGCCCGTCGCCGCCGCTGCTCTGGTTGGGATAGTCGCCGGCCGCGTAGCGTTCGTTGTCGTTGAACGGCGTGACCCACACGTGATGGTTCACGAATCCGGCGCGCTTGCGCCACCAGGCGTCCGGCGCGGCATAGGGGACGGAATTGTCCCCCGGCATGAACCGGTACGCGACGGGCTGACCCACGGCGTTCTTCACCGCGGGATTCACGATCTTCCACGTGCGGGCCGCCTCGACGCTGAGGTTCGCCTTCGCCTGACTTTCCGAGGCGAGCGTCGTCGCCTGCGCATAGAAGGCGTTTTTGTAGGGGTTGGCTTCGTCGTAAGGCTCCGCGACGACGTCCAACTGCTGGACCGAGTTCTCGACGCCGTCGAGGTCGAAATCCAAGCGCACGTTGAAGAAGTGCTGATGATTGGGCGCGTAGAGCTGCGGCGCGATCATGGCGCCGTACTTGGGCGCCTCGCCCGGATGCACCGCGCCGAGCGAGAGAATCCCGGTGAGCTTGATTTCGAACCCGATGTTCCCGTCCTGGTAGAAGTACCAGAAGAAGCCGTATTCGTAGTTCTCCACCGTCGAGACCGATGATACGACCAGGCGGCGCGACCGCCGCACTTCCGGCGCGCCGAGCCGGCGATCGGTATGCTTCCACAGGATGCCGAAGTCCTCTTCGTGCATGCAGATCGCGTTCTTGACGAGCAGCGACTCGCCGCGGCTGGCGACCAGATCGGCGTCGAAGTAGTGGATCGTCCCCAGGCAGTCGCAGCCCAGCTCCAGGCTGTTGGCGCACATGCCCATGCCGTATTCGCCGACGTCGAACGCGTTCTTCCGCCGCTGCGTCGGCCCGGGATCGCCGTAGGGTACGACCATTTCCGTGAGCGAGGCGCGGTACAGAATCGACCGGTCGCGACCGCCGTCGGCGTAGCGAATGTGGTGCAGCGTCAGTCCTTCGCGGGCGTTGAAGCCGATGACGAACTTCCAGTTCTGCCAGCTCACCTGCCGGCCGTCGACGTGGAAGCTGGGCCCCTCGGGTTGCGCGATCTCGAGCGGGCGGACGTCCTGCCGTTGCGGGGAGACGCGGTCCGCCGCGTAATTGCACTGCTCGGGCGGCAGCGGCCACTCGCCATGCTCTTCGACGCGAATGACTTGCATCGCGTTGAGATCGACGACCGGGCGGATGCCCTCGATCGGCCGGGCATAGCCGTTGTCGGTCGGATCGCTCCGCAGGAAGCAGAGGGGCCGCGCCAATCGCCGCGTGCGGTCCTCCTCGGAGCCGTAGTTCCCGGCGCTCCAGATGTCGACCATCACGAGGCTGACGTCGTCGACGCCGTAGTGCCGGCGCAGTGCGTCGCGAAACTCGGCGCTGGCGAGCACCGCTTGCTCGCATTCGACCTGCTCGTCGAACGTCATCGTCGGCTGAACGCCGGGCACGTGCCGCCAGGAGGCAATCGCTCCCTCGTCCAGCGACACGACCGCCTCGTAGCAGGCGTTCTCCGCGTTGTCGAACAGCACCGCGAAGGCCTGGCGGGCGATGGGCTCGCCGCCGGGGAAGGCGTGCACGGTCGCCTTGGGCGGCTCGTGGAGCGCGATCGAGACGAATCGCGTACTCGGCGAGACTTTTCCGGCGTCCCGGAAAATGTGGACGGCGCGTTTGACTTCCTCGGCCGAGAGCGGCTCGAGGGGATGACGAATGGATGGAGTCATGGCGGCAGATCGAGTTAGGAGGGAGTTGCCCGCGAGCGGTGAAAGCTTCGCGGGGTGCGTCCAACGTTCAGAGAGGAGCCGCCAGGTCTCTCTGTGTTCGACGCGAGCGCAAGGGCGTTGAGCAATGACGCTCTTACGCTTTCCGAAGGGTGACCTCTTCTTCAAAAGGGTTTGTGGGATTGCAAAGCGTGCGACGCACTCGGAGCGACGCGCGTTTGGCAAACCATTTAGCAGAATAAATCATTATGAGGAAACTGTCGCGGGCGCCTACTGTGAGATTTGGTCAAATGCCCTGCAAATTCTGCTCGGCGTCTCCGGCTTTCATTGAGGTCTGCGCGGCGAATGTTCCCATCGGGCTGGCTATCGGCTGCCGGTTATCGGCTGTCGGCCAGAAGAGCGGGGCATTGGCGGCGCAGGGCTCAAAGAGAACCTCGTCGCGGAGGGACGACATGACACTAGCCCAGCGATTCACAGGATGATGCAAAGGCTAGCAACGCGGGCGTTAGCGAGTTCTGATCCCGGAGGGATCGAAGCGATTAGCCGGCGGCTGAGCGAAGCGACGCCGCCGGTGATTGGTCGAAGAAGGCGTTCCCAACCTGGAGGGTTGGCAGCGCCTCTGCGAACCTTCCAGGTTCGACGGACTCGCAACATCCGTTTCCGGCGGTCGAGCTCGCTCGACCGCCGGCTAATGGCTGTGAACCCTCTGGGTTCGGCTGCCTGCACTTGCATCATCCTGTAAATCACTGGGCTAGTATCGTCGCGTCCCTCCGGGACGGCAAGAATTGACCCTCTGGCTCTCTCCCTGGCCAGGATGAAGCGGATATCCAGGGCCTGCTGACGGCTGATCGCTGACAGCCGCCCGCGGACGAGGCTCATCGGCGACCCGGTGCTCAATAGTCGAGCAGCGGGCGAAAGAGTGGACGCGGCGCCAGCGGGACCTCGAAGCTCGTGAGATGCCAGCCGCCCAGGTTCGCCACGTACAAACGGCCGTCGGTCAGGGCGACGTTCGTCGGCCGGCTGAGCAATTCGCCCGTGGGGTCATCGCAAAGAATCGTTACATGGCCATCAGGTGCGCCCAAAAACAGGCCGTCGGGCTTGTAGCACGCGATGACCAACTGCCCGTCCGCGGCGAAGGCGAGGCCGTCGGGCGCCGTTCCGGCCGGCAACTCGTGCGTTACCTCGATGCGGCCGTTCGGCTCGTTCAGGGGCACGCGCACGATGTTCGCCGCCGTGGTTTGCGCCACGTAGAGCCATGTTTCCGTGGGATCGATCGCCAGGCCGTTGGCAAAGCGAAACGGCCCGGCGTGGAACACCGACGTTTCGCCGCGGGCGTTGATTCGCATCACGCAGCCGTTGCCCTGGGCATTCCAGTAGTCGCCGGAGTCCGAGACGAAGAGGTTTCCCCGGCTGTCGAACACGGGAAAGTTCGGGACGGTGAACGGCCGGCTCGGGGCGCCGTCGGAATACATCGCCACGGCGCCATCGGGATCGATCCGCCACACCTTCCGCTGGCCGCAATCGCAGGCGTAGAGGCGCCCGCGACCGTCGAGCGCGATGCCCAGCAAGAAGCCGCCCGTCGCGGCGATTTGACGCTGCGGGCCCCCCAGCTCGATGCGGTAAATTTGCCCGGCTTCGCCCCCGGCGAACAGGACGCCGCCATCGCCGACGCAAACGCATTCCGGGTGATCGAGCCCCTCGCCAATCAACGTGACGGCGTCGCGAGCGAGCGGCGTCAAGGATGCACGCATGGGGATCGCCTCGTTCACGGACCAAGGACGTCGCTCAGATATTTGAAATCCGAAACTCGAAACTCGAAACTCGAAATCCGAAACAATGTCCCAAGCTTGAAATTTCAAGTCCAAATGCGGAAGGGGCTTCGTCCGTTTGAGGAATTCCCGCTTCGTGCTTCGGATTTCGAGTTTCGAGTTTCGGATTTCGAACTTCCTGGGCAAAGCCCAGACTACGGGTCCGCAATCGTAAGCGGTCCATCCAGCTCTCGCAACCCGGCGAGCGCGTCGTCGCCGCGGCGGATGCGAAGCTGCACCTGGTAACGTCGCGATTCGCCCGGCGCCAGCCACAGATCGGCTCGCGGATGACGATCTTTGGCGACGCCGAAGAGCGAGCCATTGAACGGCTCAATCGCTGTGACGTAGCTGCCGCGAGGACCGAAGTGCTGCCAATTCGCCAGCCGCGGCAACTCCTGCAGCGGAAATGCGACCTCGACGCCGATCGCGCGATGCGGATTGAAGATGCCTGTTCGGACCCAGCCATCATCATTCGGCTCCGGTTCGACGATGAGCAGTCCCTCGTTGGCGCCACGGAAGCGCTCCTCAGGCGGGGGGATGAGCTTGGTCGCCTCCAACTGCTCCTCGGAAAAATCTTCATACATGCAGTACCCCTGGGCCCTGCCGCCGAAGGCGAGCCTCGTTCCCTCGTCCAGCAGCGGGTAGCCGAAATTGATGTGGTACAGCATGCCATGAGGCGCCGGTTCGTCGCCGCGATTGCAGACCTCGTCTTCGAGCACGATGCGCGGCTCGCCCAGCCAGAACCGCCACATCCGCCGCACTTCGATGGTCGGCCCGAACATCCGCGCGTCGCGGATCGCGGCGACCAGCCTCATTTCGGTCCGTCCCGCCGCCGGGTCGGGATTGGCGATCTCGAGCAGCGCCGCAGGCGTGTTCGAGAAGCGGCCGTGCAGGGACACGGCTTGACCTCGCTCTTGGCGGGGCTCGCCCATCAGCCCGGGACCGCAAGTCGTCAGCAATCCGCCCGGCCAACCGGCCAGCCAGTCGGCGTCGCGATGATAGGCGTGACTTGGCGGCTTGTAGTCGTTCTGGCTCAGGAAGGCGAGATTGACGTCGTTGAACGACGCTTCGCCGAGGTCGGCGCCGCGATCGAGGACGACGACCAGGCGCAATCCGGAGCCGGTGTTCACGTGGGCCACGCGACACGACTGCCCGCCGTTGGGGTTCGGGTAGTCAAAACTCCCCGTCCGGATGCCGCCGAGCTGGAGTGGATTCTCGTATTTCCCGTTGCCCAGTTGGGTGCAGGCGGCCGCAGACTCCATCGCGTCGTCTCCAAGGGGTCAGGCGAATCAATGACGTCGCCTGCGGGGAGATAGAACTGAACGTTGTGGATGGCAAAGGGGAAGTTAGCATGACGCCCCTTACGTTAGACCCTGCTGACCATGCTGAGGTCAGGCCATCGCTCTTCTACTGGCCGGCCGATGAACTCTCGTCGGCAAGCGTTTCGTGAATCGCCGTGCGAATCTGTTCAATCGCGCTTGGGCCGCCGCCGATGAACACGTGCGACACGGTTCCCTGGGCGTCGATGACGACCGTCTGCGGAATCGCCGTCACGGCAAATTTCTCGGCCGCCGCCCCATCGACGTCCAGGACCACTTGCGGCGCGACGCCCAGCCGCTCGAGTGCGCTGGCGACGGTCCTACGATCCTCTTGCATGTTGACTGCAATCCACGTGATCGAGTCGCCGAACTCGCGGGCCATCTCGTCGAGGGCGGGCATCGACTGCATGCAGGGGCCGCACCAACTCGCCCAAAAGTCGAGCACCACCACGCGGCCGCTCTGCTTGCTGAGTTGGAAGGCGCCGCCGTCGGCGTATTCCAGCGTGAAATCCGGGGCCGGCTTGCCGACCAGCGCCGACTCCAGACCGGCAATGCCCCGGGTTCCGTCCGCGGCGCCGTCCTCGGTTGTGAAGCGCGGGTCGGGAGCCGCCTGCAGCCGCCAGCTACTGTAAGCGAGTTCTGCTGCCGCTTCCGAGATCGCGGCGCCTAAAAACAGTTGGTCGATCGATTCAATGAGTACGTTACACGGACCCAACAGCGCGCTTTCCCCGCTGAGCGCTCCGTCGGCGAACCTGTGCGGCGCGAACGTGAGTCGCACTCCATCACTACACACTGCCTGCACTTGTAAACTCATCGGTGTTCCGTCCGCGGGGTCGTTTTCCCTTTCCCGATCTGCGTCTCCCGGCGCAGCACCGTCCAGATTTTCACCAAGGTCGCCCAGCCAGATGATGCGCGCGACGTTAGCCCGCGGGATGCGCTTGGTTTCTAGCCGCACGTCGATCGCGAGCGTGGCGTCGTCCATCGATTGAAGCCGGCCTCGCAAGAGGTCGCCGGCGATGCTCTCAATCACATGCGACGGCGGGTTCTCACGCTGCATGCGGGGCAGCGTCAGCAGGCGCGTGAGCTTGACGTCGTCGGTGGTAAGGTTGCGAACGCTGCTCCGGCCATCCCAGGCCTTGATGCTCTCGTGCGGCGCGAAGGTGGCTTCCAGGACAGGCGTGGAAAACGTTACGCCGCGGTCATCGATCAACTCCAAGCGGCAGGGAATGCGGTCTCCGGCGCGCAGCCATAACAGTTCACCGTAAGGATCGCTCGCCCGACGGGCGGCGTCGGGAGGCGAAGCTCGCATCGCCCCGACGATACGCTGCAGCAAATTCTGATTTGCGGCCCGCGGCTGCGGACGGTTCGCCGGCGGATGGCTGGCCTGCTGCGGCGGCGGTGCGCGGTAAATGATCCGCCCGCTGACATCGGCTCGAAGCGGACTGCTGACTGTACTCGCGTGCGGGCGCCAGGCCAGCGGGCTCTCATCGGTCGACGCCGCGGCGTCCACGAGAGTGCCGTGGGAGGAGCTGCTCGCCGTCTCCAACCGCCCCATCCGACCGGGGCCTGCTTGCGGAGCCGTCAAACGCTCGAGACCGACGAGCATCTCGATGTCTTCTACCAGGATGTCCATGGGTTGGTCGAATCCGCGACGGGAGAGATAAAGGCGGCCATGCTCAACTTTTTGGAGGCTGCCATTCAGTCGGGATCCATCCCGGAGCGATGCGCGAAGTTCGAAATCAGGAGCTTCATCGGCCGCGGAAAAGGTGAGGGATAGCACGTTGTCGGCGCTGATTCGCCGTTCCTCGGACTCAACCGGAACGACGAACTCACGCTGGTCGCGGTCGAACGTCACCCGTTCGGCCGCGAGAGTGCTTCCGTCTCTTAACGCCAGGGCGGTCGCGGCATGGCTTGCGTCGCTCGGCTCGGCGCCGCCGGAGCGACGAATCAGCAGGCGCTCCAAGCGGACATCGCCCCGATTGTTAACGAGCCGCACGCCGATGTGCCCTTGCGGACCAGGCGCCGACGTTTTCACCCTGGCGAGGAACTGGCCTTCCAGGTCATAGGCGGCGACGCTGCCCGATTCTTGATCGAAATGCAGGCGCAGCGCGAGGCGACCCGGTCCTCGGGCGAGTTTGACAATCGGCGCAACGTCGGCGTCTTCCTCCTGCTCGCGAACCAGCACGAGCGATTCGCCCCAGGCCGCGATCTCGAAGGCCGAGGGAGGGCTCGCCGCCTGGGCGGGCTCCTTGGCCCGAGCTCGGCCCGAGAACCTCTCAACGACACGTTGCATCAAGTGAGCCGCCTCGCCGAGGCCGAATTGAAGCGAGAAGTCGGCTTTCTTCTCCCAAGAGAGCTCGACTTCGATGCTGGCCCGCGCCGGAATCTCGACGGAGCCCAAGGACAAACTTCCGCGCGAGGCCGCCACGGGGTGGCCGGCTTCCTCGCTCCAAGGGTTGTCGGGGCCCAGGGCCGTCCAGCCGCGCAAGCCATCGGGCCCGAGGTACTCGATGCCGCTCGACTGGCCCCACGGTTGCAGCCGCGAAAGGATGCGGCGATCGAAACGCAGCAGGCCGAGCGCCGCGGTTTCCAATTCGACGGCGTCATCGGAGAGTCCGACCAGCGTACCGAACAGCACGTCGCCGCCGAAAAGCTCGGCGCAGAAGTCGCCGTCAGGCTCCCTTGCCTGACGGTGGGCGAAATGGACGACGCTGACCGAGGAAAGCGGAAAACGATAGGGCGCGACCGCATCGTCCGCATGCCAGGCGACCAGGCCCGCCTCATCGCACTCGACCAGGCGGCCGGCGTATGCGTCGCCATTGACCATCTGCAAACGGGGGGCTGCAGACTGATCGGCGAACGCCGACCCCAGCGCGGCGACGCTGGCCAGCATCGTGATCAAAGCCCGGGAATGCGGGCGAAGCCGACTCATGCACATACCTTTTATCGCTCGTAGATCGGCAGGAATCGGTAATTGAGCGCAAGGGCCAGCAACGACATGGACGTCCCGAGCTCGGGGCCGAATTGGCCCGTTATGCTGCCGTCGGCTTGCTGCGACTGCTTGAGTGAGCGGACGAGGATCTCATTCCATTTCTGCCACGCCTCCACGTCGCCCTGAAACAAAGCCTGTGCTTCGTAGTATCGGGTGTACTCCAGGTAGTGCCCGGCGGAGGTTTCTTCCAGACGCTCTTTCAGATGACGCAGCGTCGCGTCGTATTGCGGAATGTCCTTGCGACGAGCCACGGCGTAGACGAGCGAGCTAATCGAGACGCGGGCGATTGATTCGTCGAAGCCGCCCATGCCGCCCGAGTAGGCGACCTGGCCCGAGTCGGACGTCATCGACTTGTAGTAGGCGATGGCCCGATCGATCGCTTCGTCGGGGACTTCGATGCCGGCGTTTCGTGCGGCGAGCAGGCCGACGAGAACCGCGCCCGAGACCGACGTATCGGCGTCGGTCGAATCCGGCGAGTAGCGCCACGCACCAAAGCTGTTTTTCTTCTGCGAAGTGACCGCCGTGCGGACGGCAAGTTCAAGCGCCTCGCCGATCGAACGGCGCTGGCCCGATGCGCCGTCGGGCCACAGCGTGCGTTCATCGACGGCGCCGTACGCTTCGGCCAGGGCCAGCATGGCAAAGCCGTGGTGATACATGCTGCCGCCGAAGTAGCCGGTGGCGGCGTCCTGCGAGGAAATGATGCTGCGGAGGGCCTTACGAATCGGCGTGCTATAGAGACCGAAATTCGGATCCTCCCCCGAGGCAAGAAAGCACATCAGGCACAATCCGGTGACGCCTGGCCCTTGGTTTTGGCCGCGCCAGCTCCCGTCGTCGGCCTGGTTGGCGACGAGCCACTTGAGGCCCCGATCGTAAATCTCGCGCACGTCGCGCGGAACGGCTTCGCCGATGTGTTCTTGGGGGAGCTGGCCGAGACTCGAGCCGCCGGCGCCGAACATGGCGGCGGCCAGGATGACATACCGCGCGAGCGATGATGCCCGCGGTTGCGACGTCGGGAAACTTGATGGGCCGTTCATTCGTTCCCAATCTGGACTTCGGGAATATCGACGGCGGGTTGCGGAGCGACGCGGCGAACCTGGGGGTGGTTTCCAGCCTCCTCGTCCATGGCTACGAGGCCTTCCCGCACGAGCATTTGCTTCATACCCCCAGCGTTGGCCACGGCCGCCTCGAAACAACGCAGCTGAGCGCCGTCCAGCACGCTGGCAATCTCGTCGCGCGGCGCTTCCGCGGCCTGGTGCAGGATGTAGTACCAGTCATACTGGCCCTCTGCGCTCCAGCGCTGCGGCGGTCGTGTGGTTCGCAGGAGCAGGTCGAGGAGCGCTCGACGTTGCTCATCGAGCATCGGCGCCGACTGGTCGAGCGAGGCGACCAAGAGCTTCACTTTCGCGCGATACTGAAACGTGATGCGTTCCGCCTCGGCGCGGCGGTAATCCGTTTGCTGCTGGTCGTCCAGCAGGGTTGTGAACACTTTGCGGAACAGAGATCCTTCATTGAGCACGCCCCGACGCAAGCGAGCGGCATACGGTTGAATCGTTTCATAGACCTCGCCGATCTCATTCTGGTCGTATTCCTTGCCGAGCACGCGATCGCTGAGCTCGGCGAGGTCGTGTTCAAACCGGGCGATATCGCCCCGGCCGGCGAGTTCGAGTTTTTCAAGCTGCAGCCGGCTTAGACGGCACGTTTCCTCCAGTCGCCCCAACTGGGCTTCGAGCTGCGATTCCAAGAGCTGCAAAGGAGGTCCGGCGCCGTTCGTCAGCCATTGATCGAGTTGCGCTTCGGTCATCTCGAAGTTTTGTGCGACGGCGGGACCGTGGCCGGCGACGATCGCCAGACAGACGAGCGTCTTCATGGCAGCAAGCGTCAGTTTGGTCACAAAACGGCGCATCTACTGACCTTCGTTGAGATCGATGTCGTCGATCATCGGCTCGTTGCCGCCAAACATGCCGCCCCCGAACATGACGCCGCGCGCGGAGATTTTCTGAACTCCACGCCAGATTTTGTTCTGCAGCGGCGACAGGTGGGGGACGATGTGCTCGTCGGGAAAGGCGACAATGTACTGCGGCATTTGCACGAACATCTGCAGCGGCGGGATCAAAGCGGCGTTCCACTGGTTGCGAAGGGACTGCAGTATTTGCTCGCGCTGCTTGGGCTGGAGCTCCAAGCGCTGGTCCGTTTGGGCGACGAGATTCTCGATCACTGCTTCGGCGAGGAATGTCTTTCGATGCTCGAGTTCGGCGTCATAGCGGGTGCGTTGCTCGTCCGACATTTCCTGGCGGAGCACGGCGACGAGCTGGTCCTCAAATTCGCTCCCCGGGTTCGCCGCCCGCGCTCTCGGCATCCCGCCTGCGAAGAGTACGACGCCGCCACGATTGATCTGCCCGTTTTGCTTGGCGACTTTGAGGCTGTACTGGCGGAGCCACTCACGGGCGGCGGCTATGGCGTTTGTGCGCTCTTCAGCCGTCCATTGACAGGCCCGGTTGGCGAACGAGAGCTGCGCCCGTACGGCGGGCTCGAATTGGGCTCGAACGGCCGCGACCTGGGGATCCTGCTCCTCGTGCTCGGCGCCGTCGTCATCGGCAGCCGCATCGACCGCCGCTGGGTCCACGACTCCTTCGTTGGCCAGGATGAACAGTTCCTGGCCGCGCGCGAATACGTCCAGCGACCAGACCGCGAACGTCGCAACGGCTGCCATGATGAGTCTACACGACGCTGTCATAAAATGAGCTTCTCTATTGATCCCTGCGCAATAAATGGGCCTCGGGGGCTCTCGGCGATCGGCTGTCGGCCAGAAAGCACGCGTGTTCTTCGCCTGGCTGACAGCCGGCAGCCGATCGCCGAGAGCCGTGCCGGCAGGGGGGGCATTAACTACGCAGACCTCAATAAAAGTGCCGCACTACTGGCGTTCCGTCTTTTCAGCCGCCTTGCGCATCCCGCTCCAGCTCGTTGAAGTACCGATCGAGCCCCGCGCGGAACTCCGCGGGCAGAACGTCGCCGCTCTTACCGATCGATTGCTCGGCGTCGCGATCCTCGCGAACCTCTTGCTGGTTGAACCCGCTGCCTAGCAGCGCGAGCGCTGAATCCTGGGTGTCGCCGCTCCCGCCGCCGCCCGGCGTGGAGCCGCCGCCTCCGCCGCCCTTGGGATTGATTCGCTTGGACTTCAGCAAGAGCTCGATGACTTCGGTTTCCGTGGCGATGGCCGCGTCGCCGGTCTCGGGACGATCAAGAATTTCGGCCGCTTCCTGCATGACCGTCGAAACTTGCGCGAGCAGCGACAGCTCGTACGCAAAATCCCCTTCCGCGTCAGGCAGCTCGCGGATGCGGCCGATCACGCTCACGGTTCGCTCGTCGAGCGCTCGTTGCGCGGCTGACAAGCGGTCGGCTTCGGCTTGGTGTTTGGGTTCGTCGATGGCCGGACGCGCTTGCTCCGCGACGCGCGTTTCCTCGCGCAGATTCACCTCGCCTTCGAGGATCTTGAGGATTTCAAGTACGATCGACGGCGGCAGGCTGCCTTTGGAGCGGCAGCCCGGACACTGGCCCGAGCAGGCGGGATCGACGAGGTCTTCGGCCCAACGGTCCATCGCGTCGGACCAGTACTCGCACTGGGCCATCGACAGGCCATGCTCGTTGGGCAAGTCGTTCGCGATCCCGCGCAGCGCGCCCACGACGTCCTGCTCGCGCATTTCATCCAGGATGGTCTTGAAACGCACCATGCGACGGCGATCGAAGTAGGCTTCGATGTCGTCCATGATGTACGACACGCCTTGACTGCTTGCCTCTTCGCGTTTGGCGAGCTCGCTGATGGCTTCAGGGGCCTCCTGGCGTGTCTCGCCGCCGAACGCGCCCTCGACGTAGTCGGCGATGCGGCCCGCGATGCGGTACTGCTCGCGCGACGCCGCCTTGAGCCGCTTCACAAGCGTGCTGCCTTCCAGGTTGGCCAGCACTTCGTTCAGTTCATTCGCCACCTTTTCGAACTCAGCCAGCAGGTCTTTCTGTTCGACAACGGCCTGATCGATCTTCTCGGCGGGGGGACTGGCCTCGCCCGCGCGCGGCTGGCCCATGACCACGGTCGTGGGCAATCGCAGGCTGGGCGCCGTGGCGCCTTTCTTTTGTGCGTCGCCCATTTCCGCGTTCGGGTCGGTCGGCTGTTGCGACGACTCCACGTCCACCAGGGTGGGAGTCGCGGGCGGCGACACGGCGTTCTCAGGCGATTCGGTCGGCGGTCCGGAGCCTTGAGCGCGCACTTGGCCGGCTTTCGGACCGCTCTTGGATGCCGCTGTCCTCGATGCGACGGATTGCGCCGCCTCGTTGAGCAGGTCCGCAACCGATGGCATGCGATTGGCCGAGATGTCCTCCAGCACTTGCAGGATTTCGGCCCAACGGTCGAGGTGGCCGACGCCAATTTCGGGATTCCGCGCCGCCTGCCGCAAGAGTTCTTCGCCCGCGGTTGAGAGGCTCGCCAGACGTCGGCCGTTGGCTCGCTCGGCCGCAGCCTGATCTTCCACGCGGCGGCGCGCCTGCGGCTCGTCGAGTTCCGCGGGGCTCATCGCCCGCAGTTGCTTGTTTCCTTCATACAACTGCATCTCGCGGTCGCGCACCTCAAGGGCCTGCCGCTGCCACTTGGCCAGTTGCTCGGTGACCCAGATCGCGTGTCGGTTCGCATCGAGCACGTAGAGCACGCAGGGGGGCGAGTACTGGCGCGGCCGGCCGGGGAAATAGTCGCAAACGAACACGCGCAACTCGATCGGCTGCGGCTCGATGCCGAGCGACTGGGCCGTGAACGTCCCCTGCACGCTGAGCGTGGCCTGATGGTGGCCGCCGGGCGCGAGAATTTGCTCCCCGCGAGCGGGTGAGTTGACGAGTTGGTCGTCGAGCCCCTTCCACTCGATGCCCACGTGCTGGACGCCAAAATCATCGCGTGCGGTCACGTGAAAGACGAGCTGCTCGGAGTCGAGCACCACGCGGCGACGAGGAAGGTTTTCACACGCGACGCTGGGGGTAGCGTCGTCTTCGGCGGCAATGGAAAGGGTCAACGGCTCTTTGCCAGTCAAGCCGAACTGGTCTTGCCACTTCAGTTCGACGTCACGAGCAGCGGCGACGTCAAAGCGTTGCGTGGTCAGCGTGGCGCCGCGCGGGCTGGCTGGGGCGCCGTCGATCGTCGCAAAAGCGAGCGGCCGATTGGCTGCTGCCCTGAACGTGACGCGACTTCCCTTGACGAGCGCGATTCCGCCGCGGACATCGCGCTGCAGTGGATCGGGCTGGCCGAGATACTCGGGCAGTTCAATGTCGGCGGCAAGCGCGGTCAGCTCTGGACGCAGTTTCGGAACAAGCCGAAAGGTCTCGCTCCAATCGCCGACGGTGAGCTTCGCCGTGATGGATTCCAACAGCGGAGGGCCGGCGAACTCGTACGCGCCGTCCTCCAGCCGGACATCGGTTGGCGGTTGGTTGCCGATTTGAAGGCGAGCGCTGTCGGGGCGCCACCGCGTCTCGTCGCGGAGCCGCGCCGAGAGCGAGAACGGCTCGCCGTGGGCGACGATGATCTCGCTGGGGAGCGGTTCGACGGCGGCAAACGTGTACCGCGCGACGTCTTTCCAGGGGCTCAGAAAGCGGACCCAGGCGTTGCTCGCCGCCGCGGGAACGAGCGCCGCCAGGGCAACGGCGAGTGCCGCCGCTAGGCCGGCCGCGATCGACCAACCGCGCTGTCGAGTGGTGGGCGCAGCCGCGCTCAGATCGCGCTGCTGCGCGTCTGCGGCGACATGCTCGATCGCGGCCTGGCACAGCACGCGCGACCGCGATTGCTCGGCGTCGTTGTGAGCGAGCTCGATCACGCCTAAGAGCTGGTCGCCCAGGCGCGGCAGCTTATGGCTCAGCAGGCGGGCCAACTGCTCCAAATGCCGGCGCCGCCAGATCCAACGGTAAACGTAGACCGGGATGATCGCGCCGCCGAGGCCCGCGGCAACGAGCGCCGCGGCGCGGAGCCAAGCCGGCGTATTCCCCAGGCGGTCGAGCGCAAAAACGCAAAGATACGCGGCCAAGAGCGAGAACGCGGCAATCCCCGCCGCTTCGATCATCTTGGCGGTCCAAACTCGACGGCGAAAATCGCCGAGCTGCGACTGAAGCGTCGCGGGCAACTGCAATCGGGTCGAGGACTGGACGCGGCTCATGGTCGAGCTCCTTGGACCGCCAGGGGACGAACCGGTTCAATTCGAGGAAACTTCACCGGACGATGAACGTGAACCCGCGAACTTGCCAACGGCATCATATCAATCCCACCGCCTTGCGACCTATCCAAAACGTTCCTAACAGGAAAATCATCAATCCGACAGTCGCCGGATGGCCCCACAAGCGGACCCGACGGACGGCCGTGGGAGGTTCCGGCAACTGGGCAAGATAGTCCACCGCCTTGGCGATTTCGTCCGGCGTAAATACGGCGCCGCCCGTTACGCGAGCGATCTCTTCGAGGACCTCCGGCCGGGCCTGCTTGCCGACAGGTTCCACCGCGGCGCCTTGGACGAAGATTGATGTTTCCAGCACGCCGCGCGTTTGCTGGCACGACATGGTGACCTGGTGCTTGCCGGCCTCCTGCGGCGCGAACTCGCCGGCAAAGGCGCCCCACTCTTCGCCCGTGGACGTGAACCGGACCGTTTCGGTCTTTCCGGAAGGCGCCTCGATGCGGGCCAGGACGTCGCCCTTGCTGAGCGGCTCGCCGCTGGGTTCCATGACGTTGGCGCTCAGGGCAATGGTTTGCCGCACGGCAGGTTGATCGGGCGTGTAGTACAACCGCATTGTTTCGCCCTTGGCCATGTTGCGGCGATAAGCCATCCAGCGGACCACCTGGCCCCAAAATCGGTAATGGTACTTGTCTTCGACGCCCTTGCGCCACCGCCAGGCGCCGTCGGTTCCCATGAACAGAACTTTACCTGCGCCGAAGGTGCGCGTGACGAGCAACGGGAGTCGACCGAAGCGGTTGGCGGCCTCTTCGTGGACGCACAGCACCTCGGCGCCGGCCCGGGAGCGCAGGACGGGCGCGTACCACTGGAAGCCCGGCAACGACTCCCAAACCTCAATGTTCTCGTCCGGGGAATCGGCGAGCTTGGTCAATAGGCTGCGGCGGCCCAGCTCGGTGAGCTCGAACTGGTTCGGCAGTCGCGAACCCCAGCCGCCGGGCTGCGACGGGTCGAGCGAGACCGGATACAGGTCGTCGAGCTCGGTTTCGAGAAGCGAAAACTGGCGTCCATCGATGCCGGGCATGAACACCAGGCCGCTGGCCTGCTGTTCCACCAGCCCGCGCAGCAGTCGGCATTGCTCGCTGGTGAGCTGTCCGTCGTCCAGCCCGACGTCGCCCAGGAACACGACGTCGTATTGGGCCAGCTCATCGAGCCCCGCGGGGAACTCCTTGATGTAATCCTTGTTGCCCCCGCCGACTTTACTGAGGCCGGGATGGAACAACAGGCACGACACGTTGATGCCCGGATCGCGCGACAGGGCGTTGCGCAGATAGCGGTACTCCCAGCGCGGATACGACTCGACGACGAGCACCCGCAACTTCTCCTCGCGGATTGAGATCGGCGCCGTCAACGCGTTGTTGTCGGCAATCGTTTCTTCGCCGTGCGGGGGGACCGTGAGCGTCAGCGAGTATTCCCCCACGTCGGCAGGCTTCCAAATAATGGAGTCGGCCGTGCGGCCGTTGGGCGCCACGCGCACTTCCGCGGTCAGCTCCTCGCCATCGCCCGTCGTGAGCACAACGGTCGTTAGGTACTCCCTCGGCAGCGAGCTCTCGATGGTGAACGGAACGCGGACGCTTTTGCCCGCGACGCCAAACGTGGGTGCGTCGAGGCTCAGCAACTCGACGTCCGGCAGTCGCTCGCGCCGCCCAAGCGGCGCCGCAAACACGGGAATGCCCTTGAGTCGCAGACGTGTGGCGGCAAGCACCGGCGGCTCGCCCTGGTTCCAGTCGCCGTCGGAGATCAGCACGATGCCGCGGAGTCGGCTGATCTCTTCCGTCGCGGCGACCAGCGGCTGGTACAAGTTGCTACCCTCGTCACGCCCGCCGGAAAACGGTTGAATGATGACGTCGAACTGCTCTGCCAGCGGCGCCCAGGTCGCGCTGCTGCTGAGAACCGACGCTGCGTCGCTGCGCGCGCCGGGCGGAGCAGCGGGCATGCCCGGGTCGAACACGTCGCGCGTGGCCATGCTCGCCGACGCGTCGTGGAGCACGGCGATGGCCGGCTTCTCCACGGGGCGGAACTCTTCGACCCACTCCGGTTGATTGAGCAGCACGCCGACAAGGGCAACAATCGCCACGCGTAAAAGCTCCAGCCATCCGATCGAACTTCGCCGACCGCTGCGCTGCCAGGTGACGGCGCTCAGCACGGCCGTGGCGCCCACGGCGACGACAGCTCCGGCGATGGTCCACGCGGACGGCGAAAACGTGAGCGACGCGGCGGGGTTCAAGCGGCAGTTCCCGTAAGTGATGGTCGCTTTGGCAGGCACAGGCCCGCCTCGACAATGAGAGCGCCGGCCATACCGACAAGGAACAGCCGCCACACTTCGCGGGCAAGCGAGTTGAGGTTGCCGGCGCGATCGTCGACGCGGTCGAAGTCGAGTCCGGCGAACAGCTCTTCGACGCGCTGGTCGTCCAGCACGGCAGGGCGGTCCTCCTGTTCGCTGCGATTGACGGCCAGCAATCGATCGCCTGCCGCATAGGCACCCGAGTGGTAAGAGTATTCCGTGGAGAGCGCCTCGGGCGCGCCCGCCAACTGTTGCCAGGCGGCGTCCGTCGCGCTCGCCGGGCCGGCGACGAGTTGTCGAGCCGTTGCCAGACTTTCAGCGCCGGCCTCCAGGGCCCGCTGGATCGCGGCGTAGAGCACGATGCCGTTGGTCGCCAGTGAGGAGTCGCTCACCTCAGCGGTCGTGGCCAGGAAGTACGCGCCGCCGGCAGGCGTCGTCGCCCGAACCAGCAGTGCGTCGCCGCCGTACAGCGTCGCCAGCGGAGTCGCCAAACCTTGCAGCGTGCAATAACGGCGGATTTTCAGCTCGCCCACAGGAAGGGCTTCGCCGCTCCGCGTGCGTACAAGCAAATCCTGATCGCTGCGCCAGGTTTCGACAGCGACTGGCTCAGCGGGCTCACGCCACTCGCCCCACGACACGCCAAACAGCTCGGCGCCGGCGGGGTTGCGCGGCGGCAGGAACACGGCCTGGCCGCCGCGCTCGACGAGTGATTGCAACTGTCGTGCATCGCTTCCCGTCGGAAGCGGCGCATTCCACACGACGAGCGCCACATCGCTCCAGTCGATGGCGCCGCGCTGGACCGGGTCGACGAGCTCTGCGTCGGCGTTCGCTGGTTCGGCGGGAAGGATCGATGCCGCCAGTTGAAGGGGACGGAGCGCCTCCTCGTCGTCGCCAACCAGGAGCGTTCGCCTGCGGGGCGGCTCCGCAAACACGAAGTAAAACTCGTTGTCCGCAGGATTGCCGTCCGCGGGAATTGAAATTCGCCCCCACCCCCGCTGGCGGTCGGCTTCGATCGGCGCCGGATGATCTTGAATCGTGGCCTCACCGCCGGTGAGCTCCACGACAATCTCGGATCGAGCGCCCTCGATCTCGATCTGCACGGGAATACTTTGCGTTTCCTTCGCAGCGCCGGTAGAGAGCGCAAACGAGACAAGCAGCGATGCTCCGTCGCTCGCATGCTGCCGACGGACGTCGGTCAGGCGGATGGCGACGTTGTCCACCGCCTCCTCGGGGTAGGCGAGCAAGTGAAACCGCACGCCCTGCGGCAACTCGCGAAACGCGTCCCGCAGTGTGGCCCATTGGCCGCTGGCGGCGTTCCAGTCACTGGCGCGCAGATCGCTGCAGATCCAGATCTCGGTTTGACCGGTGCGATTGGCGCGGATGTAGTCGTGCGCCGCCTGCAGCAGCGCCGGCAAATCTGCCGACGCGCTCGTCGCCGTCGCCGAGGCCGAATTGAGCAGTGATCGCGGCGACTCGATCTCCTGCGGTACGAGCGACACGCTGTCGATGAGCACCCAGCGCGATGGCCCCAGCGTCTCGAGCACCTGGGCAAGCTGGCCGACGCCGGTCTCCAATTTCGCCGCGACGTTGGCGGGCCCGCGCTGCATCATGCTGGCCGATCGGTCGAGCAAAACGATCGTGGTCTCGGCCCGGCCGCCGCCCAGGAGCCCCAGGCGTCCGCTGGCCAGCGGACGCGCCGCCGTAAAGACGAGGGCTCCGACCGCCAACGTGCGAAACAGCAGGATGAGCCATTGGCGAATTCGAGCGTACCCGCGGGACATGCGGTTGGCTTCCAGCAGAAACCGCATCGCGCCCCAGTCGATGTTCTGAAACCGCCGCTGGTTGATCAGGTGGATGAGAATCGGCAGTCCGGCGAGCGGCAGGCCGATCAGCAACAGCGGCTGGAGAAAACTCATCGCACGCCCCCTGCGCGGGTGCGACCCACGAGAAACCGCGTCAGCGTTCGCTCGTAACCTTCGTCGATGCTGACACGATGGTAGTCGACCGCAGTCTCAATGGCCGCCTGTTTCATCGCCTTGAGATAGCGCGCTATGGCGGCGTGGTAGCGGTCGGCGATCTCATTCGGTTCGGCGAAGAGAGCCGTCCCGCCTTCCATATCCATAAATCGCATCGGCCGCTGGAACTTGAACCTGATCTCCTGGGGGTCGAGCAAGTGAAACGCCGCCAGGTCGTGCTTGCGGAACCGGAAATGTTCGAAGCAGCCGCGCAGCTCCGCGGGGTCGGCGAAGAAATCGGACACGATGACGATCAGTGCGCGTTGACGAATGGTTTCTGCCAGCTCATGAAGCACAGGGACCAGACTCGTGGGACCCGCCGGATTCATCCGCTCCACCAGATCGAACACGACGCGCAAGTGGGCCGGGTTGCGACGCGGCGGGAGCGAGTTGACGATGCCGTCGGCCAGGCACGACACTCCGACCGCGTCGCCCTGCTGGACGGCCAGGTAGCTGAGCGCCCCGGCGATTTGCCGGGCGTAGTGAATCTTCGTGACGCCGGTCGACCCGAAGCCCATCGATCCGCTGGTGTCGACGATCAGGCAGCAGCGCAAGTTCGTGTCGGCCTCGAACTCTTTGACGTAGTGACGGTCGGAGCGGCCAAACGCGCGCCAGTCGAGCCGCCGCAGATCGTCCCCCGGGACGTACTTGCGATACTCGGCGAACTCGATGCTCGCGCCGCGGTGCGGGCTGGCGTGTCGCCCCGAGACATGGCCCTGCATGGGTCGACGCGCTAGGAAGGGCACGCTTGCCAATCGGGCCAGCACCTGCGGCTCGAGAAAGCTGCGCGATTGGCGATCGAAGGACATGGCGCGGGTCCAGTCACCATGCAGAACGCGGAAACGAGCACCGGGTCAATCGTCCGAGCCGGTTTCAAAACCCCTTCCTCGAAGGGAGGGGCTAGGGGAGGGATTGAAATTGCTCGAATAATTCGCCCCTCTCCCAACCTCTCCCCTCGCACGGAGAGGGGTTTTGAAACCGGCTCCCGTCATTTTTCCTCGTCGGTCGATTCTTCAAGCAGCCGCCGCACGATGTCCTTCGCCGAAATGCCCTCGGCCTGAGCCGCGAACGTGGTGATCAGCCGGTGGGTGAGCACAGGCATCGCGACTTCCTGAACATCTTCCAGGCGGACCATGTAGCTTCCGAGCAGCGCCGCCCGGGCCCGACCGCCGAGGATCAGATTCTGGACGGCTCTCGGTCCGGCGCCCCACGAGACCAGCGGCTTGAGCCACGACGGCGCTGAGGGATCCCCCGGCCGCGTCTTCCGCACCAGGCGCGCGGCGTAGGCGTAAATGTGATCCGGCACGGGCACGCGGCGCACAAGGCGTTGGTGCGCCATGATGTCCTCGGCGTGCATCACATGGGTGAGCTCGGGCAACTCGTCGCCGGTTGTCGTCCGGGCGATCGCGATTTCTTCCGCTTCCGAGGGGTAGTCCAGTTCGATCAAGAACATGAATCGATCGAGTTGCGCCTCGGGCAGCGGGTAGGTGCCTTCCTGCTCGACCGGATTCTGCGTCGCCAGCACGAGGAACGGAGGATCGAGCTTGAACGGCTTGCCGACCGCCGTCACGCGGTGTTCCTGCATCGCTTCCAGAAGGGCAGCCTGCGTCTTCGGCGGAGCGCGGTTGATTTCATCGGCCAGCACGATATTGGCGAAGATCGGACCGTGCACGAACTCGAACTCGCGGCGCCCACCGGCGGCGTCCTGCAGGATGTCGGTGCCCGTGATGTCCATCGGCATCAGGTCCGGCGTAAACTGGATGCGGCTGAATCGCAGCGATAGCGTTTCGGCCAACTTGCTGACCAGGAGCGTCTTGGCGAGCCCGGGCACTCCCATAAGCAGGGCGTGACCGCGGGCAAACAGGCAGATCGCGAGCCGCTCGATGACCTCATCCTGGCCGATGATCACGCGGCCCAACTCGCTCCGCAGCTGCGCGTAGGCTCCGCGCAACTGATCGATGGCCTGCACGTCGTTGTCGGATAGGGACGAGCTTTGCGGCGCCTCGGCGACAGACATGGCGTGCCATCCACAGAAAAAAGGGAACGGGCAATAGTCACCCCGCACCTCGCAATATAGGGTAATGCAAAATAGGTGCAACTCGCCGAATAAAATGGCGCCCGGCAGCGGTCAAAATGAGCGCGCACCATCCGTGCGCCGTGCAGAGTGAATGGAATGTAATTTGCAAACGCAGACCGCTCCCGTATCGGCGAGTCGGTGAGTGCAGATAATCATTAATGGCTTCGTCGCGGTACACCCTTTGCCACGCTGGGGGGTTGTTTACTTGAAGCCATCAACAACGGCAAAATGGGGTCATGCCGCAGGTCTTTCATCCCAGCATGAATGTGATCGCCCGCGCCAGCATCTTTGGCGCCGTGTTCATTCTTGCCGGGATGGGGTGGGTGGCGTGGCAGTTCTTCCGTTCGTCGTACACGACGCAGGTGGGCGTCGTGCGACCGCAGCCCGTACAGTTCAGTCACGAGCACCATGTGGGCGGGCTGGGGCTCGACTGCCGGTTTTGTCACGTCTCGGTTGAGACGAGCGCGTTTGCGGGGATTCCGCCGACGGAAGTCTGCATGCAATGCCACAAAGAAATCTGGCGCGACAGCCCCAAGCTGGAGCCCGTGCGCGCGAGCTTCCGCACGGGCGAGCCGCTTCGCTGGACCCGCGTGCACGACCTGCCCGACTTCGTGTATTTCGACCATAGCATCCACGTCAAGAAGGGCGTGGGCTGCGTCGAGTGCCACGATCGGGTCGACCGCATGCCGCTGATGTGGCGGGCCGAGACGCTGCACATGCAATGGTGCCTCGATTGCCATCGCCATCCGGAGACGCATCTGCGCGCGGCGGACGAGGTGTTCGCCATGAGCGACGGCGACCAGAATGCCGATGGGGCGGCCGCCGCGGCGCTCATGGATAGCTACCACATTTGGCGCGAAACTGACTGTTCCGTGTGTCACCGCTGACGGCGAGACCCCAGGATCTTTCAAGAAACGATCGTGGCCTGCCTCCCTCATACGCCGAACGAGTCGAGCCGCGATGATGCGGTACGCCCGGCGGTCGCCTTCTGGCGTAGCTTGGACGAGCTCGCTGCCAGCGGCGACATTGCCGCGGGCCTGCGCGACGAGTTTCCTCGGCATGTCGCGGCGTGGGATCCGCAGACCGATCGCCGACGGTTTCTGGAGATTATGGCGTCGTCGCTCGCGCTGGCGGGGATGAGCGGCTGCTCGTCGCCGCCGCCAGAGACGATCGTTCCCTATGTGCGCGAGCCCCGCGGGAAAGTGCAGGGCGTGCCGATGCAGTTTGCCACGGCGCTGCATCGGGCCGAGGGGGCGCTGGGCGTCGTCGTCGAAAGCCACATGGGTCGGCCGACGAAGATCGAGGGCAATCCGCTGCACCCCGCCAGCTTGGGGGCGACAGATGCGCAGGTTCAGGCCGAGGTGCTGACGCTGTACGACCCCGATCGCTCGCAAACCGTCCGCCGCGGCGGCGAGATTGCCACGTGGGATGAGTTTCTTGGGTTCGTGGCCGAGCGGTTTCCAGAGAGACACACGGGGGCGGGGCTTCGCGTGCTTAGCTGCCGATCGTCTTCGCCGACGTTCCAGCGGCAGCGCGAGGCGTTTCTGACGCGCTTTCGGCAGGCCGTGTGGCATGTCGATGAACCGCTGGGGTCGCGCGCCGCGCTCGCAGGCGCGGAGCTGGCGTTCGAACGGCGATTGACGCCGGTTTACGATCTGGCCGCAGCCGATGTGATCGTTTCGCTGGACGCGGACTTCCTCAGCGGCGGCTCGGGGGCGGTGCGTTTGTCGCGCGAGTTTGCGGGGCGTCGCGATCCGCAGGCGGAGGGAGGCTTCAATCGGCTCTATGTGTTGGAGAGCACGCACACGTCGACGGGGGCGGCGGCTGACCACCGGGCGCGGTTGACGCCGACACAGGTGGAGCGCGCGGCTCGCGTGCTGGCGACGCGACTGGGCGTCGAGGACGCGGGGGGTGAGGGCGCCGAGATCGTCGATGCGGATGAATCGCTGGCGCGGATATTGGATGCGATCATCCACGACTTGACGCGGGCGCGGGGGCGAGGCTTGGTTTTGGCGGGCGATCACCATCCGCCGGAGCTTCATGCGTTGGCGTATCGGATGAATGCCGCTTTGGCGAACATCGGCGGAACGATTCAGTTCATCGCCCCGCCGGACGAGATGGCCGCCGACGCGGGTTCGCAGGCCGAGCTTGTTGGGGCGATCAACGAGGGTGACGTCGACGCCTTGCTGCTGCTGGACTCGAATCCGGTCTATACGGCGCCCCCGGGGCTGGAATTTGCGGCGGCGCTCGCGAAAGTTCCGCACGCGATTCACTTTGGCTTGTATGACGACGAAACGGCCACGCACTGCCGGTGGCACATCCCCGCGACGCACGACCTGGAATCATGGAGCGATGTGCGGGCCTACGACGGAACGGCGTCGATCGTGCAGCCGCTGATCGCGCCCTTGTACGCAGGCAAGACGATTCACGAGCTGTTATCCGCCTTTGCTGACCCTGTGCCGCGGGCGAGCTACGACATCGTCCGCGAAACCTGGCAGAGCGAGTTTGGCGGTGATTTCGAGCGTCGGTGGCATCGGGCGCTCAGCGACGGCGTGATCGCGGATTCGCAGTTTGCCGTGCAGACGGCAGAGCTGGTCGCAGCGCCCGCGAGCAGCCTTCCCGCAGTCGTTGGCAGCGACGGGGACGATCGCTTGGAACTTGTGCTGCTGCCCGATCCGTCGGTCGGCGACGGTCGGCTGGCCAACAATGCCTGGCTGCAGGAGTTGCCCAAGCCGCTGACGAAGCTGACGTGGGAAAACGCGGTGCTTGTCTCGCCTGGGGACGCTGCCCGCCGCGGGTTCACGACCGGCGATGTGGTTCGCGTCGCATGGGAGGGGCGCACGATCGAGGGGCCGGTCTGCATCCTGCCCGGCCAGCCGCGAGGCAGCGTGACCTGTCACCTGGGCTATGGCCGCCAGCGCGCGGGGCGGGTCGCCAATGGCATCGGGTTCAACGCCTACCAGCTACGCGGCGCTGAGAGCGGGTTTGTTGCGGGTGCGGTCACGCTCACGCGAACCGGGCGACGCGTCGAGCTTGCTCAAACCCAAAAACACTTTGCCATCGACGATCGCAATATCGTCCATGACGCGACTGTGGCGGAATATCTCGCCGACCCCGAATCGGTGCTTCCCGCCGCGCTGCACCACGAGTTGCCGTCGCTGTATCCCGAGGACGAGTACGATCGATTTGCCTGGGGCATGTCGATCGACCTGTCGAAATGCACCGGCTGCAACGCGTGCGTCGTGGCTTGCCAGGCGGAGAACAACATTCCTGTGGTCGGCAAGCAGCGGGTGATCGAAAGCCGCGAGATGCACTGGCTGCGGATCGACACGTATTTCTCCGGCGAGCCGGACAATCCGGCGGCCACGCACCAGCCGATGCTCTGCCAACATTGCGAGAAGGCGCCGTGCGAGGTCGTGTGCCCGGTGGCCGCCACGACGCACAGCGACGAGGGCCTCAACGAGATGACGTACAACCGCTGCATCGGCACGCGGTATTGCTCGAACAACTGTCCGTACAAGGTGCGGCGATTCAACTTCTTCGACTACACCGGCGACGCGCCGGCGGTTGTGGAACTCGCGCGCAATCCCGACGTGACGGTCCGCAGCCGGGGCGTCATGGAGAAGTGCACGTACTGCGTGCAACGCATCAATCGGGCGCGGATCGAAGCGAAGAAGCAAGCGGTCGATGAGGACCTGAGTGAGCTTACGATCGTTGACGGGTCGCTGCAGACGGCGTGCCAGCAGGCGTGTCCGGCGCAGGCGATCGTGTTTGGCGATTTGAACGATGCGTCGAGCCGTGCGCATCGTTTGAAGGCGGATCCGCGCAACTACGGCGTGCTCTCGGAGCTCGGCACGCAGCCCCGCACCACGTATCTCGCCCGCCTCCGCAATCCTCACCCGGACTTAGCGTAACGCATCATGGCCACTTCCGCCGCACATTCACACGACGGGCCGACGCCGGAAAGCGTCGATTCCCGCGTGCTTGCGCCGGGGCACACGTTCTCGTCGGTGACCGACCAGATCAGCGCCATCGTACTGACGCGTGGAACGTCGCGCGGGTGGTGGTTCGGCTTTGCCATTTCGCTGGCGCTGGTGACGCTGCTCATGGTCAGCATCACCTACCTCATCGCCAAAGGCACCGGCATTTGGGGCATCAACATCCCCGTCGCCTGGGGCTTCGCGATCTTGATCTTCGTGTGGTGGATCGGCATCGGACATGCGGGCACGCTGATCTCCGCGGTGTTGCTGCTGCTCAACCAGCCGTGGCGGACCAGCATCAACCGGTTTGCCGAGGCGATGACGCTGTTCGCCGTTGCTTGCGCGGGGTTGTATCCGCTGCTCCACTTGGGACGCATCTGGGTGTTTTACTGGTTGCTCCCGTATCCGAACACGATGGGCATTTGGCCACAGTTTCGCAGCGCGCTCGTGTGGGACGTGTTCGCGGTGTCCACCTATCTGAGCGTGTCACTCATGTTCTGGTTCATCGGGCTGATTCCCGACCTGGCGACGCTGAGGGATCGGTCGCAGAGTCGCGTCGGCCGGGTCGTTTACGGCTTTCTCGCGATGGGCTGGCGCGGCAGCGCGAAGCACTGGCGGCGGTTCGACGTGGCGTACCGGTTGCTGGCCGGCATCGCGACGCCGCTTGTCGTGTCGGTGCACACGGTCGTGGGCTTCGATTTCGCGACGTCGATTCTGCCGGGGTGGCACAATACGCTTTTCCCTCCCTACTTTGTCGCCGGCGCCATCTACTCGGGCTTCGCGATGGTGCTAACGCTCGCGATCCCGCTTCGCGCCGCCTACGGACTGCGCGACTTCATCACCGATCGCCACCTCGACAACATGGCCAAGGTGATGCTCGCCACGTCGCTGATGGTGGCCTACGGCTACGCCATGGAGGCATTCTTCGGGTGGTACAGCGCCAACACCTACGAGGAATACCTCGTAGTGAACCGCGCCCGCGGGCCGTACATGCTCGCGTTCTGGGCGCTTATTCTGTGTAACGTCATCGTGCCGCAGTTCTTGTGGAGCCAGCGGGTGCGCACGGCACCGGTCGTGCTGTGGATTATCGCAGTCATCGCGAACGTGGGCATGTGGCTCGAACGGTTCGTGATCGTCATCACGAGCCTCCACCGCGACTACCTGCCTTCGTCGTGGGACATGTACTACCCGACGTTCTGGGACTGGTCGACGTTCGCGGGCACGATTGGCTTGTTCCTGTTCCTGTTGTTCTTGTTCATCCGATTCCTGCCGATGATCTCGATTTTCGAGATGCGGGAGCTCGTCCACCATTCGCAGGAGACGACCCGCCATGGATGAATCGCATGTGGCGACGGCAACACGGCCTGATCTCTACGGGCTGCTAGCCGAGTTCGACAGCGCAGAGCACCTGCTCGAAGCCGCGCGGCGAACGACCGAGGCGGGCTACACGCGCATCGACGCCTTTTCGCCGCTGCCGATCGAGGGCTTGGCGCCGGCGCTGGGATTTACGCGAACGCGCTTGCCGCTGGTCGTGCTGCTCGGCGGCATCTGTGGCGGCCTCTTGGGCTACGGCATGCAGTACTACATGGCAGTCGTGAGCTACCCCATCAACATCGGCGGTCGACCGCTCCACAGTTGGCCTGCATTCGTTCCGGTGACGTTTGAGTTAACGATCCTCGGCGCGGCTGTGGCCGCCGTGTTCGGCATGCTCGTGCTCAACGGACTGCCGCGGCCGCATCATCCGTTGTTCAACGTGCCGGAGTTCAGCTTGGCATCCCAGAATCGGTTTTTCCTGTGCATCGAAGCGGCCGACGCGCACTTCGACGTTGCGCGGTCGAGCGAGTTTCTCAGTCATCTTGGCGCCCGGCAGGTCTGGCAGGTCGAGGCGTGAACAGCGATGACAATCGTGGGCCAACGACGTGATGCGGCATGCCGACCTGGACGGCGGCGTTGGCGTGCGCTGGTCGCAGCGCCGCTGGCCCTCGCCGGCGCCGGCTGTCACCAGGACATGTACGACCAGCCGCGGCTCGATCCGCTCGAGGCGAACCGGTTCTTCGACGATGGGCGCGCCTCCCGCGGTCTCGTCGAAGGAACTGTGGCCTACCAGGCGCCGTGGCCCGGCGATCCTCGCTTCACGGGCAGGAATGAGAATGACGGCGAGTTGGTGACCGAGCTGCCGGTGGACGTCGACGCAGCGCTACTGGAACGCGGGCGAGAGCGGTTCAATATCTATTGCAGCGCCTGCCACGGACGGACCGGCGACGGCAACGGCATGATCGTCCAGCGCGGCTACACGCAGCCGCCCACCTATCACAGCGATCGGCTGCGCGGCGCGCCGATCGGTCACCTCTTCGATGTCATCACCAATGGCTATGGCGTGATGCCCAGTCTCGCGGTGCAAGTGCCGGTCGACGACGGCTGGGCAATCGCCGCCTACGTTCGTACGCTTCAGTGGAGCCGGTACGCGTCGGTCGATGACCTTTCCGCCGAGCAGCGTGCCAAGTTGGAGGCGACGCCGACGCCATGACGGCCTCCAATGGCCATTTCCGATCGTACCGTCTCGTTCCGCTGGCCCTCGGCGCCGCGGTGGTCGGCGGCACTGCGGCCGTGTGGGGCTGGCAGTATCATCGCGCCGGGTGGTGGCCGGCTTATTTACTCGCGTGGCAGTATTGGGCGGGCTTCACGCTGGGAAGTCTCGCCATCCTGTTGCTGCACAACCTGACGGGGGGCGCGTGGGGCGGTCCGGTGCGATCGGCGCTGCGCGCTGCCGCGGCCTGCCTGCCGCTGGTGGCGCTGCTGTTCGTGCCGCTGGCGCTTAAGCCAAGCGAGATCTACGAGTGGGCCGATCCCTCGCACGTGGAACGCGACCCAATCCTGCAGCACAAAGCCCGCTATCTGAATGTCGACGCCTTTCGCATTCGTGCCGCCGTGTACTTTGCCGTCTGGTTTACGCTCGAAATCCTGCTGTCGTGGCAGCGCCGCCGTCAGCCACGGCCCGGTGAACTGGCAGAAAAACGCTTGCGCCGCTTCAGCGGACAGGGGCTGGCGCTTCATGGCCTGGCAGTGACCTTCGCGTCGATCGACTGGCTTATGTCGCTCGAGCCGCACTGGTTCTCGACGATCTACGGCGTGATTTGGTTCGCGTCGCAAGGGTTGGCCGCCCTGGCCTTCGCCATCGTGATCGCGAGTTGGGCGCCGCAGATGCGGGCGGCCGCGCCCCACGATCCGCAGCGCGACGCGTTGCACGATCTTGGCAAGCTGCTGCTGGCGTTCGTGATGTTTTGGGCTTACGTTGCGTTCTCCCAGTTCTTCATCATCTGGTACGGCAACCTGCCTGAAGAGGTCGTTTGGTACGTCAAGCGGTTCGAACGCCCGTGGGGCGCCGTCGCCGTTGCGATTGCGTTGTTGCACTTCGCGGCGCCGTTCGTGCTGCTGCTGAGCCGCGAGCTGAAGCGCGACCCGCGCCTGCTTGGTGCGCTGGCGATGGGGCTGCTGGTCGTGCATTGGATCGATGCGCTTTGGCAGGTGGCGCCCGCGACGGCCGCGCGGCCGTGGTGGCTCGACGCGAGTCTCACGGCTGCGGTGGGCGGCGCGTGGCTCCTCGTGTTTGCCCTGAACTATCCGCGAATGGCCGCCGCGGAGCCGGTCTTGGAGGCCACGCATGGGTGAACCCGTCAAATCCGCCGAATCGCCGCTGGCAGTGCCGCAAGGGCACGAACGGTCTGACGTGCACGTGCGCCCGCTCGCATGGTTTCTCGCAGGGCTCACCGGGTTGCTCGTCGTGACCGTCGTCGCGGTCGTGTGGCTGTTCGACGCACTATTGGAGGGCGCCGAGCGCGGGGATCCGACAGCGCCGCTCGTGGAATCAGAGCGGGTTGTCCGTGATCCGCCGCTTCAGGTCTCGCCGCGAGGCGACGTCGAATCGCTGCGCAAGCGTGAGAACGCGGAACTCGCCTCGGTTGCGTGGGTCGACGAGTCGCAAGGGATTGTCCGCATGCCGATCGAACGGGCAATGGAGCTCGCCGCGGAGCGGCCGTTTCCCGCGTGGCCGACCGTGGACGTCGAAGCAGCCAACGAAGGCCAGGAGGCTGCGCCATGATGCGACGACGATTGGGCGTCGGACTGTTGCTTGTCGCTGCAACGTGCCTGGCGGCCGGCGAGTGCGCTGCTCAGGCCGCGCTCGATCCGCCGCAAGCCGGCATCTTGCGCGAGGTGAAGTTTGCACAGCGCCTGGACGCTCAAGTTCCGCTCGACGGGCAGTTCACCAACGATCGCGGCCAAGAGACGCCCTTGTCGGCCTGCCTGGCCGAAAAGCCCACGGTGCTGGTGCTGGCGTACTACCGCTGTCCGATGCTGTGCAACCAGGTGCTTGAAGGGCTCGCGCGGAGCTTGAAAGCGATCAATTTGGATGTCGGGGACGATTTTCAGGTGGTGGTGATGAGCTTCGATCCGGCCGACACGGTTGACCTCGCCGCCGCGAAGAAGCAGGCCGTCATCGACGCCTACGGACGGCCCACGAACAACGATGGGTGGAGCTTCCTCGTCGGCAAACAAGAGGCCGTCGCCGATGTGGCCGAGAGCGTGGGTTTCGCTTACGTATACGACCCCAAGACAAAGCAGTACGCTCACGCCAGCGGCATCGTGCTGCTGACGCCCGCGGGGCGGGTGTCGCGCTACTTCTACGGAATCGACTATCCCACGCGCGACGTACGGCTGGGACTGGTCGAAGCTTCCGGCGGCGGAATCGGCACGGCGGTCGACGAACTCTTGCTGTTGTGTTTTCACTACGATCCACTCACCGGGCGGTACGGCCTGGCGATCATGCGCGTCATCCGCGCCGGCGGCGTGTTGACCGTCGGCGCCCTGGCGATGTTCATCTGGCGATCGTTGCGCCGCGACCGCCGCGACGCCAAGGGCGCACACGAAGACCCTGGCTCACTCGCGGCAACGCTGAAATCAACTCTTTGAAATGAACCAAGAGTTCCAACTCTTTCCCGACGCAGCTTCAACGACGGCGCCGCCGGTCGATCGACTCTACTTGTTCATGGTTTTGCTGTCGGCGGTCATGACGGTAGTGATCGCCGGGTTGATTGTGTATCTGTCAGTCCGCTATCGCCGGGACGCGAAGGTGGATCGCCGGCAGTTGCCGACCAGCATTCGCATGGAGTTGAGTTGGATCGTCCTGTCGCTACCGGTGCTGCTGGCAATTTACTTTTGGGGCGCCAAGGTGGGATTCTTCCTGCTGCGGCCGCCGGAAAACGCCACGCCGGTCACCGTCGTGGCCAAGCAGTGGATGTGGAAATTCCAGCACGCCGACGGCCGCCGCGAGATCGACGTGCTGCACGTGCCGGTAGGCCAGCCGGTGCGGCTGACGATGATCAGCCAGGACGTGATCCACAGTTTTTACGTCCCCGCGTTTCGCATCAAGCAGGACGTGCTGCCCGGCCGGTACACCAGCGCGTGGTTCCACGCGACCGAGCCGGGCCGCTACCGCATCTACTGCGCCGAGTACTGCGGCACGAACCACTCGCGGATGATCGGCTACGTCGAAGCGCTGACGCCGGCAGACTACGTTGCGTGGCTCAGCGGTGCCAGCGCGGAGAACGAGCCGCCGGAGGTTGCCGGCGAGAAGCTATTCGAGCAGTATCAATGCGCGAGTTGCCATCGCCGGGATGGGACGACCGGTCGCGGGCCCTCGCTCGCGGGGTTATTCGGCGCCGAGGTTCCGCTGGTCGGCGACGCGACGACCGTGGCCGACGACGAATATCTTCGTGAATCCATCCTGCGACCGGCGGCCAAGATCGTCGCGGGCTACCAGCCGATCATGCCGTCGTACCAGGGTCAGATCGGCGAAGAGAGCATCGTGGATTTGATCGCCTATATCAAGTCGCTCCAGGGCGAGGGGGCAGCGCCGGCGCCATGAGCATCGTGACTGAACTCCAACGTCCCAGCCATCTCACGCCGCCGCCGGCGCGCGAGCGCGACTATCTGAACGCCAGCTACACCGTGCGCTCATGGCTGCTCACGGTCGATCATAAACGCATCGCCATTCTCTATTTGTTCGGCGTGACGCTGTTCTTCTTTCTCGGCGGCGCCGCGGCGGTGCTGTTTCGCCTCGAATTAATGACGCCGGACGCAGACCTCGTCGAATCGGAAACCTACAACAAGCTGTTCACGCTCCACGGCATCATCATGATCTTCTTCTTCCTTGTGCCGGGGATTCCCGCGGTGCTGGGGAACTTCTTGCTGCCGCTGATGATCGGTGCCCGCGATCTCGCGTTCCCAAGGCTCAATCTGCTGAGCTGGTATCTGTTCATGGGCGGCGGGCTGTTCACGCTGTGGGTCACGGTCGCCGGCGGCGTCGACACGGGCTGGACCTTTTACACGCCCTACAGCAGTACGTACAGCAACACATACGTGATGGCCACCGCCGTGGGCATCTTCATCACCGGGTTCTCGTCGATTCTCACCGGGCTGAATTTCATCGTGACCGTGCACACGATGCGCGCGCCCGGGATGACGTGGGGCCGGCTGCCGCTGTTCGTTTGGTCGCACTACGCCACGTCGCTGATCTTCGTGCTGGGCACGCCGGTGCTGGCGATCACGATCACGCTCGTGGCCCTGGAACGTGGGCTAGGGATCGGCATATTCGACCCGCAGCTCGGCGGCGATCCCGTGCTATTTCAGCACTTGTTCTGGTTCTATTCGCACCCGGCCGTCTACATCATGGTGCTACCGGCGATGGGCGTGATCAGCGAGCTGATCACCGCGTTCGCGCGCAATCGCGTTTTCGGCTACCGCTTCGTCGCGATGGCGAGCCTGGCGATCGCGATCCTCGGCTTCCTCGTGTGGGGACACCACATGTTCGTGTCCGGGCAGAGCGTCTATGCGGGCATGGTGTTCTCGATTCTCAGCCTGCTGATCGCCATTCCTTCGGCCATCAAGGTGTTCAACTGGACGGCCACGCTGTACCGCGGCACGGTGTCGTTCTACACGCCGCTGCTCTACGCGCTGGGCTTCATCGGATTGTTCACCATTGGCGGCCTGACGGGTTTGTTCCTTGCGTCGATCGGCATCGACGTGCACGTGCACGACACGTATTTCGTGGTGGCCCATTTCCACTACATCATGGTCGGCGGCGCCGTGATGGCGTACCTCGGCGGCATCCATTACTGGTGGCCGAAGATCACCGGACGGCTTTACCCTGAGGGATGGGCCCGGTTTTCGGCGATTCTCGTGTTCGTCGGATTCAATCTCACATTCTTCCCGCAGTTCCTGCTTGGCTATCTGGGCATGCCGCGGCGGTACCACGTGTACGACCAGGGCTTCCAACTGCTCAACGTGATGTCGTCCGCCGGCGCATCGATCCTCGGCGTCGCGTACCTGTTCCCGATGTGCTACTTGATCTGGTCGCTGAAGTACGGTCCGCGCGCAAGCGCGAATCCCTGGGGCGCGGTGGGCCTGGAATGGACGACGCCCTCGCCGCCGCCGCCGCACAATTTCCGCGAAACGCCCGTCGTCACCTGGGAAGCGTATGAGTACCCTCGCAGCAACCCCGACGAAGTCGCCTGACGGCCCGCGGGTCGCCCACCACTTCGACGATTACCAGCAGCAGTACGACAGTTGCCTGCTGGGGATGTGGGCGTTTCTGGCCTCCGAGGTCATGTTTTTTGGCGGATTGTTCACGACCTACACGGTGTACCGGTATCTCAACCACGCCGGCTTCGCCGCGGCGAGCCATCATTTGGATGTGCTGCTCGGCACGATCAACACGGCGGTCTTGCTGACCAGCAGCCTCACGATGGCGCTGGCCGTGCGGGCGGCGAATCTGGCCAATCGCCGCGGCGCCGCGATGTTCACGCTGGCCACGATGGCCTTGGGCGCCGTGTTCCTCGGAATCAAGTTTTCCGAATATGCGCACAAATATCACGAGGGCCTCGCGCCGCTCGCGGGCCTGCCGTTCCGCGTCGAAGGAGCCGCCGCCGGCGGCGAGCGACTGTTTTTCGGCCTGTATTTCGCCATGACCGGGGTTCACGCTTTGCACATGATCATCGGCATCGGCCTGCTGGCGATCTTGTGGCGCCGGCTTGTGCGCAACGACAACATTGAAAGCGAGCGGTTGCGCGTCGAAGTGCTCGGCCTCTACTGGCACTTCGTCGACCTTGTATGGATTTTCCTGTTCCCCATGCTGTACCTTGTGGATCGCGCGTCATGACCCACTCCCAGCCTCGCATCGCCGTCTACTTGGCCACTTATGTCGCCTTGCTGATTGGCCTCGCGGCGACGGTGGGATTGGCGTACCTGTCGCTGGGCCCCTTGAACGTGGCGGCGATGCTTGCCGTCGCGTTCGCCAAGGCGGCGCTCGTCGTGCTGGTCTTTATGCATGTCTTGCACGCTCCGAGCCTCACGCGCATTGTGGTGATCGGCGGGCTCGTCTGGCTGGCAATTTTGATTGCCTTCGCGATGGCCGATTACCTGTCGCGCGACTGGATCCCCACGCGAGCTGGTCGCGAGACGGCGCTCGCGAATGGGCTGCGGTAATCAGGCCTGACAAATGAATGAGTCCGCCTTCCCCTGAACCGCTACGCCAACAAATCGTGAACGACCTGCCCGAAGACGTCGGTCAAGCGGAAGTCTCGGCCCGCGTAGCGATAGGTGAGCTTTTCGTGATCGATCCCCATCAGGTGCAGCAGCGTGGCGTGCAGATCGTGGACGGACACGCGATTTGCAACGGCGCGAAATCCGAGCTCGTCCGTGGCCCCGTAGCACACGCCCCCTTTGAATCCCCCGCCGGCCATGAACATGGTGAAGCCGTAGGGATTGTGGTCGCGGCCGTCGCGGCTCTCGGAGACGGGCGTGCGGCCAAACTCGCCGCCCCAAACCACGACCGTTTCGTCCAGCAGGCCGCGGCTTTTCAGATCAACGATCAGCGCTGCGGACGCCTGGTCCATGTCGGGGCAGCGGTCCCGTAGATTGTCGTTAATTCGGTTGTGATCGTCCCACGGCTGCCCCGGGCCGTAGTGCACGTGAACCGACCGCACGCCGCGCTCGACGAGCCGGCGGGCGAGCAGGCAGCCATTGGCGAAGGGGGTGCGGCCGTAGCGGTCGCGCATCGACTCGGACTCCTTGCGGAGATCGAACGCGTCGGTGGCTTCGAATTGCATCCGGTAGGCCGTTTCCATGGCCTGAATGCGGCCTTCGAGGAAGGCGTCCTGGCCGAACGACTCCTCGTGGTTTCGGTTGAGCTGTTGCACGAGGTCCAACAGGCGGCGCTGCTGGGGCGCGGTAAGGTCCTTGTTCTGCAGGTCGCGGATCATGCGCTCCGGCTCGGTCTGCGAACAGTCGAGTCCGACCGCTTGGTGCTTGGACGGCAGAAAGCCGCTGCGTCCGCCGCCGCCGGAGCCGCCGCCGGGACTGAGCACGACAAACCCGGGCAAGTTCTGATTCTCGGTCCCCAGCCCGTAGTCGAGCCACGCCCCCATCGACGGCCGCGTGGCTGTGATGTTGCCCGAATGCATCAGGCTGCGCGCCGGCACGTGCGTGGGGTTGAAGGTATACATCGAGCGGACCACGCACAGGTCGTCGACGACGGTCGCGAGATGGGGCAACAACTCGCTGACTTCGAGGCCCGATTGCCCATGTTTCTTGAATGCGAACGGCGACGGCAGCAGGCCTCCGGTCGTACGCTCAGTGCGAAGATTGGCCGCCTCGGGGCGCTCGCCGGCATGCTGGTGGAGCATCGGCTTCGGGTCGAACAGGTCGATGTGCGACGGTCCGCCCGGCATGAACAGGACGATGTTGTGTTTGGCCCGCGGCCGATAGTGGAGGCCGCCCGCTAGAGCCGCCTGCGGAGGCGAGGCGCCTCCCGCGACGTCTTGAGCGAGCATGCTCGACAAGGCGACCGTGCCGAGGCCCGCTGAGAGCGACTGAATGAATTCGCGCCGTGACGCGGAAGGAATCAGGGCCAAAAGATCACCTCGTTGGTTGCGAGCAGCGCTTGCGCGTATTCCGCGGGCGTTGCAGTTTCGAGGAATTCGTTCGCGAAGCGGATCTCGGCGTCGTCGGGATCGCGTCCCAACAGGCGGCGATAGATGCCGCGCACTTTTGATTCTCCGTTTGGTTCGTCGTCGACGCTGCGAGCGAGTTCTCGAGCGCGACGCAAAACAAAGTCGCTGTTCATCATGAACAACTGCTGCAGCGGCGAGGTTGTCAGCTCGCGCTGGGGACTATGCATCGTCGCGGAAGGGAAATCATAGAGCTGCAGCAGATTGCTCACGCGACCGCGGCTGATGCGGGCATAGACGGTTCGGCGAAAGTTGCGCCCGCGATCCAAGTCCTCCGACGGGCCGCCCATCCGCTCGTCCAACGCGCCGCTGGCCTGCAACAAACAATCGCGGTACGCCTCGATGTCGAGCCGCCGCGGGTTCATCCGCCACAGCAGGCGATTGCCCGGATCGGCGGCGACCGCCTCGTCGCGCGGCTGGCTCGATTGGGCATACGTGGCCGAGAGCATGATCTCGCGGTGCAGCCATTTGAGCGAGTAGCCGTTCTCGATGAAGCGGGCCGCCAGGTCGTCGAGCAGCTCGGGATGCGTCGGCTTCTCCCCCTGGGCGCCGAAGTCGCTCGGCGTGCCGACCAGCGGCTTGCCGAAGTGCCACGCCCACACGCGGTTGACGATCACGCGCGCCGAGAGCGGCGCCGCGTCGCGGAAGATCCGCTCCGCCAGCTCCAATCGGCCGGAGCCGTGCTGGAATCGTGGATCGCCCTGCGACAGCACCGCAAGAAATCCGCGCGGCACCGGCGCTTCCGGCCGAGTCACGTTGCCGCCGGAGAGAACGTGAAGGTCGCGCGGCTCGCCCGGCCGGATGTCGAGCATCGTGAAATCGGCGTCCGACCCATCAATGTGGAACCCCGCGTCGTAAACAGCGTGGAACAGTGGTGTGATCGTGCCATCGCGTCCGCCGCGGCCGCGACGTCGGGGCCGCTCAGATTCAGCCGCATCCCGCTCGCGCGGGGGCTCATCCGGATACCGGTTCGGCCGTTTCGCCAAACGCGACAGGTATTGAAACATCGCCGGATTCGTCTCGCGAAGTCCCGCGTTCTCCTCCATCAGCCGGTCCATTTCGGCGGTATACCGCACGACTTTCTCACGCGCTTCGACCGTTTTTGTACCGGGATCGTCCCGCAACAGGTTGGCGACGTAGCTGTAGTAGAAGATGCGCTGCGCATCGACCATGAACCTCGCCTCCGCCGTTGCGTCGACGTCTGAGAGCGAGCGCGGTCCTTGCACGGTCGATGCGAAGACGCCCGCGAGGCTGTAGTAGTCCTCCGTGCGGATCGGGTCGAACTTGTGATCGTGGCAACGCGCGCACGCGACCGTCAGCCCCAGGAAGCCTCGCGTGACCGTATCGACCCGCTCATCCCAATCGTCGCAATAAAGCGTCTCGACGACGTCCTTCGACAGCCGACCGTCTTTGTGATACACGGGCGCGGCGCCCAGAAAACCGAGCGCCACCAGATCCTCGCGCGGCGTATCGGGCATGAGGTCGGCCGCGAGTTGCAGCTTGACGAAGCGGTCGTAGGGCACATCCCGATTGATCGCGTCGATGACCCAATCGCGATAACGCCACGCGAACGGAAACGCCGGCGACGTGGCCTCGCCGGTATAACTGTCTTCGCCGTAGCGGACCACGTCGAGCCAGTACCGGCCCCAGCGCTCGCCGTAGTGCAGCGAGGCGAGCAGCTCGTCGACGACGCGTTCAAAGGCGCCGGGGGACTCGTCGTTGAGAAATGCCTCCACTTGCTCGTACGTCGGCCGCAGTCCAATCAGATCGAGATAAGCGCGGCGGATCAGCGTCGCGCGGTCGGCCGCGGGCGAGGCGTCGAGACGATTCTCCTGGAGTTTTGCGAGGACGAAGTCATCCAACGTTCGCTTCGCCCATCCCGCGTCGCCGGTTGCGGGAACGTCCTTCGACTCAACGGGCTGAAACGCCCACCATTGGCGGCCTTGCTCCACGTCGATCGCTTTCGACGCGGAGGCGGCAACCGACGACGCGACGGGTTCGCGCGGATCGGGTGCGCCCATCCTCACCCATTGCTCTAGCGCGGCGATCTCGCGATCGCTGAGCTGGTCGCTGGGCGGCATCTGCAGGTCGAGATCCGTCCACCGGATGGCCTGGATCAGGCGACTCTGCTCAGGATCTCCGGCAGTGATGATCGCGCCGCCGCGGCCGCCGGCGGCAATGCCCTCGCGCGAGTCGAGAAGTAACTCGCCCTGCGCGACGTCGGCTTGCCCAGAATGGCAGTCGTAGCACTTTTCGACCAGGATCGGCCGAATGTGCTTTTCGAAGAATTCGACGCCTTCCTTAGTCGCGGCAGGTGATTCCGGCTCTTGGGAGACGGCAGGGGGTTCCGCCGCAACCCCGGAATGCATCCAGGCTGCGAGCCACAAAACACCGATAGTAGGCGCGCTCTTCAGCATGATTCCCATATCACGTCGTGACGACTCCCAGACCCCAAGATCGACTGCTGGCCCGATGGCGTCAAGATTCAACCCCGCCGGGGCCCGGCGGGGGTTGGGAGACGAGGAAGGATCACCGTCCGAAGGAATTTTCCCGCCACGCTGAGCCGCGCTCACGAAGGTCCTCCGGAGCGGAGCGCTCCTGGCAGCGGCGGCCTTCCTCGCGCTCTGCTGCGCGGACTCCGCATCGCGGCTAAACAAATCTCACAGCACGGGCCCCAAGATCCAGGGTTGAAATTCCTCGTCGCCCAGCCCCATTTGCTCGCTCTTGGACCTTTCCCCGCTGGCGATGGCGAGGATGCGGGCGAAGACCTCCTCGCCGACGTCCTCCACGCTCCGCCCTTGGCTGAGGATGGCCCCCGCATCGATGTCCATGTCGTCGCGCATCCGCTCGTACATCGGCGTGTTGCTCGCGATTTTGAGCACCGGTGCGGGCTTGAATCCGAAGCAGCTTCCACGACCCGTTGTGAACGCCACGACGTTGGCCCCGCCGGCGACGATGCCGGTCACGCTTACGGGATCCAGCCCCGGCGTGTCCATGACGACCAATCCGCGCGAGCGGACTTGCTCGGCATACAAGACGACGTCGTTCAGCGCCGTGGTTCCGCCTTTCACGATGGCGCCGAGCGATTTCTCGTAAATGGTGGTCAGGCCGCCAGCCTTGTTGCCGGGCGAGGGATTGTTGTCGGGGGTGCAGTCGAACATCCCGGCGTACCGCTCCCACCAACGGATTCGCTCGAGAAGCTTGTCGGCAATGCCCGGCGTTCGCGCCCGGCGCGTTAAGAGTTGCTCGGCGCCGTAAATCTCCGTAGTCTCGCCTAAGATCGCCGTTCCTCCGCAGGCGACGACTTGATCGCTCGCGAAGCCCAGCGCCGCGTTGGCCGTGACGCCGGAGTTGCCGTCCGAGCCGCCGCAGTTGAGACCCAGCACGATCTCGCTGGCCGGGATCGGTTCGCGGCGCACAGCATTCACTTGCGGCAGTAGCGACTCGACGAGCCGCTCGGCCTCGTCAATCGTCTTCTGCGTGCCGCCGAGGTCTTGCATGCTCAGTACGACGGGATGCTGCGGGAGGGCGCCGGACGCAATATCGACGCCAGCAATTTGCACGAGCTGTTGATCCTCGATGAGATGGCCGATGGTTCCCGTCTCGCATCCCAAGCCGATGAGCACGTAACCGCCGATGTTCGGATGTCGGGCCATGCCGCCCATCACGCGATTGAGCATCTGGTGGTGCTCGCCGCCGAACTCCATCCCGCAACCGTTGCCGTGCGAGAACGCGATGACCCCGTCCACGTTCGGGAAGTCGCGCAGCCGCTCGGGCGTAAACCGCGCGGCCACGTACTTCGCAACGGAGGCCGAACAGTTCACGTTGCTCAGGATCGCCAGGTAGTTGCGTGTGCCGGCGCGGCCGTCAGCACGGCGATAGCCCTGGAACGTGCAGCCCGTCCGCGGCGAAAGGTCCTTCGGCACGGCCGTCGATTTTTCGTAGTCCTGCGTGACGGCGCCAATCGCCATGTTGTGCGAATGGACCCACTGTCCAGGCGGGATGGAGCGCGTGGCGAAGCCGATGGGCTGCCCCCATTTGAGGACCGCGTCGCCGGGCGCGAGCGACGCTCGGGCAATCTTGTGTCCTTGCCCGACGTGCTCGAGCAGACGAATCGTCCCGCCGGGCGCATCCACGACATCTCCCACGGCGAGATCGCGAGCCGCGACGCATACGGAATCAACGGGATCGAGCAGGACAATATCGCGCATGAGCTCCTCAACGACCTGCCATCATACCGCAAACGAGCGGGTAGCCGAATCGGCTGCAGCGCAGTTGGTGTGGACGAGCAGCAAACCAAGGTATACTGCGACTCCTCCTCATGTCATGAATGCTTTTCAACTGCATCCTCGCGGCAGGGCGGGAAATGAACAAACCAGTCGCCGTGAATCGCGTGGCCCTTGCCTTGCTCCTCGCGTCTTGCAGCAGGACGCCAGCAACGGCGGCGGAGCCAACGATCCTGGCGATTGACGGTTCGCGGTTTACTGTGAACGGTGAGCCAACGTTCCTGTTGGGCGTCAGCTATTACGGCGCCCTGGGCGCGGCCAAGGAGTTTGTTCTACGGGACCTCGACGACATCGAGCGATTCCGCTTCAACTGGCTGCGGGTGTGGGCGACGTGGGAAGGTTTCGGCGAGGATGTTTCCGCGGTCGACGCGGCAGGGCATCCTCGATCGCCGTATGCCGAGCGGCTCCAATGGTTGGTTGCGGAATGCGACCGCCGCGGATTGATCGTGGACGTGACGCTTACGCGCGGCGCTCCGACGGGCGGCGTGCCGCCGATTGGGCGCGTGGCCGATTTCGAATCTCACGAACGGGCCGTGACGACGGTGATCGACTTGCTCGGCGATCATCGCAATTGGTATCTCGATTTGGCCAACGAGCGCGACGTCGGCGACGCCAGGTATGTTTCGCCGGAGGAATTGAAGTCGCTGCGCGCCTTGGTGCGCAGGCTCGATCCGCAACGGCTCGTCACCGCCTCGTTTGGCGGGCACGACCTCGACGAAGGCGATCTTCGCGATGCGCTGGTTACGGCGGACTTGGATTTCCTTTGCCCACATCGCCCGCGTCATCCCGAGTCGCCGACACAGACCCAGGCGCACACGCGAGAATGCTTGGCACTTTTGCGGAAGATGGAGCGACTCGTGCCCGTCCACTACCAGGAGCCATTTCGTCGTGGCTACGAGACGTGGGAGCCGACCGCGGCTGACTTCTTGGAAGACTTGCGCGGCGCCGTGGCGGGAGGCGCCGCGGGGTGGTGCTTCCATAACGGGTCGCAGCGGACCGTTGCGGACGGCGAGCCGCGCCGTTCGTTCGACCTCCGCACCAGGCGGTTGTTCGAACAACTCGACGCCGAGGAGCAGACGGTCATGGCGGAGGCCGCCCGCCTGGCCGCTTCCGCCGCTGCCCCGTAGTCCAGGGGCGTCGCCCGCGATCGTTTGCGCGATCGGGAACGGCGGAGAGCAAGCGAGCGCGGGTTTCGAACCGCATTCTGCCGGGGAATTTGACGCACGGGTCACCCGACGGGCTGGCTTCCGAGTACGATGCAGCGATCCGCTTTGCCGGTAAAATACGCCTGCCAGATTCCGCCACTCCTTTCCTCCCAGGACTGCTATTATGCTCACCGAGTTTCTGCGCGGCGCCCGCGAGACGTCCAGCCATTGGGCCATCGTGGTCGGCGTTGCGGTGATATTTCTCATCGTGCAGCTCGCTCTGAGCGTGCGGTTGTCGCTGCGGACGCGGCGGCAGGATCGCATACTCCGGCGCCTCTCGCGCGACGTGCAGCGCGGCGGCAGCGGGCTTCGCGACCCGGACGATCTGCCGACACGTTTCGATTGGCTGCAGTGGGTGCTCACTGTATTTCCCTCGGCGCCCGACGCGCCGCCGGCGAGTTTCTCGCGCGAGGAAGTGTTCAACGAGCTTGATACGCGCGTGGCCAGCGACGGGTCGTACCTGCTCTTGCAGCGTATGGGGGTGATGGCGCCGCTGCTGGGCGTTGTGCTGACGGTCATCGGCTTCTTCTGGCTGAACGTGGACTCGACCGCCCAGCAGTCGCTGCAGACAATTCTCGGAGCCGTGACGCCGCTGGTCAGCGGCGTCGGCGCGGGCGCCGTCCTGGCGCTGATCAACCAGGGGTTGCTGCAGGCGGTGGGCGGACGGATGGAGCGGCTGCGGATGACGGCGCGCACCTGGTTCGACGCAGCCATCTGGAGCCCGGCAAGCGCGAAGGCGCAGCGGCCCGAGCGGGAAGCCGCCGCGTCGATCGAGCGGTTCTCGCAGTCGGTGGCCCACTCGGCCAAGCGGCACGCGCTCAGCTCCGAGCATATCGACGCGGCGACGGCGGCGCTGCAGGGCGCCGCGGCGCAGTTCCAGGACGTCGTGCTCTCGTTTCGCAACGAAATCAAGGGCATTCCGCAGGCGCTGTGCGACCTGCGCGACGCCACCGCTGCGTCGGCCGCGATGCTCCAGGAGATGCTGCCGGCCGGGCAGCGCGCCGTGGCGAACCTCGATGTCAGCGTCTCGGCATTTCGCACGATCATCGACCGGGAGTTCGGCGACGCGGCGAAGCTGCACTTTCGCTCGAGCAAGATGCTGTCCGACTCGGTGGGGCATCTGCACGATTCGACCGACCAGCTCAAGACGCGCGTCACCGAGATGGCGCAGGGCGCCGAGGTGCACGCGGCGTCGCTCGAGCGGATCGACGAGACGCTCACCACCGCGGCCAAGGAACTGGCCGGGGCAAGCGGCCGGCTGCGCAATGCGATCGAGTCGGATTTCGGCCCGTCGCATCACGCGATGAGCCGCACGTCGACGTCGTTCGCCCACACGGCCGAGCGGCTCAACGCGTTCGTCGACGAGGGATTGCAGCCGGCGGCGCGCGAGCTGGGGGCACTGCACGAGACGCTCTCCGGCTTGAAGCAGACCGTCGAGTCGATTAACGATTTCAGCGATTCGCGGGCCGACATCGACCAGTTGCTCGACGCCCTGTCGCGGGCCAGCGAAGTGGCGGATGCGATTGCGGCGCTGCCGGACCAGATTCGCGAGGTCGTCGAACAAAGCGGGCTGCCGCCGCGCGAGCACGAGGGCGCCGGCCGCAAAATCTGGCTTCGCGCCAGGCCGCGATAGTGCGAGTCGCCGTAACCACACGTTCCCAGGGAGTGCGCCCACGTGCATCTCGAAAAAGTAACGACCCGCTCCAGCGAAGCGGGCCTGGCGGGCTGGATCGCCAGCAACGACGTCACGCTGTTCACCGTGGTGCTGATCATGGCGGTGGCCGTGTTTCTGCACTCGCAGCTCAAGGGGAGCGAGCGAGCGCAGGAGCTGCTCTCCGACGAGAAGGATAATATCTCGGCGCTGCTCGCCTCGACGGCCAGCGATCTGGAATCCGTGCGGGAGCTGCTCGACAGCACCGAGGACACGCTGCAGCTCACGCAGGAAGAGCGCGACACGCTGCAGCAGCAGTTGGTCGAGAAGCTCGAGGCGCTGGCGCGGCTCAGCGCACAGCTCGACGCGCTGCTCGCCGAGAAGGGCGACCTCGAAACGCAGCGGCAGGCGCTGCTCGCCGAGACGCAGTCGCTCAGCAAGCAGGCTAACGAACTGGCCGCCAGCCGCGATTCGCTGAGCGAGTCGAACCTCTCGCTGCGCGAGCGACTCGACGCGCTGGCCACCCAACTGGAGGCCAAGATCGCGGCGCTGGCCGACGTCGAGGAGCAGCGCAAAAAACTCCAGGAGCAGGCGGCCGAGCTGGATTCGATCGTCGCGGCGCTTAAAAAGCGGATGCAGGAGCTCAACATCGAGCTGGTCGAGGCGAAGGACCAGGCCGTGGCGCTGCGCGTCGCGTCGGACGAGGAGGTCCAGCAGCTTCGCGCCCAGGTGGCCGCGGGCGACCAGAAATCGGAGCAATACCTAGCCCAGCTCAAGCGGGCGGCCGCGCTGTTGCAGAGCCTCAAGCTCGAAAAGCAGAATCTCGAGAACCAGCTCACCGAGGCCGAGCGGCTACGGCAAGCGCAGCTCTTGGCCGAGGCCGAGAACAACCGCGAGTTGATCGGCCTCAAGGGCAAACTCCAGCGCGTGGCGATCCTGTTCGACGCGTCCGGCAGCATGCGGGCCGAGAGCAGTGGTTACGGCGATCGTTGGGCCGAGGCCCAGGACATTCTGGCCATCTGGCTCAAGCACCTGAATATCGAGCAGTGCGTGGTGGTCGTGTACTCGTCGCAGGTGCGGACGTTTCCTGAGGATGGGTCGTTCGCCGACTTGCGCGGGGACGTGGGCCGGGCAAAACGCGAAACGCTGCTGGAGCAGGTGCGGGCGATCAACCCCGGCGGCACGACCAACACGTACGATGCGCTGCGCACGGCGTATGGGTACGACATCGACACGATGATCCTGCTGACCGACGGGGCGCCGAGTCGCGAAGCGTCGGGCAAATACGACGCGGCGCTGGCTCAACAGATCTTTCAGTTGTGCCGGACGCACGCAGACATTCCGGTGAACACGATCGGACTGGGAAACTACTTCGACGCGGACATGGCGACGTTCCTGCGAACGGTGGCGAGCCTTACGGGGGGGTCGTTTCGGGGGGAGTGAGGGGAGGGGAATGCGGAAAGGGGAATGGGGAACAGCGTGCCGGCGGGTTCATCCCGCCGGTCCGAAGAATGGGGAAGGAGTCAGGAGTCAGGGCTCAGGAGGGCTGGGCGGCGCGGAAACTCGCTTTTGACGACAAAAGTCGGGGGGCTTTGGGATGGCTTTCCGTGACGGATCGTGTTGCGGCGTTGGGGGTTGCAGCGACAGACGCGGTGGGTTTTCGAGCGGAATTATGTCGCGACGAGGGTTCGGGGTTCAGGGTTCAGGAGCGGAATAGCCCCCGGCGCAAGCCGGGGGTTCGAGGAGTCGGGAGTCAGGGGGCAGTTTCGGCGTTTGGCGAGCTGGACACTTCGGGGCGTTTTGATTTCGTGCGCGGGACAGGACAGGGGCCAGGCGATTTCATAACCGCCAGTGTATGAGCGGGTTGCGTCTTCACGCCCCCTCGGGCGGGCGTCCACTTTGTCCACTTCTGGCGATTTGGTGTGCGCGCGGCGGTCAAGGGGGCGGAAGCGGCGCAGTGCGAGGCGCTCGCCGCGCTTCGTGATTGGCGAAGGGGCCGGTTGTCAAAGCCGGTATTGGAACATTCGTATACTAGTCGATTTGGCGGCCGATTTCAAGTGGCATCCTGATCGGCTAAGAGAGGCTGCAACGGAGCATCGCTAGCGCAATGCCGTGCGTGACAGACTCTTAGTTGTCATCCAGTTGGCGGTGAACGGATTGCGAACGGGCCTCGACGAAGGGCTTGATCGAACTGACAGGAACGTCAAACCCGGGCCCCATCGAGGAGGTCACCTGCTTTCCCGCGACCGTGTTCTCAAGTTCTAACCTGCGCTTCTCTGACTCCTCCGTGAGCGAGTCGCGAATCGCGTTGGCGAGCTCATCCACCTGCTGCGCGATGTGATCCGGCTCAAAGAGGGCGTCGTTGAACGCCCGCATGTGGGTCCGATAGGCGTTCGTGAAAACCTCCGTGCCGAAGACGCGTTCGAGAAAGCGATTTTCTCCTTGCCAGGGTTTGTGGATGGAGAGGTTTTCCCGCTGCTCTTGCGAGCCACGAGGAAACTGGCCGAAGACCTGGTCCTGGTCCCACGGAATGAACAGGAACTTCCCCGTTTCGGGGTGCAGATAGACGTAGTAGTTCTGCCCCGGTCCGAGAATGCCGTCGATGTCAGTCAGCCAGACCGTGATCGCCAAATAACGGGCGAGATTATCGATATCGACGTATTCCCCGAGCTTCGTTTCGAATTCCTCATCGCTCGCTGTGGAAGTGAACTTGCAGAATTCGATGATGCGCTCTTTGTCTTTGTCTGAGAGGTCGCCCTTGGGATCGTAGGTCTGATTGTAGTTTTTCCAGTCGTCCCCTAGATCGGCGAATGGATTTGGCGTCACTGGCTTGAGGAGCGGCTCTTTCGACGCCTGGAAATGCTCTTCCACGAAGGCGCCTCCAACGTCTTCGACCAGGTTGTAAAGGCCGAAGTAACGCCGGTCGTGCGTTCCCGGCACGGTGACGTAGACCCGGGCGTAGGCCGTGCGGGGCGCAGCCACCCCGCCGTCTCGGAAGAGGCGGTACGCGATGGCTTCGTTCAATCCGCTCGCATCGCGCACGGAATTGTGCAAGTTGATTTGCGACATCCCGGCGAGTTTCTGCCCTTTGACGAACTGATTGAAATCGAGTTTCAACGATCGCTTCAAGGACTCGCGAGAACTCCAAAACGTGCCGTTCCCTTTGTAGCGCACTCCCACGTCTTGGAAGTGCGCGTCGCCAAACTCCAGGTCGGCGCGGACATACTCGAAGACAATTCCCTGGGCAGCCGACAGGCCGTTTCGACCTCCTTCGGGCCCTTGCAGCCAGTTGCCGCCGAACCCCCGACGCTGAGGACGCGATTGTTTTGGCTCCATGGCCGTCCACTGATCGAGGGTAAACCGGAGATGTACCGTCCAGATCGACGTCGGGGCAAAGATGCCGCTGGCGGTAAGCTCGCCTGCTGGACTGCTTTCAGCATCCGCGGTCGCCGCGAATGAGAACATAAGCGTCCCAAAGACAATCGCAACACTCATAGTACGGTTCATCTGAATTGCGATCCCCTGTGTGTTGATTTTTTTCGGAAGCACAGCGGCGTCATGAGCCGAGCAGTCTGGTGAAGGAAAGCGACGCCAACATCCACTTACCCGCTACTTGCACGTAAACTTCCGTCACGACAAAGGGATTAGTGACCTCGTTGCCCCCAACGACAGCAAGCAGGCGAATCCTGTTCAAGACGATTGCAGTCGTGCCGATGACGCGGACCGACGCCTCCTCGATGTCTGCCTTCTTGTATTGGATCGATCCACTTTCGATGACCTCCAATTCGCGGGCTCTGGTCATGGTTCCGCCCATGTGGACGAAGACAGCTTCTTCGTGGAAGAGGGCATCGAGAGCGTCGATATTCCGCTCGGCCATCCACGTCCACTTGTCTTTGGAGAGATTGAGAATCTCCTGATTTAAGTCTGAGCTTCTCGAGGTCTCACGGGGAGCCGAAGGCGCGTCCTGGGCGAGCGACGCGCCGGCAAGGAGAAGCAGCGCGGCAACGATCAACGTATGTCTCATGGGTTCCTCGGTTGACGGATTTCGGCGGGGCGCCGCTTGATGGCGCAGCAGGGCCATCAGAGCGGCCGCCGGGCCGTTCTGGCCCGGCGGCGATAAACGCCTCATGGCCGCCGAATTGGCTCGGCCATTTGGTAATGCGAGATCCGCGATAGAACGGGGACAAGAATTCTCCTCGATTCTTAAATCCGACGTTCCTTGTCAGGCGCGATGGTTTATTCCACGGCAGCCCGGGCGAAATCCTCCATCTTTCGCAGCCTGGGGTCGACCGCAGGCGTGTGTCCTTTGACGGCGATGCTCGCCTGGCGGTGATTGATGAGGAACTCGATCCAATCCACCCACGGGATCGACGGCGAGCCATGGGACTGGTTCACACTTTCATCCAGCCAACGGTCCAGCAGCGCCTGGGATTGTTCAAACGCACGAACCGCGTCCTCGGTGCGGCCCTGCTCGTGGTAAGCAATGGCCAGGAGGGGAGAGCCAATGCCCCGGCCAAACCACGGGTTTTCTTCTCTGCCCGATTGCTCAAGGCGCTGTACGGCTCTTTCTAGGCGTCCCGCACGTAAATGCGCCCAGCCGGCCACATAGAGGTTGGCGCCGTAGTACATATGTGCGTAATCATGCTTCTTGGGAACGGTCACGTGACCGGGCGTTGCGCTCGGGTTTTCGTCCTTGGCGCTCTTGTCTTCGTGGGTGCTAGTCGCTCCAAACGCCCCGGAGAGCATGATCTCGACCCGCTCCGCGAGCTCGGCCGCCGTCGATTTCGAAACATCGCCAACCAGTTGTCCTCGAATCGCGACCGCGCTCGGCTCGTCGGCGAGCGTTCTCAGTTCGCCGCAAAGTTTTTCATACGCGTCCGATTCGCCCGCGTAAACGAACAACTGCGGAACTCCCAGCAGCTCCGTTTTGTTCACCGGCAACCCGAGACTCAAGGCGTGGGCGAAGTCCGCGGCGGCCTCCTGCCAACGGCCGAGTTTTGTGTTGAGCCTGGCCCGCTCAAGCCAACCCAGGAAGTACCGCGGCTGGACGTTGATGGCTTCGGTGCACGCTTCGTAGGCGTCGGGCCAACGTTCTGCGTCGGCATGCGAGCGTGCTAACGCGATCAGCACGTTGCAGGCTTCGAGTCGGTCAGTGAACTCTTCGAGTTCCAATCGTGCACCCTCTGCAGCCGCTTCCGCTGCCCGAGCGTCCTCCAGCGCGGCCGCTTTTTGATCGCGTTCTCTGACCGCCACGCGCGCCTGCCAGACGCTGATGATGGTTCCGACGATCAGCGCTCCGGCGACCAGGGACGCGGTCGTGATCGCGACTTTGTTTCGGCGCGAATACTTCGCCAATCGATACCATGCCGACGGAGGACGCGCGTCCACCGGTTGATGCATGAGGTATCGCGAGACGTCCTGCGCGAGAGATCCCGCCGTGGAATACCGGCGGTTGCGGTCCTTGTCGAGCGCTTTCATGACGATCCAGTCGAGATCGCGTTTGAGCGATGCCGAGAGAGCGGCTGGATCGAGGCGCCGATTGGAAGCGACCGTTCCTGCCAACTCATTATTGAGCGTGCTTAATCGCGTGCTGGGACGCGGCGGTTCTTCTTCGCGAATGATGCGGCGCAGCTCGTCGAAGCCGACGCTCTGCAGGCGATCAGCCTCAAATGGCGTCGAACCGGTCAGCAGCTCGTAGAGCAGAACTCCCAAGGCGTAGATGTCGCTGCGCGTGTCGACGTCGACCGCGCTGATTTCGGCTTGCTCCGGACTCATGTATGCCGGAGTGCCAATCATCGAGGCGAAGCGCGTGTAGATCGTTTTCGTGGACAGGCTCTGGCCGATGGCCTTCGCAACGCCAAAGTCGATGACTTTGACCACCGGCTGACCGTCCTGGAGCGTCACGAGAATATTTGAAGGCTTCAGATCGCGATGAATGACGCCTTTCTGGTGCGCGTGCTGCACCGCATTGCAAATCGTCACAAAAAGTCTGAGCCGCTCTGAAGTATCGAGCTTTTGGCTGTCGCAGAACGCGATGAGCGAAACGCCGCGAACGAGTTCCATGACGAAGTAGGGCTGACCGGACGGGGTCGCTCCTGCATCGAAGATGCGGGCGATATTGGGGTGGTCCATCAGGGCAATGGCTTGACGCTCGGCCTCGAAGCGCGAAAGCACCTCCCTCGATTCCATCCCGGGTTTGATAATCTTCAGGGCGACGCGCCGACGAAATGGTTCCTGTTGGTCGGCGACATACACGAGACCAAACCCACCCTCGCCAATTTGCTCCATCAGTTTGTAGGGGCCGATTCTCGCCCCAAGAGCCGGATGCGCTGGACTTAGCGGCGCCGGACGCCACTGGGTTTCGTCCAGGTCGTTGACCTGGAACATCCCGTCGGACGCGACCGGCCTGTCAATGACGTTGCGGTCGCATTCATGTGCTTCAAAGAGTGCGGTTACGGCCGCACGAAGCTCCGGCTTGCCATGGCAAGCGTCTTCGATGAACGCGGCTCGCTCACCTGGCGATTCGATGTCGAGCGCGTCAAAGAACACGGCTTTTTCTGTGGGAAGTTCTGAACGCATAGCTGCAAGACTTTCGAAAGGCTGCGCACTGAACGGTGACGGGGGCGTTACTCGGATACTCAGTGCGGCTTCGTCACCGACGATGGGGAACTCATCTCGCGCCCCAACCAAGCCCTGGCAAAGGCCCAGTTCCGCTTCACGGTGCGAGCGGAAACGCCCAGAGCTTGTGCGGCTTCGTCGACTGTTAGCCCGGCGAAGAAACGTAGTTCGACAAGCGAGGCGAGCTCCGGTTCGGTTGCCGCAAGTTTCGTAAGTGCAGCATCAAGGTCGAGCAACTCATCCGTGTTGTCGAAATGGACCGCCGCATCATCGTCGGACAGTTCATGCTGAACGACGTTGCCGCCCTGTTTGAGGCTTTTGCGACGCCTGGCGTTTTCAATCAGAATTCGGCGCATGGCTTCCGCGGCCGCCGCGAAAAAATGTGCACGGCCATCCCACTTGACCGCAGCGTTTCCGACCAGACGTAGGTAGGCTTCGTGCACGAGCGCCGTGGGCTGAAGCGTCAGCCCAGGCTTTTCCTTGGTCATTCTGTGGACGGCCAAACGACGCAGCTCGGCGTAGACGAGCGGTAAGAGCTCGCTAGCAGCAGACCGGTTGCCCTGCTGGATTTGATCGAGTATTTGGGTTACTTCGGACACGGTGGTTCAACGTCGCCCCGTCTACTTCGTCAGCCCTCTACTGGTCAATGCGAAATCAGCGGGGATTATGGGCCACGAATTCGTACATTTTACCGAAATCTGCCTAGCAAAGCGGCCGACGCCGTCGGCGCGAGCCTAAAACGATTTCGGATAGCTTCCGGTCTTGCGTGCGGAGGTGAAATCGACCGATTGTAATTGACGCTGGAAAGACGGCCGCTCAATGTAATCAGAGACCCAAGACGCCCGTTTCCGGCGGTCGAGCGTCGCTCGACCGCCGGCTAATGGCTGTGAACCCTTCAGGTTCGGCTGCCTGCAGAGGCACTGTCCTATGAATCGCTGCGCTCTTATCGGGTGGTCGTTCGCGACCGGACTCCGTGGCTCGCGGTTGGACCGGGCCGTGCGTTCACCGGCATGTTGGCGGCGTCGCCGGGACAATGCCGGGCGACGTCCCGAGGCATGTTGGCGAGTAGACGATCAGTTGGTGGACGAGTCCCTCGGGACCGCGGCTGCCTGGACGATCGTCGTCGGTCGAGCATTCGTAAACGGTGGGTCCGCGCTGGTCGAACGGCGGCTCCCGATCGTTTCTGGCGGGCGGGCGGGAAGGGCTGAGGAGTTGGGATTGATCGATGGCCGCGACGGCCACGATCGCGATCAGCACGGCGGCCGTCAGCGCAGCGGTCAACACGACGGGGGCGACAAGCGGGGTCATCATTCTCTCCGGCACGTGTGAATTGAAGAACTCACAAGCAGTATCGCACTGCGTGGTAAGAGAACGCTGAAGCCGCGGTAAAATCGCCTTCATGTTGAGGGTGGTTGTGGGTGATTTGTGGGTGATCCCTCGCTTACGCTTCGGGTTGGTATAACTAGCCCGACGCGTTAGCGAGGGGGGATGGGGCGCCCATTGGCGAAAGGCGTGTCCGGTGCACGGGGATCCGATTGCGTACTTTTTGACGTGGGTGACCTACGGTACGTGGCTTCCCGGCGATGCGCGCGGGTGGGTCGAATACCGGCGCGGGTGGCAATGGCCCAATCCAGTGCGCGAGCTGGAAGCCAGGGCGAGGATGACCGAGGGCGCCTGTGTGCGGACGCCCGATCAGCGGCGGGCGGTGGAGGAGCAAATCGCCGCGACGTGCGCTCAGCGCGGCTGGACGCGGCATGCGGTGAATTGTCGCTCCAATCATGCTCACGTCGTCGTTACGGCCGACGTGGCGAATCCTAAGAAGATTCGTCGCGATCTAAAGGCGTGGGCGACGCGGGCCCTCAAGGACAAGTTCAATGGAACACGCGAGAATTGGTGGGCCGAGCGAGGGAGTGTTCGGTATATCAATCGCGACGATGACCTGGAGGCGGCAATCTTGTATGTGCGCGATGGGCAGGAGGGGCGGCGGTTCCAATACCAACCCGACGCGTGAGCGAGGGGGCGATGGCACTCGATGACGCCTCCGTGAGGGCGACCGGGATCCCTCGCTGACGCTTCGGCAGGAATGCCCAGATTCCTCGCTGACGCTTCGGTGGTGATGTCCCGATCCCTCGCTGACGCTTCGGGTTAGTGGGGAGGAGTGCTCGCTTACGCTTCGGGAAGACTGCCCGAGCCCTCGCTTACGCTTCGGGTTTATTCGGCGACGACGATCGCGTTTTCGCGGAGGAGGAGGCCCTCGCGGTACGCCAGCTCGATGAGCGCTTTGTTGTACGCGACGATGCTTTCGGAGTAGCTGCGCTCGGCTTCGGCGACCGAGACGCGCGTGCGCAGCAGCAGGTCGAGCGAGCTGCGGCCGGCTTCGTAGTCGGCGGCGACGGCGTCGTAGCGGCGGCGGGCGGCGCCGCGGCGCGCGGCTGCGGCGGCGACGGCGGCGAACGTGCGGTCGAGCTCGTGGATCGCGTGGGTCAGCTCGTGGCTGACCTCCGACTCCTGGGCGTGGAGGGCGGCGCGGGCCTTGGCCAGGCGGAACTCGAGATTGCGCACGCGCGAGTTCGCCAGGTGGAAGCCCAGCGGCATCGAGAACTCAAAGCCGACGTTCCAGCCCGCTTTGTCGGCGTCGACGAGCTGGTCGACCGCGGACGAGTCGCCGTCCACGAGCTCGTCGCCCGTGCCGTTGAGCTGGGCGCCGGCGACGACGTCGAGCTGCGGCCGCGTGAGGCTGCCGGCGGCGGAGGTTTGCATGCTGAGACTCTGGATGCGCAGGCGCTGCTGACGGAGCTCGAGGCGATTGCAGACGGCGGCGGAGAGGGCCGCGTGCCACTCGGGAATCATCTGGGCGAGGTGCGGCGGCGTGGCGGGGATGATGAGTTGGCCGTCGCTCGCCGGAAGGCCGGTGAGGCGGCGGAGGCGGTTTTCGGTTTCCAGCACCGCGGAGAGGGCGCCGTCGACGGCGCTTTGCCACTGGTAGAGGTTCTCCTCGGCATAGGCGCGGTTGGCCGCTTCGCCGCCGTCGAGCCCCGCGTCCGCCCGGCCTTGCACGCGACGGCACAGCTCTTCGGCGCTGGCCAGCGCGGCGAGCTGCGTGCGGTACGATTCGTGGGCGAGCCACAGGTCCCAGTACAGGTCGTGCGTTTGCTTGAGCAGCAGGCCGATGCGGGACTCGAACTCGGCGACGGAGATGTTCTGGTCGAGCCGGGCGATGGCGACGCCGACGCCGGGGTTGGGGTTGATGCGGGAGATGGGGCCGGCCACTTGCGTGAAGTCGCGGCCGAAGCCGGCGAGCAGCGGTTGGCGCCACTCGGTGCGGAGGTAGCCGGCGTAGCGTGAGTTGAACGCCTGGGCGGGCAGGCTGTTGGGGACGTAGTTCCAGGCGTGCACGAGCGACGCGACGCCGCCGGCGGCGAGCGGCTTGTCGAGCCGGCCGTAGAGCGAGCCGGATTCGGAGACGAGGATATCCGTGCCGGGGATGCTGCCGGTGAGAAAGCCGTTGGTGCGGGTGAGCGAGTTTTGCCCCCACTGCGAGCCGGCGGACATTTGCAGGTCGAACGCGGCGAGGGCGGCCGCTTCGCCGCCGGCGCTGGTGGCTTGAATGGAGGTGTCGAACGCGCTGGCGGCGAGTTCGGGGTTCGCGAGCGCGCCGCCGGGCTGGGCGAGGAACTGGCGATCGTCGCGGACGACGGCGTTGTTCTCGAGCGCGACGTGGAGCAGGTGGTCGAGCTCCAGCGGGCGGAGCTGGTTGGGGCGCAGCTCCTCGAGACGGCGGATATTGCCGAAGCGGATAGGCTCGGCGTCATCGGGCGTTAGCGGCGGGCCGGCGCCCGATGGCAGCGGGGGCGGGCTGATGAATTCGTCGGGGGCGGGCGTTGGCGGCGGGAGCGGCTCGTTGAACGACGCGGGTTCGACTTTATCGAAATCCCACTTCGATTTGCCGGGGAGGAGCGACGAGTGGCAGCCGAGCGTGGCGAGAGCGATGGTCAGCGCGAGCGCGCCTGCCGCGATGCGGTTGGCGAAAGTCGTCGCTGGCCGGGGGAGGCGAATCATGAATCGCTCTGTCGGCGGGAGGCGACACGTGTATCGAGTTGGCGTTTGGGCAATTGGCTGCGAACGACGTCGATCATCGGGCGACGGCGGCCGCGGGCGTCGTCGCCTGGTGGAGCGGCCGTTTGGGAATCAGCAGCGTGGCAGAGAGGCCCTCGCGGAGCCGGCCGTCGCGATTGTCGAGCTCGGCCGCGATGCGCACGGTGCGGGAGACGGGTTCGACCTTCACGTCGACGAAGGTGATGCGGGCGACGAAGTCGGCCGGTGCGGCGTCGGGCGTTGCGGATGCGGCCTCTGCGGACGAGTCGGTCAGTCGCACGAACACCTCGGCTTGCGGCGTCACCCAGGGCAGGGCGGCCAGCGGCACGTCGCCTTCGATGCGGACGCGGTTAGGGCTCACCAGTTCGGCCACGACTTCGCCCTCCTGGACGACCTCGCCGGGGCGCTTGTAGACCGCGCGCACGAAGGCGGCGAACGGCGCCGTGACGTGCAGGGCGTCGACGGACGCGCGGATTTCTTCGACGCGGAGCTTGGCGATGGCGAGCCGATGCTCGGCCTGTTCGAATTGCAGCGTGGCGCGTTCGGCGGCGAGGCGCAGTTCGCGGAGCTCGAGGTCGGACACCGTGCCGACGGATTGCTGGTTGGCTTGCAGGGCGCGCTGGTGCTTCAGGTCGGCGAGCTCGGCGGCCTTGGCGGCGAAGCGCACTTCGACGTCGTTGGCCGCTTCGCGCTCGGCGATGGCCATGGCGGCTTTGAGGACCGCGTCGCGGAGGCGGGCGACCTCGCCGCCGGCGGGCAGCGCGGCGCCGGGGGCGACGATGTCGGCGAGGATGCCGCGGCGCTCGCTGGCGAGTTCCACCGAATCGACGTAGACGATGCGGCAGCCCGGGGCGACGACGAACTGATCGCCGAGGCGGGCCGCGTTGTTGGCGGGCGAGTTTGTCGCGGCGGCCGCGTTTGCGCTGATCGACGTCAACGCGACGGCAAGAACAACGCTCGCAAGTTGTCGGCAGGGGGCCATGAGTTGCGCGCCGCACGTCAGGAAGGCCGACGCGCGCAGCCGACCGCGCAGCGCAAGCGCGTCAAACGGGGCGCGGATGATAGAAGCGGCCGGCGCCAGCGGCAATGGCAATGGCAATTATGCTGGCGGATTTTGGAGAAGGGAGGAACCGCCAAGTACGCCAAGGACGCCAAGGTCGGAAGGAGAAAACCAAGGACACCAAGGCACGAGAACAAGTAACCGCTGATGAACGCTGATGGACGCTCATGGGAGGAATTTTCCGATCAGCGTTTATCCGCGTTCATCAGCGGTTCCAACTCCTCCTGCTTTTCGTGTTTCCCTTTTTGGCGCCCTTTGGCGCTCTTGGCGTCTTGGCGGTTCTCTTTCTTGATAGCGGTTGGCGAAGGAGCGTGCAGATCGCGCGTGCGCGTTGTTGTTTGGGCGCCAGCAGGGGTTTATACTGCAGGCCTTTCCATGCCAGCGTTGCAGTCGGATCTGCAGGTTCTCGATGGCGCATATCAAGGCCAATCCGCCCATCAATCTTGCGGAGTTGTCGCCGCGTCTGGCTGCCAGCAAGGTTCCGGGCGACGAGTGGCTGGTCGACGAGGAGCTGCAGGCGCTGTCGATTTTCGCGGGTTTGAAAAAGAAGATCGACTTTCGCAAGTCGCCGGGGGCCACGTATCTGTGGCACGGCACGTCCGGCCGGGTGCTGTGCGTGCAGGGCGACGCGGGGGCGACGGCGTTTTATTTGGTGACGCCCGCGGAAATGCTCGGCCTGCGGCGCCGGCAGCAGGCGCTGTTGGGCCAATTCAAGCAGGCGGGGCCGGACGATCCCGTTTGCAAGGACTCGCATTTGGCGGGGATGTCGGCCGGGCAGCTCGCGGAGCTCGAGTCGCGATACGCGCGCGAGATCGCGGCGTTCGAGGCGCACGCGTCCGAGGCGGGCGCCGAGCGGACGCCCGTGCTGGCCGTGCACGTGCTGCCGGTGGAGGAGCAGCGCCGGCAGGGGAAGTCCGGCTGGTGGCGGGCGCTGTTGGGTCGATCGCCCCGCAACGGCGCGGCGCCGCCGAAGAAGCAGCAGTACATCCCCGTGGACGCGCCGGTGGCGATCGACGCCAACGAGCGGTGCGGCGTGCTCTACGCCGGCGACATGTTCGGCGAGATGAGCTGCATGAACCGGGCGCCGCGTTCGGCGACGGTGGTGGTCGAACAGGACTGCTACATCTTAGAAATGGCCCGCAGCGTGTTCGAGTCGCTGAGGTCCGACGAGACGCAGAAGCAGAAGCTCGACGCGGCGTACCGCGAGCGGCTGCTGGGGACGTTTCTCGAGCGGCTGTCGCTGTTCGAGGGCGTCGAGCGGCGGCTGGTCGAACCGCTGGTGGGCGTCGCGGAGTTGGTGACCTACGACGCTGGCGCGCTCGTGTTTGAACAAGGCGATCGCGCGGACGCAGTGTACGTCGTGCGGAGCGGGCTGGCGAAGGTGATCGAAAATCTCGGCGCGAAGCTCGATGAGCGCGACTTCAAGGATGCGCATTGGGCGGCGCTGGCCCGCGAGCTTCAGGAAGAGGGGCGACGCGATGGCGACTTACAGACGCTGGTGCGGAAGTCGCTCGGCGACGACGTGGTGAAGGCCGCCGAGGAGTGTGCGCATGGCGACGCCGTGGCCCAGCGGCGAGCCGCGGTCGTCGAGGCGCTCAACAAGTTCATCGGGCAAACGCAGATCCTCAAGCAGTTCGGCAAGTCCATGCAGGAGGCGGTCGAAGCTGTTGGGTCGTCGGACCTGGATCGGGCGGCGGTCAATTTTCCTGAAAAGGTCGAAAATTGGTCCGAAGTCGAGCGGCGGTTGTTCTTTCGCCTGGTGCTGGAGCAAGCGTGCCCGCGCGGCATTCCGCGGCGGCTGGAATGCTACGGGCCAATGCGCACACTGGCGTATGCGGCGCAGGGCGATGTCATCGGCGAGCTGGGCGTCGTGCTCGACGAGCCGCGGCATGCCACGTGCGCGGCATACGATCACCCGGATGGCCGGATCGACATGCGCGTGCCCGATTCGCGCAGCGGGGCGGTGCCGTCGCAGTTGGAGCTGGTGAAGATCCGCCGCGACGACTTTATGGCGGTGCTCGAAAACTCGGCCGAACTGCGCTCCCGGGTGCAGCAAATCGTCGACAGCCGACGGCCGAAGGTCGTGGCGGAGAGCGGGCCGAAAGCGGGTCAGGATTGGAGCCTGCGCAACCTGCCGGAGTTCGAGGACCTCGGGCTCGTGCAGGGTCAGCAGTTGATGCTCATCGACCTGGATCGCTGCACGCGGTGCGGCGAGTGCGTGAAGGCGTGCATCGCGGTGCACGACGACGGGCACACGCGGCTGTATCTCGACGGGCCGCGGTTTGGCGATTACCTGGCGCCGATTTCGTGCCGCAAGTGCCTCGACCCCGTGTGCATGATCGGTTGCCCCGTGGGCGCCATCCACCGCGGGGACAAGGGCGAGATTCGCATTCGGGACTGGTGCATCGGCTGCAGCTTGTGCGAGCGGCAGTGCCCCTACGGTTCGATTCACATGTCGGACCTGGAGGGCGACGTCGAGGCGCCGGCGCCGCTCTTGGATTTGCTGGAACAGGGGGTCGAGCTGAAGGAAGTGAAGAAGAAGGCGGTCGTGTGCGACCTGTGCGCGTCGACCAGCCTGGGGCGTGAAGCATGCGTGTACGCCTGCCCGCACGATGCGGCGATGCGGGTGAGCGGCATGCAGTTTTCGTTTGAACCTCGTTAGACGTGTCTTTCGATTGTCTGAGGTCAGGGTAGGAACGCGTGCTGATCGACCGAACGCATCTGGGCTGGGGGCTGGCGAGCGCCGCGGCGTTTGCCGCGGCGACGGTCGGCTATGCGGCGTCGGTTGCCGGACCGCGCGAGGGATCGGGCGGCAGCGCGGCGGGGCTCGCGTTTGGCCTTCTCGCGCTGGCGGCGATGATCTTCGCGGGCTTGCTCGCGGTGCGGAAGAAGTTTCCCGGGTTGCGGCTGGGCAGCGCGCAGTTCTGGCTGCGCGGGCATATCTGGCTCGGGCTCTTGAGCGTGCCGTTTGCGTTTTATCACGCGAGCTTTCGCTTTGGCGGGGCGCTGGAGACGGCGTTGATGCTCGTGTTCTTGGCGGTGATCGCCAGCGGCGTCTACGGGCTGGCGCTGCAGCAGGTGTTGCCGCGGATGCTCAAGGTGCGCGTGCCGCTGGAGACGTTTCCGCAGCAGATTCCTTATCTGTTGGAGAAGATGAAGGAGGAAGGGCAGCTGCTCATCAAGGATCTGGAGGGAGCGGCGAAGAAGGCGGCTCCTACCGCGGCCGCCGGGGCGAGCGGCGTGGCGGCGGGCAAACCGGCTCAGCCGGCCGCGGCGGCCAGCGCCGACGGAGCCAGCGGCGACGCGACGGCGAAGATTGCGGCGGCGAAGGCGGCCGCCGCGTCATCCAAGCCAACAACTCCGAAGACCGAAGCAGCGCCGTCGGCCGAAGCGGCGAAAGAGAAAAAGACGCCGGCAGCGCTGGACGTGGCCGCCAAACTCGCGGCCGCGCGGGCTGCCGCGAAGCAGGCGCCGGGCGGCGCGGATTCGGCCAGGACCGTTGCCGCGAAGTCGGTCGCCTCGGCCAAGCCTGATGCAGCGGCCATTGCCGCTGCGGCGAAAGCGTCGGCCCTGGCGGCGGCCGCCAAGGCGACTGCGGCGCGCGCTGCCGCGAACAAGACGCCGGCGGACGCGGCGGGCGCCGGCGCGGTGAGTTCCGCAGGGGCGAGCCCCAACGCGGAGTCGGACTGGTCGCTTAAGCGACCAGTCCAAACGGCGGTCGGTGCGCCGCCGAGTCCTGATGGCCCCATGCCGCGGCTGGACCTGTTGTCCCGCTTCTTTCAGGACAAAGTGATTCCCTTTCTCACGAGCGATCCGCGCGCCGCGGCGCGCGAGAATCTCGCGTCGGAGAACTACGCTCGCATGGCGTTTGCCAATCTCGCCGTAGCGCTTCCGGCGCGGGCGCTGGCAGCGATCGAGCGGCTCGAGGAGATCGTCGCCGAGCGGCGGCAGTTTTTGGTGCAGGTGCGCATCCAGAGCTGGCTGCGCGCGTGGCTGCTGGTGCATGTGCCGCTGTCGGCGGCGCTGTTCGTATTGGCGGCGGTACACGTTGTGGTGGCGTTGCGCGTGGTTCCATTTTTCTAAGGCGGATGACGGCAGCGCATGGCAGAACCACGCACCAGCGGCGGGCCTGTTCGCACCAGCCGGGAACTTTCCGGACGGGTCGAGCAGGAATTTCACCAGCGGAGCGATCCGTTTCGCTGGTGGATTCGCGCGCTCAGCGCGGCGGCGTGCGTTACAGTCATCGTCTGGATTGGCGCGGCGGCGGCGACGGGCCGTCGAACGATTTACGAGGCTGGCCCGGTGACCACGCCGCACCGTTTTTTCGAAAACGACTGCGAGGCCTGCCACACGACCTGGGGGCCGGCGGCACGGCTGCGGTTCGTCATGGGCGACTTGCGCCCGGTGCACTCGGTGGACAACGCCAAGTGCGAGACCTGCCATGCGGGTTCGCCGCATTTCGCGGGGCAGGACCCGCCGCACGAGGGGCTGAGCTGCGCGGCCTGCCACCGCGAGCATGGCGACGCGGCGTCGCTCGCCTTGGCGGGCGATCCCAAGTGCGTCGAGTGCCATGGATCGCACGATGCTCCAATAAGGGAGAACGGGGCGCCGCACGCGCTCGCGTCGATCACGAGTTTTGCCGACGACCATCCGGAGTTCGATGCGCTAGGGCAGCGCGACGCCGCGAAGCTGGCCTTCAACCACAGCGTGCATCTGCGGCACGAGTACGACGACAGCGGCAAGCTGGTGAAGGGCATTCACAACGAGCGGGGCGAGTTGGAGGATCTCTCGAAGGACTGCACAGTATGCCACGAGCCCGACGCCCAGCGGCAGGGCATGCTGCCCATCCGGTACGCCGATCACTGCCGGCGTTGCCACCCGCTGCTGTTCGACAACCAGCGATTCCCGCGCGAGACGATCCCCCACGGCGTCGACGCGGCAACGCTCCGCGGGTTCCTGGTTGAGCGCTACACATCGTTGGCGCTGGGCGACAGCGCGGCGAGCGAATCCCCGGCGCCAGGGCGACCGCTGCCCGGGCGCCGACTCACGGCGGACCAGCGGCGCCGTGTGAACGAGAACGCCGCGGCGGCGGACCGGCGGCTCACGGAGCCCGCTGCTGCTGGCGAGGACGCCGCGCGGCAGTCGGCGCTCCAGCGGGGCGACCTGGTGTTCGGCCCCCACGCGGCGGGCGGTTGCCGGCTGTGCCATGCGCTGGAGGTGACCGAATCGGACGACCCGCGCGGGTTTCTCACGCAATGGACGATCGCGCCGCCCAACGTGCCGGATCGCTGGATGCGCCGCAGCAAGTTCTCGCACGATAGCCACCGGTTCGTGTCGTGCGCCTCATGTCACAAGGACTGGAGCGGCGCGGCGCCGCGCGACGTGGTCGATAGCACGCTGACGAGCGACGTGCTGATGCCGGGGATCGCGGTGTGCCGTTCCTGCCATGGGCCAGCCGCGCACGTGTTTCTGCAGCAGGACAAGCCCGTGGACGGGCCCGGCGTTGCGGCGCGGTGCGTGGACTGCCATGCGTATCATCGGCGCGATGGCGAGTCGATGAGCGGCGCGGTGCGATTCGAGTTGCCTGCGCGCGGTAGGGAGGCCGAAGATGGGTCGTGAAGCGCGCTCCCCTGCGGGACCAAACGTGATGAAGGCTCTCGGCCTGGCCGCTGCGATGCTGTTTGCCGCACTCGCGCGGTCTGCGTGGATTGCGGCGCAGGAGGGCGCTGCGCGCGGCGGGAGCGAGGGCATTTTCGTCGCGGCGGAAGAGATTGGCGCGGGTCCGCCGGCGTTCCAATACGTGGGCACGGCGTCCTGCTCGGCGGCGAATTGCCATGGCGGCGATGGTTCGCGCCCGGTACGGATGGGCGGCGATCCGTTTTCGCCGCAGGCGTACAGCGTGTGGGTCGCCAGCGATCCGCACGCCCGCGCGTACGAGGCGTTGTATCTGCCGGTCTCGCAGCAGATGGCGAAGCAGCTTGGACTGGAAAATGCCCACACGGCGCCGGTGTGCTTGAGCTGCCATGCGATCCATGCCGCGCCGCACGAGCTAACGGCCGCGTCGCGGCACACGCTGCACGACGGCGTAGGGTGCGAAGCGTGCCACGGCGCGGCGGAGGCGTGGCTCGATGCGCACAAGTGGGACGCGTGGTCGGCGCTGAGCGCGCAGCAGAAACGCGCACTGGGTTATCGCGACGTGACGGGCGTGGTCGAGCGGGCGCGGTTGTGCGCCGAATGCCATGTCGGGTCCGACGGGCGGGACGTGAATCACGACCTCATCGCGGCGGGCCATCCGCGGATGACGTTCGAGATGTCGGCGTATCATGCGAACCTGCCGAAGCATTGGAAGAACGAATCGGCGCCGGCGGAGGAGTTCGACGCGCGGCTGTGGCTGGCGGGGCAGGCGGCGTCGGCCGAGGCGAGCGCGGCGCAGCTCGCGCGGCGCGCCGGCGATGAATCGGCGCCGTGGCCGGAGCTGTCGGAGTACGACTGCTTTGCGTGCCATCACGATCTGGCCGATCCCAGTTGGCGGCAGGTCGAGTTCAACGCGGCAAGCGGCCTGCCGCCCGGCGAGGCGCGGTGGGGCAGTTGGCAGTATTCGCTGGTTGACCTGCTGCGAGGCGAACCCGCGGTGAATCGCGGTTTCGCGCTCGACGAGCTTCGCACGGCGATGCAGCGCGTGCTGCCGGACCGGGCCGCAGCGGGCGAATTGGCGGCCGCGTCGCAGAATGAGTTTCGCACCTGGACACGCGCGGCGACCGCGGCGCCGCTGGGGCGTAGCGATCAATTGGCGTTGATCGCTCAAGTGGCCGACATGGGGACGGCGCCAGCCCTTGCCAATTGGGATGATGCGGCCCAGCGCTTTCTGGCCAGTGCGGCGATGGCTTACTCATTGCAGGCCGGCGGCGCCGGCGATCGTCGGGCGGACCGGGAAGGCCTGGCGCAGATCGAGGAGGCGCTCGCGCAAATACGGGCGTTGCTGCAGTTCAGCGACGATGATCAGGCTGCGACCTTTAACAGCCCGCAGAATCAATCGTTGGATCGTCGCCGAGCGATTCGCGAAGCATTTGAAGAGATTCACGAAGCAGCGGCGGCGCTGGCGCCGGCTGAACCATGAGTGGAACGTTCGCAAGGGAGCGGCGGTGTGACATGCAAGGCGTGAATGTACTCTTGCTGATGCTCTGCATTGCGGCGCTCTGCACGCTTGCGTCGCCGCGCGGGGCCTCCGCTCAGGGCGTGGCGGCCATGGAAAGCTCTGCGCTGGTGTGCCCAGTGGACGAGGCGGATGGCCAGCCGCTCGCCCTGGGTCGGGCCGTGCTCGGCGCCCAGGCGTGCTTCGCGTGCCATACGCAGGGGACGTCGTCGTATGGCGCGCTGGATCCTGAGGTCGTGCGAATTGTCGGTTCGGAGTTCCTCAATCGGGCCGTGCACGACAACTGGGTGTTGGGCAACGAGTTCGTCACCTGGGGCGGGCAGGATCGGCACGCCCAGGCGTACACGACGCTGCTGGGGGAGCGCTCGCGGCGGATGGGCAAGATTTTGGGCGTGGCGGACGTGAGCCGCGACGTGCGGTGCCTGGCGTGCCATGCGAGCGTGCCGGCGGCCAGCATGCCGCATGAGGAATTCACGCTGGACGAGTCCTATTTTGCGGGCGGCCGCACGGACTCGCGGATTTCGCAGGGCGTGTCGTGCGAAGCGTGCCACGGCGCGGCCGGGGCGGCTGCCGACGCGGGGCGGGCCGGTTGGATCGACGTGCATGTGGCGAAAGACACGTGGCGCTACCGCGCGCCGGCGGAGAAGCACGCCGGCCACGGCTTCTACGACGTGCGGACGCCGAGTTCGCGGATGCGGATGTGCCTGTCGTGCCACCTGGGCGACGCGGACCAGGGCCGGCTGGTGACGCACGCGATGTACGCGGCCGGGCATCCGCCGCTGCCGGGGTTCGAATTGAAGTCGTTCGCCGATATGCTGCCGCCGCACTGGCGCGAGCTGGGCGGCGGCGAGACGGCGGAGTCGCCGCGAGCGCGGCCCGAGACGCTGCTGGGGAAGAAGCCGGGGACGATCACGACCGAGTTTCTTAACTCGACGGCCGATCCGTATTTTCGCGGGCTTCGCGAGAGTCAGCCAGAGTATTTTGCGGCGATCGTCGCGGAGTACGGCGAGAGCTTCGCAGCGTCGCGCTCGATCGCGGTGGGGGCACTGGTGGCGGGCGCCGAGAATGCGGCGCTGATGCGGGCGCTGGCGTCGGAGGCGGAGTATCCGCTGCTGCAGGCCGATGGACGATGGCCGGAGCTGGCGCAGTTCGAATGCGCGGCATGTCACCACGAGCTGCGCGACGCCAGTTGGCGGCAGCAGCAGCCGCGCGCGGCGGCGCCGGGGCGGCCGCTCCTTCGCGACTGGTCGTCGCCGCTGGCGCGAGCGGTGGTCGCGGCGCTGGCGGCGGACGACGCGGCGTCGCTGGACGGGATGCTGCGCCAAATTCATACGGCGAGCGCCGCGCAGCCGTTTGGCGACGCCGAAGCGCTCGCACCGCTCTTGAGGCTGGTCGAACAGCGTCTCAATGAACAGGCGACGCTCATCGAGTCGCAGCCGTTCACTCGGTCCGAGGCCCTGCCATTGCTGCGAGCGATTTCGCTGGTCGGCAGCGATTCAGCGCTGGAATATGATGCGGCCCGGCAACTGGTTTGGGCGTTTCGCGAAGTCTTGGACGAAGTGGACCCCCAGGGCGCTTGGACGGCGGCGCGCGAGCCGCTGGCCGAGTTGGAACAATCGTTTGTGTTAGACCTGGCGGCGCGCGGCGTGCGGCGCGAAGTGCAGATCGCAACGCTGAGCGACACGCGCGATGCGTTCGAGATCGATTTGGGGCAAGTGCTTTCCCCTTTGGCCGAGCATGCCGGGGATGCGGTGCGGAAGTCGTTTGAGGAACTTGCGGACGTCGTCGCGGCGGATCCTCCGTGAGCGGACCGCGGCACGAGTTCAATGCTGAAGTAGCCATGGCCAACCCACGTCGACGAGTCGTGATCCTGGGCGGCGGTTTCGCCGGCGTGTACGCGGCGAAGTACCTGCTGCGCGCCGTGCGTCGCCAGCGACTCGACGTCGAGGTCGTGCTGGTCAGCAAGGAAAACTACCTGACGTTTCAGCCGCTGTTGCCGGAGGTCGTCGCCGGCGGCATCAACACGCTGAACGCGATCAGCCCGATTCGCCGCATCGTGCGCGGCGTGACGCTGTATGTGCGCGGCGTGGAGGAGATCGACCTCCAGCGCCGCGTGGTGCAGCTCGAGCCGGGCAACCTGCGGCGACGCGACGAGGTCCAGTTCGACCACCTGGTGCTCGCCCTGGGCAATCGCCTGGCCCGCGGGATGGTGCCGGGGATGGCCGAGCATGCCGTGCCGTTCAAGTATCTGGGGCATGCGCTGCGATTGCGCGATCGGTTGGTGTACGCACTGGAGGAGGCCGCGATCACCCGCGACGCGGAGGAGCGGCGGCGGCTGTTGACGTTCGTGGTCGCCGGCGGCGGCTTTTCGGGCGTCGAGTGCATTGCCGAGCTGCACGATTTCGTGAGCCATGCGGTGAAATCGTACCCGGCGATCGATCGGGACGAACTATCGTTTGTGCTGCTGCAAAGCGCGCCGGCGATTCTGCCGGAGATGAAGCCGAAGCTGGCAAAGTTTGCACACCAGGTGCTCCGGCGGCGCGGCATCCGGATCGAGGTCGAAACGCGGTTGTCGGCGGTGACGGCGAGCAGCGCTGTGGTGCGCGACAAGGCGACCGGCGCCACGCGCACCATTGGCACGCGGACGGTCGTGGCGACGGTGCCGGTGGAGCCGCATCCGCTCCTGGCCAATCTGGGATTGCCGCTCACGGCGGGCAAGATCGCGGTGACGAACCATCTGCATTGCGAGGCGGCGCCGCACGTGTGGGCCATCGGCGACTGCGCGGCCATTCCGCTGGCGAACGATACGCTGGCGCCCCTCACGGCCCAGCACGCCG
>CAYSFP010000001.1:0-39461 GCA_964430075.1 uncultured Planctomycetaceae bacterium | reverse complement strand
CACGCCGTGCGGCAGGGCAAGCAGTGCGCGGAGAACATCGTGGGCGCGCTGGCCGGGCGGCCGCTGGAGCCGTACAAGTTCGAGTCGCTGGGAGCGCTCGCGTCGCTGGGGCGCCGCTCGGCCGTGGCCGAAGTCATGGGGGTGAAGCTGTCGGGCTTTCTGGCGTGGCTGTTGTGGCGGGCGATCTACGTGGCGAAATTTCCCGGTTGGGATCGCAAGATGCGGATTCTCGCCGATTGGACGCTCGATGTGCTGCTGCCGCGCGACGTAACGCAACTGCGCATCTTTCGCCCCGCGGCGGTGCGGCGCGAGCATTTCGAGCCCGGCGAGACTGTGTTTCTGGAGAACGATCTGGGCGACCGCGTGTACTTTGTGGTCGCCGGCGAGGCGGTGGTTGAAATCGACGGGCAGCAGGTGAACTCCGTCGCGGCGGGCGGCGTGTTCGGCGAGATCGCGCTCATTTCGAATCAGCCGCGGCTGGCGACCGTGCGGGCCAAGACCGCGCTGGATGTGGTGTCGGTCACGCGGGAGACGTTCGATACGCTCGTGGCGCACTTCCCGGGCGTGCAGGCGTCGATGCATGAAGTCATGGCGCAGCATCTGGGGGTCGAGCGCACGTGATGCGCGTTGAGTGTAGTCCTCTCGCTCCGCGAGAGGAGATTTCGTCTCGCGGAGCGAGACGGCTACACTACTCAGGCGGCGACGTGTGCGGGATGAAGGGGTTGATAGGCACAGCAACGGCCGGCTGTGAGGCCGACGGCATGTTCGGCGTGCCGTACCAGGCGCGGAGCTGATCGATCAGGTTGGATTCGCGGGCCGCGGGGTCGGCGATTGCGTAGTCGCGTGCGCCGTCGATCACGCGCCACAAGCCGCGGCGCGGGCTCCAGTACATGCGGCGCTGCTCCTCGGCGTTGAGCGGCCGGGCGCCGATGCGGCCGAACACGGAGATCTGGTTGCCGGTTTCGTCGACGGCCCGGTCGCGGTCGACGCCTTCGGAGACGGCCAGCGCGTGGCCGCCCTTGGGGATGCGGTAGGTGGCGACCAGCCGCGGCGTGGGCCGGGGGCTGAAGCCGTCGTTGCCGGGCGTCTCCGGCGAGGTGAGCTGGACGATCCGCAGGCCGCCGGGGCCGTCGGCCACGTAAGCGAACTCGCTGACGTAGGTGATGCCGAGCTTCACGTCGCGCACGTCGCAGAGCCGGCCGTCGGCGTCGAAAACCTGATCGATGCACGGCGCCTCGGGGTTCGTCACGTCGAGGATCACCAGCCCCTGGTGCCCCGCGGCGACGTAGGCGTAGGTGCGGGCGACGTAGATGCGGTGTGCTTCTTCCAGCGGCAGCGTGGTGCGGTAGAGGGGGCAGGCCAGGTCGGTGACGTCGAACACCTTCACGCCGTCATGGTCGCACACGAAGGCGTAGCGGAACTGGATCTGAACATCCGTTGGGCAGTTGAGCACGTCGGGGCCGATTACCGTGCAGACTTGCGGGCAGAGCGGGTCGTCGATCGACAGGACGACCAGGCCGGCGTCGCAGCAGACGTAAGCGTACGTGCCGGCGATGGTCACGCGGCGGGCGCCGCGGAGCAGGCCGCCGGGATTGAACGTGAGGGCCCGCTCCAGGAAATTGTTCGTGGGATTGCCGTCCAGCAGCGTGCCGGCGCCCACCAGGATCAGGCCTTCGACCGTGTCGGCGACGTAAAGGTAGGCGTAGAGCGGGTGAATCTCCGGCTCCTTGTTCTCGGGGCGGTGCGTGCGCGTGGGATCGGGCGCCGTGGTCGACGGCGCCGCGACGGCGACCGCGTTGGCCGAGCGGACGTACAGCCGCTGCCCCACGGGCGAGACCGGCGCCGTGAGGATCCGCTCGGAGAAGCCCTTGTGGTCGACGAACGCCACGTCGAACACGCGCAGGCCGCCCTCGCCGCACGCGGCGTACAGGAACTCGCCGCGGAGTTGCAAGTCGAGAATCTCGATCCGCCGCCCGCCGGGGATCAGTTGCTCCGCAATGTCCTTGCCCGGATGCTCGTGGGCTTCTTCGAGCTCGCGGCCGCGCGCGACGTGCTCTTCGAAGTGCTCGGGGAACGCCATTTCGTGGAGCGTGCTGCCGATGACGGCCTGCGGCTCGGCGCGCTCGGTCGCCTCGACGGCGAACAGGCCGTGCTCGCCCGCGGCGACCCAAGCGTACCGGCCGATGAAGTTGAGGTAGTTCGTGCCGTGCATGAGCAGTTGGGCCATGAGGGCGTTGTTGTCGTTCGCGGCCGCCACGTGACAGTCGGAGCAGCTCTTGGTTTCGTTCGCGCCGCGGACGGTGTGCGGCACGTTCGTGCTGAACGCGATGCCGCTGGGCCCCTCGGACGAGATGGTTTGCTGCTGCACGTAGATCGACTCGCGATTCTGGTTGTACGAGCCGACGTGAATCGCGCACGATGAGCGGGCTGGGCCGATGCGGTTGCCGGTGACGTCGCCGTCGCGGGCGATCATGTACACCTCGTCGCGGAGCGTCTGGAAATTGTAGGCCACGTAGTTGCGCGTGACGTCGCCCTCGTTGTGTAGGTCCGGCATCTTCTCGTTGGCGCGCTGCGGCAGATGACAGCCGTAGCAGCTTGCGTTCCACGAGGAGTGGCAGGCGATGCAGCTCATCTTGCCAGCGGAGTGGGCGCAGTCGCCGCTGGCGGGCGCGTCGCCCCAGGCGAAGTTGCCGTGTTCGTCCATCCGCACGGTTTTGGCGAGCGCGGACAGCGCGTTGAATTTGGCGCTCTTGGGATCGATCGTGTCGGCGACCTGCGTGATCTCCCAGCTCAGGTCCTTCTCAACCATGGAATTCTGGACAATCCGGTCGCCGTGGATCTCGAACCGCCGCTTTCCGGAGGGCGTGCGTAGGGCGAGCAGGTTGAGCCCGCGGCGGTTCGAGCCGAGAACGCCTTCGGCCGCGGGGCCGGTGGTGAACATCTCGGGGCGGCCGTCGACATAAGTTACCGCGCGCTTCATCTCGTCGCCGTGGCAGTCCTGGCAGGTAATTTCGATGGCGGCCCGCACCTCGCCGTACAGGGCGCCGTTGCCGTGCACGTCCTGCACGAAGTGGCAGTCGACGCAGTGCATGCCGCGCTCCAGGTGCACGTCGAGCAGGTGCACCGGCACGTTGTCGCGCAGGGCCTGCAGCTCCGCTTCCTTGCGGCGCACCGCTTCGAGCGTCGGCTGGTCGGTCGCGTCCCAGTCGCGATTGCGGTAGAGCTGTTTCACGTATTCGGGAATGGCGATGGCCGCCTGCAGTTGTTCGTTGGTCGGCTCGCCCAGGGGGCGATTGTGGTGGTCGAGCAGTTGGCCCTTGCGGTCCTTCTTGAACACGGCGCGGAACACCCAGCCGTGACCGGTGAAGTCGGCGAACTGCGTATGCCGCAGATGCGGGTTCAGCTCGGCGACGCTGGCTAGAAATGCCGGGTCGGACCAGTTGCCGCGGGCCGACGCCTCGTTGGGGTCGGACATCTGCGCCTGGTTGGCCTGTTCGGCGGTGAGCTTGCGTTCCTCTGCCGGATACATCAGCTCGCCGTCGGTCTCGAGATCCCACCACATGAACCCCAGGTACGTGTTCATTACGTTCGTGCCCGGGTGCACGTGGCAGACGATGCACTGGCTGGAGGGGATCGCGCGGGTGAATCGGTGTTGAATCGGGTGCCCCGGCTCGTCCTTGCGGATCGTGGGGTCGACCGACACGACCCACGAGTCCGTCTCGGCCGCGGCCCGGCCCAGATGGCCGTACTTGGCAAACGGGCCCGAGTTCACCGGCGAGCGGTCGTTCGCGTACACCATGTGGCACGCCGTGCAGCCGCTGGAGCGGTAGTCACCCGGGTGGTCGTTCGTGCCGAGGAAGTTGAGCGTGGGGTCGAGCAGCCGCGTCTTCTGCAGGCCGATGAACACGGGATCGGTGCGGTTGAGCGTGCCGAGGCCGCGATTGCTCAGCCGGGCGCGCGGGCGACCGGGCTCTTCCTTGGTTTCGGGCAGGCCCGGCTCGATGACGAACCGGCCGCCGCGTTCGAACGTGCGGAGGACGTTGCCCGGCTGCGTGATCTGGAACCGCGGCAGTGGGTCGAGATACGGCACGATGCCCTTGCACTCGATTTCATACGGCGTCGGCGGCGGGGCGGTCTGCAATCGCTGCGGCGCGCCGTACATGCTGTAGCTCTCGCCGAACCGCGGCTGCTTGAAAGGCACGGCGCCGTTGTTGTACAGGGCGGCGCCCCACAGCATGCAGCCGTGGGTCATCATGCTCTTGGACACCTGGTGCGTCTCGTCGCTGTGGCACTGGCCGCAGGTGAGTTGGGCCACGCGCAGGTCCGCCGGGTTGACGAAGCGAATGAACTCCGGTCGCTCGTTGTTCAGCAGCGTGTAGCTGCGGACGGGATTGGCCGCGGAGAGCCACGCCTCGGGGTGCGCAGGGTGAACGTGGGCGCGGTGCTTGTCGAGCGCGCGGGGGTTGCCGCCGTGGCAGTCGCAGCACCCCAGGTGCACCGACGGGCTCATATGCGGATCGCCGACTGTCTCGTGGCAGGTGATGCAGCCGACGCTTTTGGCGGCGGCCTGGTCGGCGCTCTGGCGGATGAAATCGGCGAGGGCCTCAGCGAGCGCCGTGGGCGCGGGCGAGGGCGTTTCCTCCGCGGGCCGCGGGAGGACTTCAGAAGGCTGCGCGAGGACGGCGTCGAAACTGGCGGGCACGAATTGCGCACGCGCCGTCGCAAGGTGCCATGCGGCGAGCACGGAGATGAACGCGAGGCCGCGGCGCGCAAGCGACGCCTGGCGAGCCGTTTTGACGTGACGTTTCTGCATGTGCGTTGGCATCCGTGATGAGATCCATTTAGCCGCCCGCTCGCGGGCCGCGCCGGGCAAGCCCGGCAGCTCAATGCGCGAGGTGACAGTCGTTTTGTGGAGCACGCTAATACGTCATGACGAGTTCCAGGAACGCGGCATGCATCGCCGGTGCGTCGATGCTTCGCGCTTGCGCATTGGGCAGCGTAAACGGATCGGTGATGCCGAACAGGTCGTCGAATCCCGAACCCGGCAGCAGCACCGCGTAGCCGCCGACCAGGATGATGTTGTCGGAGTGCAGCGGCCGCCATTCGGCGCCGAGGCTCAGGTCGACGCCGATCTCGTCGGAGATGTCGGATTGGAAAACGAACGTTTCCAGCACTTCGGTCTGGGCGAACCACAGGTAGTTGGCGTTGGCGACGGCCCGCAGCTTGGGCGTGATCTCGACGTCCATGCCCATGTTGGCCAGGTGCAGGCCCGGGTTGACGAAGTTGCTCTGCCCCTGCGTCTTGCTGGACCGCAGGTCGGGCGCCAGGCTTTGCCGCTGCGTCAGGTTGACGCCGAACAGTTTGATCTGCTGCCGCTGCCAGTAGCTGAACTCGCCGCCGGCGAAAATCGGGTTGTCGAGGATCGTGTCGAAGCCGGTCGCTTCGTCGTCGTGCGGGTCGCTGTCGCCGGAGGCAAAGAAATACGACGTGCGGAACCGGATCCAGTCGCGGTCGATCGACAGCTCGAGCGCCGCCATCTGGGCGTTGATGTCCTGCGGGCAGCCGGCGATGGGGTTGAGCGAGTCGCGGCCGAGCACCTGGTAGAACTGGCTGGAGACGTTGATGCGGCCGATGTGCCCGTCGCCGCCGACGCCGATGTAGTACGCTTCGACTTCGTGCGGCTGGAACACCCCCGCGGGATCCGGCCGCACGCGAAACCCGTTGTCGTCGAACTTGATCGAATCGCGGTCGCGGTTGTAGTGAAAGTTCACGAGGCCCGTGAACCCGGGGAATACGAAATCCTGCCGGAAGTAGTTCGCGACGACGGTGTTTTGCCCGCGGTCGTCGAAGGTGTTGAGAAAGCTGTTGGTGTCCTTCTCGGTCTGGTCGAACCACAGCAGGTTAAACTGGTCGCGGTTGGCGAAGCGCGTGCCGAACAGCCGCACACCGCGATTGATGTCTTTCAGGACGAAGCCGCGGAAGTCGCTGACAAACGGCTGCGAGCCGGCCCGCACCGAAAGAAAATCGTAGTCGGGGCCCAGGTCGGCGAGCTTCTTCTCGACGAACCACTGTTCGAGGGCGAAGTCGTGCCGCGTGCGGCGCGTGCCGCGGCGGACGTCGGGGTACACGACGCCTAGCTCGCCCGTGTCGAGCAGGTTGAGGTTGTAGATCGACTCGAGCTTCAGCCGCCAATCGACGGGCTTGAACGCCGCATTGCCGTGAAACAGGTCGAAAGAGACCGCGAGATTCTGATTGAGGAAGTACTGGTTGGGGTCGCCGAAAAACTCTTCTTGGAAAGGGTTGACGGTGCTTTCGAACGGCGTCGTCGGCGTGGGCACCTGCCGGTATTCATTGATCGTGAAGCTCGTGGCAGTGAGGTTGAGGAAGGTATGCTGGCCGACGATCGGATAGTCGCCCTTGAGTACGTTCTGGTTGTAGGGGTCGAGGAGCCGGCCAGTCTCGTAGGGCACGTCGCTGTGCGGCGGTTGATCGTCGGTATAGCGCGTCCACAATGGCAGGCCGATGCGCCAGCGGTCTTCGATGGGAACAAAGTCAGCGGTTTGCTGCACTTCGGTGGGCGCCACGCCGGACATGCCGGAGAAGCCCAGCGGCGGGTCGCGCTCGTTGATGAGCAGACCGTCGAATCGCAGCGGCGGAGGGATTTCCGGGTCGCGGAGTGCTTCATCGGGGTTGAGCGGACGGTCCAGGAACCGCAGCGGGGCCGAATCCGCAGGCGATGCAGCGGCGGGGGATCGCCCGCGGTCGCCCGCGTCGCCGGGCAGGGCGCTGGTTGCGTCGGCCGACGTGCGCCAAAACGGCGTCACCGGTTGTAAATAGGAAGGCGAAGCAGCCGGGTTCTGGAGCGACGGCTGGGGAGCGAGAGGTGCGCCCTGCCCGCCGAGATCGACGGGATTGATCAAGTAACCGTCGATCGACGGAATCGCGCGCGGAGCGGCGAATTGCGGACGCGGCGGCAAAGGCGCCAGCGCCGCGTCGAAAGACTCTTGCGCAATGGAGCGACCATTGCCGAGCGGTGCGGTCAAAGCTCCTGCCATGCAGCAAGCGCGCAACGCCAGCACGACGCCAGACGGCGCACCTTGGCTGTGCGGCGAGCGCGGGAGGAGATGCATCGCGACCCGGGGGCGACTCTGGCGAAGGGACTAGCGCACGACGAGTTGCAGCAAGCGAACGGCTGCTCGCTCGCGCGCCGCGTTGCAACAGCCCCCGGGCAACAACGGCGCTTAGGTCCCTTTTTCGACACCTGCCCGAAATTGACTTCAACAATTACGGGGTTTGTTCCGATTAGGTCGTTTGTACGACCCTGTGCGCGATGCATGCGGTGCTGTCATCCAGCGGCTGCAGCAGCGCGCGACCTGTAGTGTTGGCATGTCGAAGCTGAATGTCATTCGCTGGTTTCAAGAGAAGCGACGCCGCGAAGCGGATGGGCGTCGTCGCACGCCCGCGCCGGGGTTCCCGGAGGTCGAGCAGTTCGAGCGCCGGCTCTGCCTGGGAACTGTGGCCGCGGCCACGCTGAGTGAATGGGCCACGGCTGCGGCGCCGATCACGTGGGCGGATGGCGCCGCGTGCTGCGAGCGCGTGATGCAGGCGGAGATCGTGACGGCAGACTCTCGCCCGCCCCGGCGACCGGAGTTTGTCGACGCGCAGGCTCCCGCCGAGACGGCGTTCATCGGACCAAGTCAGCGAGAAACGCTGGCGGCGGCACGCCCCGAGGCGTCGCCCGTCCTGGTGAGTTCGGAACTTGTTTCGCCGCTCACCGCCGAGCCGGAAATGGGCCTGCCTACCGCGCGGACCGCCGAGTCGCTGGAGGCGCCTGCAGCGGCGGGCGGAACGACGGTTTCTCACGCGGAGAGCGGCGCTGCCGGCGTGACGACGGCGATTGCGGCAGCGGGATTCGCGCTTACCGGCAACGGGGCGACCACGCTCGACGTCGGCGCCGAAAGCGCGCTCGAAGCAGAATTTGACGAGACGCCGCGGGGCGGGCACGGCAACGGCCCGCTGTTTGCCACGGCGACGGGGGATCTGGACGCCGCCGAGGTGGAGCTGCTGCTGGATCGGGCCGCGGCTGCCACCTCCAGCGAAGATGCCATCATCGCTATCGTCGATCGTAATGGCCGGATTCTGGGAGTGCGAGCCGAAGCGGACGTGCTGGCCACGATCACCGACACGGAGACCTTGGTCTTCGCCATCGACGGGGCGGTGGCGAAAGCCCGCACGGCGGCGATGTTCTCGAACGACCAGGCGCCGCTCACCTCGCGCACCGTCCGATTCATCAGCCAGTCGACGATCACGCAGCGCGAAGTCGAATCGAATCCGAACGTCGATGGCGCGAGCGCCGCGACGGCGTTGGCATCGACGACGCGCGGGCCCGGGTTCGTGGCGCCCATCGGCGTCGGCGGGCACTTTCCGCCGGAAGTCTTGAATACGCCGTTGGTCGACTTGTTCGGCATAGAGCACACCAATCGCGACAGCCTGCTGCACCCGGGCGTTGACGGCGTCAAGGGCACGGCGGACGATATCGACCTGCGAGGCCGATTTAACATCGATCCAGCGTTCGTGCCGGCCGGGCAAGAGCTGTTCGCCCCGGAGTCGTACGGCCACGTGCAAAACTCGGGCCTGTTGCCGGAGGCCCAGTCGCGCGGCATCGCCACGCTGCCGGGCGGCATTCCGCTGTTTCGCGATTCCGACGGCAACGGCTTTGGCGACCAGCTCATCGGCGGCATCGGCGTGTTCTTCCCCGGCGAGGACGGCTACGCCACCCACGAACAAGGCTTCATCCCCGGCATTGGGCAGACGGAGGCCGAGCGCACGAATGCGGCCAAGGTGCTCGAAGCGGAATACATCGCGTTTGCCGCGGCGGGGGGTAGTTTGGGCGCCACGTCGGTCGTTCCGGGTGCGAAGATCGGCGCCATCAACGGCGTCGCCGCGGTCCCCGATCTCGATCTGCCGTTCGGACGGCTCGATCTCGTGGGGATCACGCTGGAGTCCATCGGCCCGATTGCGGGCAAGACGGGCCTGATGACGGTGCTGAACGTCGGCGCCGGGCTGGGCGTGGGCGATCCGGGCAGTGGCGCCGATCAGCCGCTGTTGATGAGCGTCGACGGCTTTCACCGCGAGGGATTGCCCGTGCCGGACGGATACCTCGTGACGCCGCACGCCTCGGCGGTCGACAATCTTACGGCGGCGGACGTCCAGCAACTGATCGATAACGCGATTCTTGCGGCCGAACAGACTCGCGCCGCCATTCGCTTGCCGCTGGGCAGCCGCACGCAAATGGTCTTCGCGGTCACAGACACGACGGGCGAGGTGCTGGGCCTGTACCGCATGCCGGATGCGACGACGTTTTCGATCGACGTCGCCGTGGCGAAGGCCCGCAATGTGGCCTACTACGCCGATGCGGCGGATTTGCAGGCCATCGATCAGGTTCCCGGAATCGCGGCCGGCACGGCATTCACGAACCGCACATTCCGCTTCCTCGCCCAGCCGCGGTTCCCGTCGGGCATCGACGGCACGCCGCCGCCCGAATTCTCGATTCTTAATGACGGCAGCATCAACGACCTGACCGCGGAGAACGAAGGCGCGCCGGCGCCGGTGAGCGCCTTTGACAGCGTGCTGGGATACGACGCGTTCTTTCCGGGCACGAACTTTCGAGATCCTGGCGATCCGACCGTCGTGGCCGCCGGCGGCGGCGATCCGCGCGTGGCCAACCAGAACGGCGTCGTGTTTTTTCCGGGGTCGACGCCGTTGTATAAGAACGGCGTCCTGGTCGGCGGCCTGGGCGTGAGCGGCGACGGCGTCGATCAGGACGATGTCGTCACGTTCCTGGCGGCGCAGACGGCAGGGTTCCTGCCCGACTCGAGCATCGTCCGCGCCGATCAGACGTCTTATCGCGGCGTGCGGCTGCCGTATCAGAAGTTTCTCCGCAACCCGTTTGGCTAAGCCATGCGCCGCTTTGCTGCGATCTTGACGCTGAGCGCCGCGTGGAGCGGAACTGCAATCGCGCGCGCGGCCGAGACGCAAAACAAGGCGGACTCTGGAACCACTCTGATAGAGCAGAAGGCGTGCAATTGCGGGGACGATGTCTGCCCCAAATGCGGCAAGGGCGTCCCGTGGGGCCGCCATGCCCAGAGCGGCTATGGCTTGTGGGTGGCGCCGTGGGCTGTTCCCACGGGCGGGCCGGACTACAAGAGCTATTACGTGGGCGGCAGTAAGCTTCCCTGGCGGTGGGCCCGCAAGGCCCGGCCCGAGCCCCGGTTCCCCTGGGAAGGCACGTGGGGGACCGACTACGTGCCAGCGCTGACGAGGGTCGAACTCTGGTGGACGCACGGCCGGCTGGACCAGGACGGCGGCGGGCAGTATGAGCCCGATCATCGCAATCGGCCGTTTGGGCTGAAGTACGGCAAGGAAGCGGCGGAGCGGTGATAGCACGCGCGGCGTGCAGGCATCGCGGGCGATTGGACAGGTTTGGGCGCTTCGCGGCCGGCTTCATCTTTACTTGGCGGCGGAGGGCGGGTATCTCCCGCACATTTCCTTCGCGTCCGCCGAGGGCACGCCATGTCGTCGGGCCCCATGCCGCGTCCGGTTTCGCAGCGCCCGCTGCCGTTTGCTGCGCGCAAGGATTTGTCTGCGCATCGCGTGCAGTACGGCGATCAGTGGTACTGGGTGCTCAAGGACCCGCTGCGCAACGAGCTGTTTCGCCTCCGCGGCGACCAATATGCCGTGCATCAGCTCCTGGACGGACGCCGTAGTCTGGACGACATTCGCGAACGAATTGCCGCGGAATTTCGCGAACTGACGGTGACGGCCGCACAGGTGCAAGAGCTCATCATCGATTTGTTCCGCAAAGGCCTCGTGTGGTCGACGCGCAGCGGACAGGCCGCGCCGCTGGCGCGCCGCCAATGCGAGCAGCGGCGGCGGCGCTGGCTTGCCGCCGTGCAGAATCCGCTGTTCATCCGCTTGCCGGGATGGGATCCGCAGCGGTTTCTGGATTGTTGCCTGCCCGCGGCGCAGCGATTGTTTCATCCCGCGGCGCTGCTGGCCGGCGCGGCGCTGATTGTTGCCGCATGGTGCATCCTGATCGCGCGGTTCGATGAGCTCATCGAGCGGGCGCCCTCGTGGGCGGAGCTGGCAGGCGGTCAATCGCTGCTGGTGTTTTGGCTCATGCTCGCGGGGACCAAGACCCTGCATGAGTTGGGCCACGCACTGGCGTGCCGCCGCCTGGGCGGCGAATGCCACGAGATCGGCGTGGCGCTGATGATGTTCAGCCCCTCGATGTACTGCGACGTCTCCGACGCGGGACGACTCGCGTCGCGCTGGGCGCGCATCGGCATCGGCGCCGCGGGCATGTACGTGGAGCTTGTGTTGTCGTCGCTGGCCTTCTTCGGCTGGTGGTTAACGCGCGACGGACTGCTGCACCAGGCGTGCTGGAGCGTGCTGGTCATCGGCAGCGTCGGGGTCGTGGCGTTCAACCTGAACCCGCTGCTGCGGCTGGACGGGTACTACATGCTGAGCGACTGGTTGGGAATCCCCAACCTGCGACAGAAAGCCAACCGCGCCGCGGGACGAGCGCTGTGCCGCGCCGCGCTGGGCGTGCCCCTGCCAGAGGAACCTGGGTTGTCGCGGGGGCGGCGGCGGCTGCTCGTAGCGTACTCGGTCGCGTCGGGCATGTATCAATTGCAGATCGTTGTGATCATTGCCGTCGTGCTCTACCACGCGCTTGCGCCGTACGGCCTCCAAATGGCGGGGTTGGGGTTCGGAATTGTCGCCGCCGCGACGAGCCTCGTGCGCGGCGCTCGGGCGGCGGTTCGCGGTTGGCGGCGGCACGCGGGCAGGGCGCCGCAAGCGTGGCGACCGCGCGCGACGCTGGGATTGCTGGCGGCGGCCCTCGCGGCGGCATTGTTTGTCCCGTTTCCCACCGTGGCGACCGTGCCGCTGGTGGTGGAGCCGGTCGACGCGCAGCCCGTGTACGTCACCGTCGAAGGCCGACTGACGAGAATCCACGTGCGGCCGGGGCAGCGCGTGAAGCGCGGCGACGCGCTGGTGGAGCTGGCCAATCGAGAGCTCGTCCAGCGGCATCGCGTCGTGGCGGCGAGCTACGAGATGCAAGGCGTCGCGGTCGCCGTGCACCAAGCCCTGGGCGATGCCGGGCAGGAGGCGATCGCCGCGGAAATCCGCGAATCACTCGGTGCGGAGGTGGAAAGCCATCTTGAAAGCCTGAACCAACTGATCGTGCGGGCGCCGTGCGACGGGACGGTGATCGCACCGCCGCGCCGCGGCGCCGCTGGCCCCGCCGGGCGCTCTCGCGAGGCGGAGCCGGCGCCGCTCGACGCGGCTCAGTTCGGCGCGATCCTCCCCGTGGGGACGCACCTGCTGACCCTCGCGCCGCGGAGCGAGTTCCAGGCCGTGCTGCTGGTCGACCAGCCGTCGCAGAGCAGCTTTGTCTCGGGACGGGCGGTGCGCATCAAACTTGATCACGCTCCCGAGGAGGTGCTGCGGGGCGTCATTGAAACGCGCTCGGCGAACTTCGATCGCGCGGCCTTTGCCGGTGATCGCTCCGGCGACAGCTTCCAGCCGGACAAGGCGGCCGCGGTGAGCCAGACGGCAATGACGCCGCCAACAAGCGTTGCGCCCGCCGTGGTGCGGCTCACCGGAGCCAATGCACCGCTCGTGGCGGGGCTGCGAGGCGAGGCCCGCGTGATCGCGATTCATCCGTCGCTGGCCGCGTGGGTCTGGCGGCACGCGAAGCGAACGTTCAATTTCCTCTAGTCGCACGGGCGGGCGATGCTGCTGACGTGGCCACGAACGAACGTGCCCCGCCTCGCGCGATGCCGCGCGCTGGCGCAGCGGGTGCTCGCGGCAGGCGAGCGGTTGCGCGAACTGCCCGATTTGGCGCTGCAATCGGCGGCGACCGCGCTCGGCTGGCAAGCCCATGTCGACGGGACCTCGCCACAATTTCTGGTTGACGTGTTCGCACTGGTGCGCGAGGCTTCGCGGCGCGTTCACGGGCAAGCACACTACGTCGCGCAGCTCATGGCCGGCTTCGTGCTTGCGCGGGGCGGCCTGGCGGAGATGCCAACCGGCGAGGGCAAGACGCTCGCCGCGCTGCTCCCCGCCTTCGCGCGTGCGCTGGCGGGCCACGGCGTGCACGTCGTGACGGCGAACGATTACCTGGCGGAGCGCGACGCGCGGTTTGCCGGCTCGGTCTTCGAGCTGCTCGGGTTGCGCGTCGGCTTCATTACCAGCGAGATTCCTTACGCAGATCGCGGGCCGCAGTACGCTTGCGATGCGACGTACGGAACCGCGCGCGAATTCGGGTTCGATTTCCTGCGCGACAAACTGGCGCCGGACGCGGCCGGCGCCGCCGCGACGCGGCAGCAGCGGGGACTTCACTTCGCCCTCGTCGACGAAGCGGATAGCGTGCTGATCGACGATGCGCGCACGCCCTTGCTCATCGCGGTTGACGAGGGCCTCGCGAAGGGCGAGGCCGAGTTCTACGCCTGGTGCGACGCGGCGGCGAGTCGACTTGCAGAGCGCACTCATTTTCAGCGCGACGATCGCCGATCACTCCGATTGACGAACGAGGGTTGCCGCGTCGTGGCGGAGTTGATGCTGGCGCGTGAGCACGAGGATGGGATCCGCCCGCCCGCGCTGGAACGCACGTATCGTCAGGTGGAGCAGTCGCTGGTCGCGCGGCTGCTGATGCATCGCGACCGGGACTATGTTGTGGGTGCGAGCGGCGTCGAGATCGTCGATGCGTCCACGGGGCGCGTGTCGTCCGGTCGCAAGTGGCGCGAAGGACTGCAACAAGCCATCGAGGCGAAGGAACGTGTTCCGCCGTCGGCCGACGCCGTCCCCGCGGCCCAAATTTCTGTGCAACGCTTTTTTCGCCGATACACGCACCTGGCTGGCATGACGGGTACCGCCCGGGCTTCGGCGCGCGAATTTCAACGTGTGTATGGACTGCCGGTGAGTGCGATTCCGCCGCGCAAGCCGTGCCGCCGTTCGACGCTGCCGCCGAGGATTTTTGTGACGCAGGCCGCCAAGGCAGCGGCCATCGCCGAGGACGTGTGCCATCGGCTGACGCTGGAGCAGGCGGTACTGGTAGGAACGGCTTCGGTCGAAGCGTCCGAAACGCTGGGCGCGGCGTTTCGCGCACAGGGCATTGCTCACGTCATTCTCAATTGCTTGCGGCACGAGCAAGAGGCGCGCATCGTGAGCCAGGCGGGGCAGGGGGGCGCGGTGACGATCGCCACGAACATGGCGGGGCGCGGAACCGACATTGCCGTCAGCGAGGCCGTCCTGGCCGTCGGCGGCCTGCACGTGATCGCCGCCGACATGCACGTGAGTCCGCGGATCGACCGCCAACTCGTGGGGCGGACCGCGCGGCAGGGGGATCCCGGCAGTTGCCAGTTTTTCTTGTCGCTGGAGGATGAGCTGTTTGCTCATTTCACGAGCGGTGCATTCGAGCGGGCCAAGCGGAGAGCCCAACTCGCTGGCAGGACCGAACTGCCGCGATCGTGGCTGCGGTGGTTTCGCCGGGCGCAATGCCAAGTGGACGACTCGCGCCGGAGTGAGCGCGAGGAGCTGCTGCGCGCCGACCGCCGCCGTGAAACGATTTGCCGACAGTGCGGACTGGATCCTGTTCTGGAGTCCGTCGACTAGAGCAGCTTTCGACACTCCGCGCCCCGGAGAGAAGCAGCGAAGCGAGGGGCGATGATCTCGTGTGTTTCAATTCCTTCTCCCTGACCTCACCCTTCGGGGCGGAGGGGACTCCTGGTGGAACTTTGATGCGGGGTCTGGCATCTTAGCAGATGCGGGATGCTCGATATTCCGCCTTCCGCCTTCCGCCTTCCGCCTTCCGCCTTCCCCACTCACCGGAGCGAGCCCATGCTGCGATCGACCTGGAGGGAAGCGTTGGCGGCCCTTGCGGTCGGGTTGGCCGGTCCGTGGGCGGGCGCGCAGGCGCAGGAGGTTCCGGCGGTCGACGCCGAGGGGCGGCCGGCGGCCGCTGACGAACTGCGGGCCGAGCGGGATCGGCTGTGGGACGACGCCAAGCGTTTGCGCAACGAAGGAAAGTTGGCCGAAGCGGCCGCGGCCGGCGAGCGGATGCTGGCGATCGAGCGGCAGTGGCTGGGGGAGGACCACGCTGAAATCGTCGTGTCGCTCGAATGGCTGGCCCGCGTCTACAAGCAGGCCGAGGACTGGACCAGCGCCGCAGCGCGGCGGCGCGATGCGCTCGCGTGGCGCGAAGCCCATCAAGGGGTCGAGCATCAGGAGACGGTCGATGCCCGGCTGGCGCTACTGCGGGCCGAGCGGGATCGGCTGTGGGACGAAGCTCAGCGGCTGCGCGACGAAGGAAAGCTGGCCGAGGCGGCCGCCGCCGCCGAGCGGATGCTGGCGATCGAGCGGCAGTGGCTGGGGGAGGACGACGGCGAAGTCGTCTACTCGATCGAGTGGCTGGCCGGCGTCTACGAGCAGGCCGAGGACTGGCCCAGCGCCGCAGCGCGGCGGCGCGAAGCGCTCGCGTGGCGCGAAGCCCATCAAGAGGCCGGGCATTGGGAGACCGTCGATGCGCGGCTGGCGCTGGCGCACGTGCAGCTTCTCCAGGGCCTTTCGGCGGAGGATCGGCAACGGCTCGCCGACGCGGCGGTTAAGAATCAGCAGGCGCTCGAATTCTACGATCAAGGCCGGCCTGCCGAGGCAATCGCTCTGGCGAACGAAGCCCTGGCAATCCGCCGCGAGATCCTGGGCGAGGAGCATCGTGACACGGCACAATCGCTGAGCAATCTGGGCGGTTTGCTGCGCAACTTGGGGGACTTTGCCGCCGCGCAGCCATACGACGAGCAGGCTTTGGCAATTCGACGCAAGGTGCTGGGCGAAGATCACCCCGTTACGGCGCTATCGCTGAACAACCTAGGCGTGCTGCTGCAAGACCGAGCAGCCTACGCCGGCGCGCGACGCTACCTTGAGCGGGCGCTGGCAATCCGCCGCAAGATCTTGGGTGACGAGCATCGCGACACGGCGCAGTCGCTGAGCAACCTGGGCATGCTGCTGGAAGCGATGGGGGACTACGCCGGGGCATGGCCGTTCCTCGAACAGGCTCTGGCGATCTACCGCAAGGTCCTTGGCGAGGAGAATCGCGACACGGCCCGGTTGCTGAGCAATTTGGGCACGTTGCTTTGTTCGATGGGGGACCACGCCGCGGCGCGGCCCTATTTCGAGCAGGCGTTGGCAATTCGACGGAAGGTCCTGAGAGAGGATCACCCCGACACGGCGTACTCGCTTAACAACCTGGGTGGTTTGCTACTTGACATGGGCGACTACGCCGGGGCGCGGCCCTATTACGAAGAGGCCCTGGCGATCCGCCGCGAGATCCTGGGCGAAGAGCATCTCGACACGTCAGTGAGTCTGAACAACCTGGGCATACTGCTGCAAGCGACAGGAGATTATGCCGCGGCATGCCCCTACCTCGAGCAGGCATTGGCGATCCGCCGCAAGGCCTTGGGCGAGGAGCACCCAGACGTCGCGACTTCGCTTAACAACCTGGGGGGGGTGCTACTTGACATGGGCGACTACGCCGGGGCGCGGCCCTACTACGAAGACGTCCTGGCGATCCGCCGCAAGGTTCTGGGCGAGGAGCATCCGCTCACGGCCCAATCGCTGAACAACCTGGGGTTCTTGCTAAGTTCAATGGGAGACGATGCCGGGGCGCGGCCGTACCTTGAGCAGGCCCTGCTGATTGTGATGATGCTCGTCGATGACACGGCGCTCACCCAGCACGAGACCGGCCAGCTTCGCATGAGCCAGGACTTGCGGTACTTTCTCCACAACTACCTGAGCATGTTGCTGCGATCCGGCGGCGACGCCGGCGCGGCGTACCAGGCGCTGCTCGGCTGGAAGGGATCGGTGCTGGTGCGGCAGCGGGCCGCCCGGCTGGCGGCCGGCGAACCCGAGCTGGCACAGATCATCGCCGAGCTGCAAGCGGTCGTGCGGCAGCGGTCGGCGCTCCTCATGGCCGCGGCGGCGTACGAGCCTCGCTGGAAAGAGCAGTTGGACGAGTTGACCGCCCACAAGGAGCGGCTCGAGAGACAACTCAGCGGCCAAAGCGCCGCGTTCCGCGCCGCGGCCGAGCAGGTACAGATTGCTGCATTACAACACGCACTGCCGGTGGAGGCGGCGCTGGTCGACTACTTCGAGTTCAGGTACAGCGAGCCGTCGGCCGACGCGCCGGGGACGATCGATTGGCGGCGGTCGCTGGTGGCGTTCGTCGTGCGGGCGGGCGGCGCGGTCGAGATCTTCGATCTGGGCGAGACGGAGCCCATCTACGCGGCGGTGGACCAGTGGCGGACCAGCTACGGCCTGTCGGCCGAGGCGCAACAGGCCGGCGCGCTGCTCCGCGAGCGGTTGTGGGCGCCGCTGGAGGAGGCACTCGGCGAGGCGTCGCTCGTGCTCATCTCGCCCGACATGGCGCTGGGAACGCTGCCCTTTGCGGCCTTGCCGGGCGCGGCGCCGGGAACGTACCTGATCGAGGACGTCGCGCTGGCCATCGTACCGGCACCGCGGCTGATTCCGGAGCTTTTGGCCCGCGCGCCGGGACTCGCCGCCGGCGAGCAAGACCTGCTGGTGGTCGGCGGCGTGGACTACGACCTCCGCGCGGCGGCGTTTGCTGACGCGAATGAGACGCCCGGCGGGGACCTCTCGACGGACGAGTTGCAAGATCTCTACGCCGTCGCGCGAAGCCGCGGAGCGGTGCAGCGGGCGGCGGAGGGCATGCAGTGGTCGGCACTGCCCGGCGCGGCGCGGGAGGCGGCGGCCATCTCCGAGTTGTTCGCGGCGGTCGGCGCGGCGGCGGGCGAGGAGATCGCCGTGCTGGGCGGCGCCGCGGCGACCGAGGAACGGTTCCGCGAGCTGGCGCCCCGGCAGCGCATTCTCCATCTGGCCACGCACGGGTTCTTCGCCCCCGAGGACGGGCAGTCGGGGCTCGTGCTGGCCGAGGCGAACCATCCGCCGGAGCTGCCGGACGACCCCGCGGAGTTTGCGAACCTTCCCGAGGACGGCATTCTCACGGCCGAGGAGCTGGCGTTCTTGCCGCTGGGCGGCGTCGAGCTGGTCGTGATGAGCGCGTGCGAGACGGGGCTGGGCGCGGCCGAGGGCGGCCAGGGGCTGTTGGGCATCCAGCGGGCGTTTCAGATGTCCGGGGCGCGGACGACCGTCGCCTCGCTGTGGAAAGTCGACGACGCCTGGACCGAGCGGCTGATGACGTTGTTCTATCGCAATGCTTTGGAGAAGAAGCAGTCGTATCTGGAGGCGCTGCGCAACGCGCAGTTGGATATCTTGCACGAATTGCGCGAGCATGACAGGACGGTGGACGGGGACGACGTCCGCGGGACGGACGCCCCCGGTGGGCCGGCGGCCGCCTCGTCGCCGTACTACTGGGCGGCGTTCACGCTGTCGGGCGATTGGCGGTGAAGAAACAACCCTGCCGAAGCGGCCCGCTTCGACGTCCCCTTTCCCTTCTTTCTGTAAAAGCCCGGCGCGTAAACGAGGGATCGGCGCCGATTCCCTTGCTTACGCTGCGGGCTGGTTTTCGAGGGCTCTCGTTGACATAAACGGGACCCCGCTCACCACAGGCGCCGGCGGACGGCATCGACGAAGTCGCCGAACAATACGCGGGCGAGCGGCTGCCGGCCGCAATCGACCTGCGCGAGCACCTCCGCACCGGCGACGAGATGTTCGATGTCTTGGGCGACGACGTCGACCTCCAGCGGCGCGACCGACTCGGAGTTCGCCCCGACGACGAGTCGCGACGACGCCTTGCGCAGCGCGCCGGCGAGCGATCGGTCGGGCTCGGTCGCCAGAGCATATTCCACGGGGACGGCGCCATCGCTGGCGGCAGCGGCTTTTAATATGTGACCCACGCGCCGGGCCGGCGCTTCGAGTTCCAGTTGCCAGCGGCCGCGGGTGTCCATGACTTCCAGCAGCGCTTCGCCGCGCGCCACGGGTCGGCTCAGCAGGGTGCGCCGCGGGTCGAACGTGGTGACAGTCCCCGCGATGGGCGAGCGGATCTCGAGGTCATGGAGCTCGGCTTCAAGTGACTCGACGCGTGCATGCAGGCTTGCCGCTTCGATGCGGGCCTGGGCGATCGCGCCGCTCAGACGGATCGCGTTTTGATCGCCGCGCGCCGCCTGAGCCTCCGTGCTTTGGGCTTCAAGGGCGGCGAGCAACTTGCGTTGCTCGGCGAGTTGATGTCGCGCAGTCACCAAGTCGCTCGCGCGCCGCTCGTCGGAGAGTCGCAGCAGCAGCTGGCCGGCGGTCACCCGATCGTTGCCGGCGACGAGCACGTCTTTCACTTGTGCATCAGACGGAGCGTAAACCTGGCGCCGATGCACGGGCATCAGCCGGCCCGTTGCTTCGACGCGATAGCGGACTGGCGTCATGCCGACAAGAACGAGCGCGGCCGCGGCGACAGCGCACGTGATCGCCGTGCGCCGTGCGCTCGGCGACTCCTCGGGAGCGAACAAACGCCGTGACAGGCGCTTGAGCGGCGTCCAGCTTTGCTCCATGTCGCGCGCGTTGGCCAGTGCAACCGCGACGTGAGCGGCGAATTCTTCCGCCAGGCCGCGATCGATGGCCGTGCGAGGCTTCTCGAAGTGTTCGCCGATGAGGAGGCCGCACGTTTCGTAGCGCGGGTCGGCCTGATCGCCGTCGCTCGTGCGCGGCAGTTCGCGCCGCAGCGGCAACGCTTCGATCGTGAGGGCGCCGCCGTCGGCCATGCACGCGACCAGCGGCCGCCGGACTTGGGACGGCAGCGAATCGGGATCGGACGGGCCGTAGAGCGGTTTGCCTGCGGGCAGCAGCGTTGCGGCGAGGTCGATCAGCGCTTGCACAAGGTTCGACCGGGCGGCGATCTGCTCCTGACCGCTGACGGCCAGCAATTCCGTGCGCCGGCCGCGACGCATCGCAATCGACACTCGGTCGTACCCCAGCAAGAGGCGGCCTTCGTTGACGGCCGTGAGGGCGACGCGCGCGAGCGAGAGATGGCGGTGCAACTCCAACGTGACGCGGTTCAGCGCCGCGACGGGTGGGGTTGCATCGATCGGCGCCCGCCGCAGCGATCGAACGTATCGCGAGGCGTATTCGGCGAACTCCCGGAGCGCCGCGGCAATGCCTTGGGCATCCGGGGCCGCGGAGTGCGGAATGATCACTTCGATCACGCCGCAAGCCTGCACGTCATCGTGGAACGGGACGAGGGCCTCGATCTCCGCTTCGGAAGACGACTCAGCGCTGGAGGAGTCGACGGAACGGACGCCAGGTTCGGCGCTGGCCAGTGCATCGAGCAGCCGCTTCGCGTGCGCGCGGGCGTCCTCGGCGGACAGGGACGATCGCAGCGCCGCCGTTGTCGAATACTCGGCCACCCTGGTGAAGACGCCGTTCTCGTCGAGGCCCCACACGGCGGAGGCGCGCGGCTTGAGCACGGGCTGGATCAACCGCAGTAACTGCTGGAAGTAGTCGCCCGGACTGAGCGCCGGCGGGGAGAGCGGGCTCGGCAAGTCGGGCAGAGCCGGTGACGTGTTCGGGTCGGAACGTTCACCCACCGACGCCATGGTTTGGCTTCCTGTGCTTGAGTGCTTGCGGCGCCTTCCTTCGCGCGGCGGACCATCGTCGCAAATGCCATCTTGGGGGTCAATTCCGGTCGTTCCGCCCCCATAATTTGAACGCTTGGGCGGGGCCTGGGACATCGACCAAAGAGTCGGGACGCGGCGCGAGAACCTTATATTTTGGACCAGATTCCTGCGGGAATCCCCGCGTAGGGACGCCGCGGGCGCCGCGAAATACTCGACACTGGCGCTGGCCGATTTTATACTGAACAGGTGAAACCAAGATGTAGGAAGAGAAGGGTCGCCGAGCGCGGCGACCGGCTCGCGACGAGCTCCGCGGTCCACTGCTCTTTTCGTTGGCGCGAGCGCCAATCTCTGAGCATCGTCGCGTGGATGGCGGCGCGCGGGAGTCGCACGCCCGAGATCGAGCAGTCGAGACCGCGATCATCATGAGAGCTTGCTACATGTCGAAGGGTCTGGCCGTCCTCGTCGTGCTGCTGGCCTGCAGCGTCTGCCGGGGCGGGCTGTTGACGGATTTCAGCTCCAGTTATGCACTGTATCAGCAGTGCACCGAGAGCGGCGCCGACTTCGACGGGAACGGCGACATCGACGGCACGGACTTTTTGAACTGGCAGCGCGGCCTGGGGCAGACCGGGCAGTTCATGACCGCCTGGGGCGACGCCGACGGCAACGGCCAGGTCGACCAGAGCGACCTCCATTTCTGGATGGACCAGTACGGCGCCCCGCCCGGCGCCGCGGAATCGGTGTGCTTCAAACTGTTTCTGGACCCCACGGGCATTGTCGGCGGCAGCGTCACGGCGGTGATCGACGTGCCGAATCCTTTCGGCGGCGTGCCGCGGCTGGTGTTTTCCGATCACCCGCAAATCATCAGCGTACACCCCGACTACACGGTCACGCTCGAGCAAATGGAGTTTATCTCGATCCAGGGCCGCGAACGTGTGGACGCGCGGATCAGTTTTACGGCGACCGAGCCGGACGACCCTCCAGCCGGGCCGGTGACGATCTTCGGTTTCCAGGTGATGGACAACTTTCCGCAGCTCGGACTCGAGGGCGTTCAGGCGCGATTCGAGTTTCGGCTCAGCGACTCCGTCACGATCTTCGACTCAGATACGGGCGAGCATACGACAATTGGCGGCGAGGCCTTGCAGGATGTGCCGCTCCAGGTGATGCAGGCGCTGACGCTGGAGGTGAATACGCAGACCGGCGCGGTCAGCGTCATGAATCCGTCGCAAGCGGTCATTCGCATCCACGGGTATGAGATCGACAGCTTGTCCGGCTCGCTCTCGCCGCAGGGGTGGATCAGTCTGGACGACGTCGAGGACGATCCGCCCGGCATCGGTTGGGAGGAATTGGCCGGCGCGAGCGACAAGGCGCTCTCCGAGTCCAATCCGTCGGCGGCGCTGCTCATCGGGCCCGGGCAATCGGTGGGCTTGGGCAGTGCCTACGACGTGCTCAAGAACTACCGCGACCTGCGGCTGTTCTACACCACGCCCGAGGGCTCGCGGATTCCGGGCGAGATCAGCTACGTCGTGATTCCCGAACCGCAGGGGCTCGGGTTCGCGCTTGCGGCTGCGATCGGAGCGGCGTCGCAGCGACGCCGTCGATGGGTTACTAGCCCGACGCGTTAGCGAGGGGCTTCCTCGCTTACGCTTCGGGTTCGTAGCCGCGCGGTTTGCGATCGTCTCGCGTTGTATGGGCACGCCGCTACCGCGTGTATTCGCAGCCGAAGAAGAACGTGATGCCCGGCTGAAACACCGTGGTGATCGGCGCGGCGCCGGCCTGCCGCGTGTCGAAGTACGTTTGGTAGTACTTGTCGGTGAGGTTGCGCACGCCGCCGGTGAGCGTGAAGCGGTCGGTCATGCGGCCGTAAGCCAGGATGTCGTACGTCGTGTAGCCCGGCGTGATCAGCTCGCGAAGCGACGAGGCGACGCGATCCTGATTATCGATCACGTTGGCGGCGAACTCGATGCTCCATAGCGACGCGTCGCCCTCGGGATGCAGCCGCAGGCCGATGCGGTTGGTCAGCGGAGCGAGAACTGCGAGGGCCTCGCTGTCCTTGTCGGCCAGCGCTCCAGGCGCGCCGTTAAGCGGTGCGCTACGTTCGTTGTTTTGGGCCCCGGGGTCGAGCAGTTGCCGCTGCCGGCTGATCGTCTCATTGCGTGCGTGGTCGCGGCCTTCGACGAAGCTCATCGTGCCGAAGCCTGTGAGCATGGTCGTGATGTCGCACTCGCCGTAGGCTTCAAAGCCGGCCAGCGTGGCCAGCGGCGTGTTCACGAACGCATAGGCCGAGCTGGCGCCGGTGTCCAGGAAATCGAGCGTGATGTAGTCCTCGACCCAGGCGTGGTAAACGCTCACGCCGCTACGGGCCAGGCCGTAGTCGGCCGCGGCGCCGAGGTCGACCTGCACCATCTTTTCGGGGCGAAGGTTGGGGTCGCCGAACACGGACGTGAAGATGTACTGCGGCAGCACGGCGACGAACGGGCCGACGGCGTACATTTCGGTCATCGTCGGCGGCCTCATGCCGTAGCCGCTGCCGGCGTTGACGCTGTACACGTCGGTGATCTTGTAGTCGAGTTGGAGGAAGCCCGAGCCGAGGTTGAAGCGCTGATCGAAGTCGCCGCCGAGCACGTCTTCGAGGTTCTCGGGGACGCCGTCGACCAGCGACTTGGCGTCCATCGACACCCAATCGAACCGGCCGCCCGTGCGCATGCTCAGTTGATCGGAAACGGGGCGCTCCCACTCGACGAACAGGCCCGGGTTCGCGGAGCGCGAGTTGGGCTGCGGGTTGGAGATGGTTTGGTCCAGGATGGTTTGCGGCGGGCCTGTGGGCGTGCTTTGCCCGTCGAGGGGCGTCCTCGTCGCGGTGAAGTCGGAGATTTCGTCGATCCGCTGGCCGAGATACCGGAGGTCGACGCCGGCGACGAGCTTCTGGCCTTCGCCATCCTCCCAGCCCACGCCGGTGCGGAAGCCCGCGGAGTGAGCCGACACGTCCGTGCGGCTGTTCAGCGTTGTGTGGAAGATGGCGCCGGGGACGCGCTGCTCGTTGTCGAGCGGCAGCAGCGCTCGTTTGCCCGGGCGGAGATTGTCACCGTAAAAGTTGGTTTCGTTGAACCAGCCGTCGACGGTCAGCGAGTCGTAGTACATCCGGTTCTTGAGCACGTAGGTCAGCGAGTAGGAATTGGTGACCAGCGCGTTGATGTCGAAAAACTGGCCCGGAAACTCGAGGTCGGTTTGATCGAGCCGTAGATACTGGAAGTCGATCGTGCTGTCGGGCGTGATCATTCCGCCGAGAGCGAGGTCGACCTGGCGGGACTTGTAGCTCGAAGGCAGCGAGTCGCCGGCGCCGGTTTCGTAGTCGCTGCCGCCACGATGGCCGTAGCCGCCGCGGAAGCCCCACATGCCGTCGCCGCCCCAGAAGCCCTGGCGGCCGAGCCACTGCTCGCCGTTGGTTTCGTATTGCAGCGCGGTGTTCGAGTGGATCTGAAACGCCGTGCCCGGCTCGTAGCGCGGCGCACGGAGGAGTTGGATTTCGTAGAACCCCAAGCCGGGGCCGTAGAGCGCGCTGTACGGGCCGTGGAACGATACGATCCGGTCGACGAGCTGCGAATCGATCTTGCTCATCATCGTGTCGAGGTCTTGGCGCGCCGGGAACCAGTACGAACCCTTGGCGGGAACCTGTCCCAGCCGGCGACCGCGGAGCGAGGTTTCGTGAACGATCGGGGCATGGGCGTTGAGCGACATGCCGGGCACGTCCCGCAGCAGCGTTGCCGCGTCGTGCTGAGCGCGGAGCATCGCGGCATCGAGCGCGCCGGCGTAGTCGCCTTTGGCGTTCATTACCGATTGCATGCCCAGCAGCAGCGTGGACCCCAGGGCGCCGTAGCCTTCCCCCCCGCCTTCTCCCGCTGCCGTTCCGGCGGGTCGAGGCGAGGCGTCGAGCGGACTGCCTGCCTCGGTTGACGCCGCCGGGGCTGGTTCGGTCGCCTGAACGAGCAGGACGGGCGAGGACGGGCGGCGACCCCGGCCGATCGTCTTTGCGAGCGAATCGTCGTCCCCCACCCAGGTGGTCCCGCCAGAATCGCTCGCCGTCGCCCAGGGAACGTCGTTTTCATCCACAATGCTGGCCGGGTAGCGGAGCGAGTCGTCGGCGGACGATGCCGGAGCATCGACCACGCAACTGAGGGCCGCCGCGATCAAAACCCCCGGGCCCCAGGGACGCAGGACACGGAATCTCATGGAAGCCGCTGCTCTCGTGCCGCCCGATTGGACAGCAATGGGTCAAGTGGGCGAGAATGGGGGGCCTTAGTGAAGTCGGCGGCGCGATTATGCAACCTTTAATGCCTTTGACGGTCTTGGCGGCGGGGCCGGTTGTAACGATCTCATCTAACGCGGCCCCTCCTGCGTAGTAGAAGCGCGAGGTAGGTCGTTGACGCAAAACAAGTTGCGCCATCTAGTGGAATAGGATTCCACTAGCTCGGTCATGCCATTTCCAGCGCGCTTGAGTCGCGTCGCGCAGAACGACGCGGGCCGCTGCGTAGCAGGTGCTAGCGGACACACTCAGGGGACTTGCGATGGCCCAAACGCCCGTGGCCAAGGCCGGCGCCAAAGTACTACTTTGCTACTGCGACGCCGATGCGGCCTTCTGCGACGAGTTCGCGCGTGGCCTCGATTCGCTGCGCGATGAGCAGCTCATCAGCAGTTGGCAAAAATGGCGCGTTTCGCCCAACGACTCCGGCGAGTTTCCCGCGGGCGACGCGTCCCAGGTCGTCCTGATGCTGCTGAGCCCCGACTTTCTCGCTACGGGATTCCCGCAGCGTAAGGAATTCCTCGCCCGGTTGAGCGGCGACCATGGCGACCGGCCCACGGTCATCACGGCCCTGGTTCGCGCGGTCGAGATGACGCACCGGACGCTCGACGACTCGGTGGCGCCGCCGCTTGATTCCCGCCCCTTGAGCGACGCCGACGACCTGCCGAGCGCCGTGCAGGAAATCCTCGCGAAGATTTGCGACGCGGTGGTCACGCGCTCGGCGATCGAGGATGGCGCTGGGACGATGGATCGCACGATTCAACTGCCGTCCGACGCGCCGCCGCCCCGGCCGCAGGCGAAGTCCGGGCCGGTGCTCAAGCCGCGGGCCGACAATGTACCGGAGCGCATCGGCCGTTACCGCGTCGACAACGTGTTGGGACAGGGCGCCTTTGGCGCCGTGTATTTGGCCTACGACGAGCAACTGGCCCGCTCGGTCGCCATCAAGACGCCGCACCGGCGCCGGTTGACCAAGCCGTCGGACGTCGAGTCTTACATGCGCGAGGCCCGCATGGTCGCGCAGCTCGACCATCCGGGCATTGTGCCGGTGTTCGACGTGGGCCGCACCGATGATGGCCAGTTCTTTGTCGTGTCGAAAGTGATCGAAGGCAAGGACCTGTCGCATCGCCTGGCGCAGGGACGGCCGTCGCTGATCGAGTCGGCGCGGCTTGTGGCACAGGTGGCCGAAGCGCTGCACTATGCGCACCAGCGCGACCTCGTGCACCGCGACGTGAAGCCGGCCAATATTCTCATCGGCGACGTCGACAGCCGGCCCTATGTGGCCGACTTCGGTCTGGCGATTCGCGAAGAGGAACTGGGCCAGGGCCCCACCCGCGCCGGAACGCCGGCGTACATGAGCCCCGAACAGGCGCGCGGCGAGGGGCACCGCGTCGACGGTCGCTCCGACGTGTTCAGCCTGGGCATCGTGCTGTACGAGTTGATCACCGGCCGGCTGCCGTTCCGCCAGCAGAACATTGATGAGCTGCTGCAGCAGATCGCGAAGTCCGAAGCGCGCCCGCCGCGGCAGATCGACGCGTCGATTCCCCGCGAGATGGAGCGCATTTGCCTGAAGGCGATGAGCAATCGCATCAAGGATCGCTACACCACGGCGCAGGATTTTGCCGACGATCTGTGGTATTTCGTGAATACTGGTTCGGCCGCGATGAGCTCGGGCTTCCGCTCGAGCGGGGCTGGCGGCAATGTCCGTGATTCCGCGGGCGCTGGCTGGGAGGCCGCATCGGGATCGTGGGGCACGGGCCCCGCGTCGGACACGGCGCGCCGCAGCTCCACGGGCAGTCGCGATCCCATGAAATCGGCGCGGGCGAGTTCCGGTTCTGACAGTGCGCGCACTGGTGCGGCGCGGCCAAGCACAGCCGGCCGGTCGACCGCAACGGGCGGTTCGCGCTCGACCGTGGCCGTGCTGTCTCAAGACGGCGAGGCCCCCGCGCCCAAGGTGGTCGCCAAGGGCCTGCGCGCGTTCGACAACCACGACGCGGACTTCTTTCTGCAGCTTGTGCCTGGCGCCCGGGATCGATACGGCTTGCCCGACGCGCTTCGGTTCTGGAAAACACGGTTGGACGAGCTGAAAAGCGACGAAGCCTTTGCCGTCGGCGTGATGTACGGCCCGTCGGGGTGCGGCAAGACCTCGCTGGTACGAGCGGGCCTCGTCCCCCAGTTGGCGCCGACGACGCACGTCGTGTTTCTGGACGCGACGGCGCACGATACCGAAGCCCGGCTGGCTCAGAAGATCAAGAACATCTGCCCCGATGCGCCGCCCACCGCGGGCTTGGCCGAGCTGATGGCGTGGATTCGCCGCGGGCGCGGCATTCCTTGGGAAAGCAAGCTGGTCGTCGTCATCGACCAGTTCGAGCAGTGGCTGCAGACCCACGAAACCGACCGCGCGGGCGAGTTGCAGGACGCGCTGCGTCAGTGCGACGGCGTGCGCGTGCAATGTCTGCTCATGGTGCGCGTCGACTTCATGATGAGCATTCATCGCTTCATGAACGACCTGGAGCAGCCGATTCAGGAAGGCGCCAACTCGGCGCCCGTCGATTTGTTCGACGCGCTGCATGCGCGCAACGTGCTGCGGCTCTTCGGCTCGTCGTATGGGCGGTTGCCGGAGGATCCCGAAGCAGTCGACGCGGCGGGTCGGGTGTTTCTCGACAAGGCCGTCGCGGAGCTGGGGCCGGAGGGAAAGGTTGTGCCGGTGCACCTGGCCTTGTTTGCTGACATGTGCAAAGGGCGTCCCTGGCGTCCAGAAACGCTGAAGCAACTGGGCGGCGTGCGCGGCGTGGGCGCGACGTTTCTCGAAGAAACGTTCGAGTCGACGACGGCGCCGCTAGCGCACCGGGTGCATGAGAAGGCCTGCCGCGCCGTGCTGAAGAGCTTGCTGCCCGACGCCGGGCAGATTCGGGGGCAGGCGCGCACGCGCAAGGAGTTGGCGAGCGTTGCGGGTTACGCGCCGGAGTCGGCGGAAATGGCGGCGCTGCTCGCGATTCTCGATCGCGATACGCGGTTGATCACGCCGGTCGAGCGCGAGGAGCCCAGCGCTGCCACGGAGCCGACCGGCGACGAGTCAAGCGCGGATGCGAGGTATCAATTGACGCACGATTACCTCGTGCCGTCGCTGCGCGAGTGGCTTTCCAAGCGGCAGCGGGAAACGGCCCGCGGTCGCGCCGAGCTGCGCCTGGAAGAGTTCACGCAGCTATGGAACGACAAACCGGCGCCGCAGCGGCTGCCGGGCGTGCTCGATTGGGCGAGCATCCGCACGCTGACGCGCGCCGGCCAGTGGACGCCGCCACAGCGGAGCATGATGAAGGCCGCAGGGCGCCGCGTGGGGATGCGCGTGGGATTGGCGACGGCCGCGGTGCTGGGGCTCGTGTTGACGGGCGTCAGCGTCCGCCGGCATTTCGAGCAACAACGCATCGGCGGCCTCGTCGATATGCTCGCCAAGGCGGATGCCGCGCTCGTGCCGGACATCATTGCTCAGTTGGAGCCTAATCGTTCCGCCGCGGCGCCACTGCTATTGGCGGACTTCGACGACGCCGAGGCGGCGCCCCAAAGCCGGCTCCATGCGGCGCTGGCGGCGCTGGCGCTCGAGGCAGCCGGCGATAAATCCGACGCTATGCTCGATGACGTTTACAAGGCGATGCTCGTATCCGAGCCGGATGAGCTGGACGCCATGCTGCGGTCGCTTGCGTCGCAAGGCGATCGTCTGGGAGATCGCGCGGCGGTGGAGATGGGGCGCGCTAAGCCGCAAGCGGCGTCGCTGTTGCCCGCGGCGAGCCTTGTGGCCGCGCTGCGTCCCAAGGCGACATGGACCGACGGCTCGGGCGCCGCGGTTGTCGAGCAGTTGGTCGCCGCGCCGGCGTATACGATCGGCGGTTGGTCGCGCCAACTGCGCCCGGCACAAGACCACCTCGTTGGGCCGCTCTTGGAAGTGTTCAAAGACGTCGACCGGCCCGCGCCGCAGCGCAACGTGGCGGGAGATTTGCTGGTCGCCTTCGTTCCCGACGATGCCGCGGAGCGCGTCGCGCGGCTCGTCGACGTGCTCGAGCATGCCACGAGCCCCGAGCAGTTCGATCGGACCGTGAAGCAACTCGAGCCGCTCGAAGCGGCGGCCGCGCCAGTGCTCGCGGATCGGTTGGCGGAACTGGCGAGCGTCGCCGACAGCCTGGTGGGCGCCGAGCGCGAAGCCCTGGCTCGCCGCCAGGCTTATCTGGTCGTCGCTCAATTGCGACTCGGCGCGGAGGAAACCGGCTGGCAGGCCCTGCGGTACAGTCCGGAGCCCACGCTGCGATCGGTGCTCGTGGACCAGCTTCACATGCTTGGTGTTCCGGCGGCGGCCCTCGTCGAGCGCGTCGTCGCGGACGCAGATGTCAGCGCTCGCCGTGCGCTCTTGCTTGCTCTGGGTGGATACGATAAGTCACAACTCGAAGAGGTCGACGTCGCCACGTTCACGACGACCTTGCGAGATTGCCGGGAAAACACGGATCCGGGCTTGCACGGGGCGGCCGAGTGGCTCATTGGCAAGTGGACGGACGCCGGAGTGATGGCGGCGCTCGACGCTCCGCCGGTGCGAGAAAAGGACGCTGCTCTCGCCGGCGAGGGCGACGCCCCCACCTGGTACGACGCAGTTCAGGGCCACGACATGGTGGCGTTTCGCGCACCCGTTCAGTTTGAGATGGGTTCGCCGGCGAACGATCCTGATCGTGAAGGCGGCGCCTTGGACGCCACCGAGCTGCGCCATCCGGTGACGATTGGCCGCGAGTTTGCGATCGCGTCCAAGGAAACGACGGTCAAGCAATTTCTGGCCGCGTGGGGCGACTTGAAAAATCGTCCCGAGTTCGTCGGACCAGGCGGCACGGTAATCGATGCGTTTGACTATCCGACTGACAAATCGCCCGACGAGTCGTGCCCGATCGTCGCGGTCGACTGGTTCAAGGCGGCCGCCTACTGCAATTGGCTGAGCAAGCAGGAGGGCATTCTCGAGGACCAGTGGTGCTACGACGACGGCGCGCTGTTTCAGAATCGCATGGTGCTGCCGCGCGATTACCTGACGCGCACGGGCTATCGTTTGCCGACCGAGGCGGAGTGGGAATACGCCTGCCGCGCGGGAACGACGGCCGGCCGGTTCTTCGGCGAGGCGCCGGGCTTGCTCAAGCAGTACGCATGGTACGACGGCAACAATTCCGGCCGCACGTGGCCTGTGGGGTCGCTCAAGCCCAACGACTTCGGGATATTCGACGTGTACGGCAACGCGTCGGAGTGGTGCCAGGACCCGCCGCGGGCCTATGGTCAGGAGACGTACGACGACGTCGAAGGCGGCGCCCTAAAGCTTGTCGTCGACGCAGAAAAGCTGCGCGCCCATCGCGGCGGCGGCTTCCAATACGTGCCGTCCATGGTGACTTCGGCGGCGCGCGATCGCTCGGACCCCGACTATGTTGCGTTCAGCATCGGCTTCCGCGTGGCCCGCACGCTGCCTGCGGGGAATGCGGCGCCGGCGGCGGTCGAAGAGAACTGATCTCCCAGGGCGACCTCGAGAGCCCCAACCAGAAAAGAAATGCATTTACCACAGAGGGCACAAAGGACACAGAGAAGAGCGAATGAATTGAAGAGATCGAGGAGAATATTACAGAATTATTGAGGGTTGCGCTGTAAGTGATTCCACGATCTGGATGGCTATCGGCTGTCGGCCGGAAGACGGTATGTTTCTTCTGGCCGATCGCTGAAAGCCGATAGCTGACAGCCACCGTGGCTCATTTGTTGTGCAGACCTCAATAAACAGCATGGGCGCAAAGCCTCTCTCGAGCACTCCTCGATTTTTTCCGTCTCTTTTCAACTCTTCCTCTGTGCTCTCTGCGCCCTCTGTGGTAAATCCCCTCCGGGCCTTCCACAGCGCGCCGTCATTTCAATGCCTTGATCACCTTATAAACCGGCACCGGCTGCGCCCGATTTTTGACGTCGATGTCGCCGATCTGCTCGTACTGAAAAAGGTCCTTCGTTTCGGCGTGCGTCGTGTCGTCGACGCAGATTTCGTTGGGCCGGGCGAAGGTTTCCAGCCGCGAGGCGACGTTCACCGCGTCGCCCAGGGCGGAGTACTCCATGCGGCGGTCGGAGCCGAGATTGCCGACCACCGCCACGCCCGTGTTGATGCCGATGCGCACGCGGAGCCGCACGTTCTGGCCCGGGGGCGTGATGCTGGCGATGCGTTCCCGCATCGCGAGCGCGGCGCGAACGGCGCTTTCGGCCGCGTTGTCGGTCGTCACGGGCGCGCCGAACAGCGCCATCACCGCGTCGCCGATGTACTTGTCGATCGTGCCGCCGTGGGCGAACACGATGTCGGTCATCGCCGACAGATATTCGCGAATGAATCCGGCCAGGACGGTTGGCTGCAGCTTCTCCGAAATCTTCGTGAACGACACGATGTCGGAGAACAGGATCGTGACCTTTCGCTCGGCGGCGGCCAGCGGGTCCTCGACGTCGGCCCGCGCGGAAATCTGCTCGACGATTTGCTTGTCGATGTACTTGCTCAGGTAGTCGCGCACGTGGCGCTCCGCGGCGACCTGCCGCGACATGCGATCGCGCTCGATCCCCAGGGCCGCCTGGTGCGCCACCGCCATGAGCAGCTCGAGGTCCTGACTGGTGAAGGTCTTCTCCGGCGACGTCGAGTCCAGTGAGATCAGCCCGGTGATGCGATCCATCGTCCACAGCGGCGCGCACAGCGTGCAGTGCACTTCCATCTCCTCCAGCGAGCGGAGGGCCTGCGCTTCGCCGCCCTTTTGCTGGATCAACACGCCCTGGCGGCCGTTGAGCACCTTCGACAGCACCGTGCGGCTGATCCGCACCGAATCCTCGTCCTGCATGCCGTGCGCGGCGATGGGTACGGGCGTGCGGCTGTCGTCCAGCAGACATAACAGGCCGCGGTCGGCGCCCGTCTGCTCGATGACGATCGCCAGAATTTCCTTGAGCAGGGCCTCGGGCTCGAAAATGCGGATCAGCTTCTCGGACACCTGCTGGATGAGTTGTAGCTTTCGCACGGCGAGCGACTCGGCCGATAGCGGACGTTCGAATTCGACGACGTTCGTGTCGGCGTCGTTCAGGTCCATCGTGCGAGCCGTCGTCGGCGGCAAGCCGACCTCGACGTTGACGACGGCCATGTCCGGCTGCCGGCCGGCGTCCTCGCCGCCGATGTTCAATTGCGGGACGTTGCGCCCCGCGACCGCCTCAGGAAACGACGATCCGTCGCTCATCAGCGACTGCAGGAGCGACTGCTGGACGCTGGAGGGCTTGCTGGCGTCGGTGCGCAATGAGTCGGAAGCCGGCTCATCGGTCTCTTCGAACCAGATCTGAGCCCGGCCGATGCGCACCTCATCTCCCGCAGCGATCGGCGCGGCGAGGACAACCTGGCCGTTGAGCATCGTGCCGTTGGTGCTCTTGAGGTCCTCGAGCGTCCAGCCGGAGCCCGTCCGCCGCAGCCGGGCGTGCTGCGACGAGGCAGAGAGGTCGGCCAGGACAATGGAGTTCTGCGGGCCGCGGCCGATCGTCGCCTCGTCGGCGTCGAGGAGGTGATAGGTCGTCTGGCCGCCCGTTTCGATGCGGAGTCGTGGCACGGCGATTCTCGTCCCTGCATGGAGATGCCAAACCTCCAATGTACCAAAAGCGGCTGCCCCCCGAGACGCCTCGGAAAAGTGTCGTCCTCTCGCTCCGCGAGAGGAATTCTCGTCTCGCGGAGCGAGACGACTACACTGGCGCCGGAGGCGACTCGCTCGGGAAAAGTCAGGGCTGTCGCGGGAATTGTTAGACAAATCCCAGCCGCGAGCGCATCCTAACGCATGAATGCCGACAACCAGCGACTTTTCCCAGCGTGTTTGCACGTGCGCCGACCGGCTCGCCGCGAGCGGGGTCGATGCGCTGGGGGGCGTTGTTCGACCTCACTTCCCAGCGCCTCGTTCGGTTCGCCGTTGCGATTACCCGCAATCAGCACGACGCCGAGGATGCGGTGCAGGCGTCGCTCGTGCGCGTCGCCAGCCGGCCGCGGCTTTTGGCCGAGGCCTCCTCCCCCTGGGCGTACCTCTTGCAAATGGTTCGCAACGAGGCGCTCGACGTCGCGCGCCGCAAACGCCGCTGGAGGTGCGCGACCGACTTGACCGACCTGGTGACGCAGCGCCGCGTCGATGAGTTGGAGCAAGAGGAAACCTACCGGGCGGTATGGTCGGCGTTGCGCGTGCTGCCCGTCGAGCAGGCCGAGGTGGTCGTGCTCAAGATTTGGGAGACGATGACGTTTGCCCAAATCGGCGAGATCCTGGCGATCTCGCCCAACACGGCTGCCAGCCGATACCAGTACGGGATGGCCAAGCTGGCCAAGACGCTGTCGCCGCACCGGCGGGAGGCGTGCCGTGATTGAAAGAATCGAATTCGACGATTCCGTAGACGAGATCGAAGCGCTGGTTCGCGCCGCAGGCCGCTACGTGGGCGCCTCCGAGGGGCTGCGGCCCCGCGTGCTCGAGGGCGCTCGGGCCGAGCGGGCGGAGAAGCGTGTGCGGCATCGCGTGGTGCAGCTCATGGGCGTCGTGATTTTTTCGACCATCGTCACGGGCGTTGGCCAGACGCCGAGCTCGTCGCACGGCGAGGTTCAGAGTCCCTTCGTCGGGGATTTGCAATCGCTCAACCGGCGCGCGGCGGAGATGGCCGAAGACGGCGGCGGCGTCGGCTGGGGCCTCGTCGACGCGCTGGTCGATCTGCGGCGGGAACAGTCGGACCGGTTTCGCTCAGCACAGTAATTCGCGCTGCCAACAGTCCTCGTTGGGCCGTCCGCCGGTTTTGCACGTTTCTTCGTTCGGCGTAAGCAAATCGAGCTGCCTTGCGCATCTCTCTGGCATGAAGGCGCCTGCGCTCGCGGCCGAGAGTCGCTTGCCGAGCGTTGTTAATTCGCTTTTCCAGCAAATCCGCTTGCCAGACGCCGAGCCCATTCATGCAGATCGAGTCGCTCGACGATTTCATGGCGACCAACGACCAGTTGGCGGCCCTCGTCTCAGCAGGCATTCCCTTGCCGTTGGGATTGGAGGCGCTGGACGAAGGGCCCGACGCCGCGCTCGAACGAATCAATGCGATCGTCGCCCGCCGCGTGAGCCGGGGCGCGTCGCTGGCCGAGGCGCTCGAGGCCGAGGACCCGGCGATGCCCGCGACATACCGCAATGTGATGCTCGTCGCGATCCAAAGCGGCGAAATGCAAGGCGCTCTCGACGCCGCCGCTCAACTCGCGCAGTCCCTTGACGAATCGCGCCGCAGCGTTCGCGGGGCGTTTTTCTACCCGTTGGTGGTATGCCTCCTTGCCGCCGCCGGGTTCGCCGGGTTCTTCATCTACGTGGCGCCGCGGCTCGACGCGCTGCGCGAAAGCATGCGACTTCCCGAGGGCGACGCCGCGCGAATCTTGCCTTGGCTGCTCGCGATTGGCGTGGGCGCCGCCATTGTGTTCGTGGCGGCGACGATGTTCGTTCTGGCGCGGCGGCTGACTGGCAGTCGCGGCGAACGGGCCTCGTCCCGGATCGGGCCGGTCGCTCGCCTGCTTGGCGGCGCGGCTGCCGCCCGCCAGGCGCGTTGCGCCGCGTTTGCCAGGTCGCTCGCGGCGCTCACGGCGACGGCGTATCCGCTGGAGGAGTCGCTTCCCGTGGCGGCCGAGGCGAGCGGCGATGCGACCCTCCGTCGCGGGGCCAAGCAGCTCGCTGCCGCCGTGCGTCGGGGCAACGGTGCCTCGCAGGACGACCCCGCCGCAACGGCCTTTCCGCCCTTCCTGCGGTGGGCGCTCTTGGGATCGGCCCCCGCCGTGGGCCGGCCTCGCGCGCTCGAAATGGCCGCCGACGTCTACCGGCAATCCGCGCGACGCCGCACGGAGCACATGGGCGCCCTGGCCCCTGCGGTGGCGTGCGTCGTCGTCGGCGGGGGCGTGGTGCTGCTTTACGGCCTGACGTTGTTTTTGCCACTGGTCGATCTGCTTAAGGGCCTCGCCGTGACGGCAACCCACTGAACTTTGCACCGCGTCGACTCATGCCGTACTTCAATTACCAGGCAGTGAACGCCGCGGGCGACTCGGTCTCGGGCCGCGTCGAGGCGTCGAACGTTCAGCAGGCGATTGCCGACTTGCAGGCCGCCGGATGGGACGTGCATTCGATCGGCATCGCCTTATCCGCGGCGGCCGCGGACGCCGCGCCGCTGCCATCGCGGGGCAGGAACGAGGCCGACCTGAAGGCGCATCTCGAGCGCGTGCTGGGTCAAGCTCAAGCGATCGTCCCCGCGCTCTCGGCATACGCGCAGGAATTGCCCCTCGGGCGGCAGCGACGCGAGCTGCGCCGCGTGTGCCGCGTGCTGGAAACTGGCGACGCGGCCGCGGCGACGGCCGCGCTGGCCGAGCTGCCGGAGTATTGGACGCCGCTGTTGAGCGCCGCCGCGTCGTCGCACGACCCGTCGCGCGTGTTGAACCGGTTTCTCGACGAGTCGCACGCCGCCCTTGAGCTGCGCAGCCAGTGGCGCAAGACGTTGACCTATCCCGTGGTCATCGCGGCCCTCTCGCTGGGCGTGCTGGTCGCGCTCAGCGTCTTTGTGATCCCGGCCTTCGCAAACATTTTTCGCGACTTCGACCTACGATTGCCGCAGGTCACGATCTTGACGCTGATCGCCGCCGGCGCGCTCACCAGCGGGCCCGCGATCGTTGCGGTGCTCTTCGCCTTGGGGCTTGCCCTGCTCTTCGCCCTGTTGCCCTCGCTGCTCCCCAGAGCCGCGAGTACGAAGCTTGCCGACTGGTGGAGCGGGCTGTGGGGGGGGCGCCCGCGGATCGCTGATTTTGCTCGTTTCACGGCCGACCTGCTGGACGCGGGCCTCAAGCTTCCCGATGCCGTGACGATCGCCGGCGCGTCGACGCGGCGCCCGCGGCTGGAAGCTGCCGCGGCGGACCTGGCGCGGGACATCGAGACGGGCCATTCCTTCGATCCGGCGCGCTACGGCGAACCTCTGTCGTCGACGGTGGCCTTTGCATTGGGCGCACAAACGTCTCCCGAATCGCGTAGCCGGCTCCTCAAGGAGATTAGCGTCTGCCATGCCGATCGCCTGCGCGGCCAGTTGTCGTGGTCACACGGCCTGTTGGGGCCCGTGGCCATCTGCGTCACGGGATTTCTCGTGGGCTTCGTCGTCCTGTCGCTGTTCCTGCCGCTGGTCACTTTGATCAATAACCTGGCCGGTTGAGCCGCGGCTGAATTCATAAATCGTTTGACGATGGATGCCTTTCCAACATTTCGCCGCGTGTTTCGATCGCGACGCTCGTTCGCGTCGCGAGGTCTGTCTCCCACGACGGACGCCCAGCGTCGCGCCTTGTTGCGTCTAATCGCCGTGGCGACCGAGGAGCGGACGCCGCTGGCGGAGGTGCTTGCCGCGTGGGCCGAGGACGAGAGCGGTATGCAACGACATCGTGTGGCCCGTCTGGCAGCGCTCCTGAAGGACGGGACGCCGCTGGCCGAAGCCGTGGAGCAAGTCCCCGACGCGCTGCGCGACGGCGATGTGCTGGCGATTCGCTTCGGGTCGCAGGCAGGGACTCTCGCAGCGTCAGTGCGCGAGGCGCTCGACGTTGCGGAGGACGCAGCGTCGGCCCGCTCGCGCACGCTCGGGACGACGCTCGCGTACGGGGCGATCGTGACCAGCGTATTCGCCGTGATCTCAACCTATATCTACGTCAAGATTGTGCCCCATATGAGATCGATTTTCCACGACTTCTCGTTGGAGGAGCCTGCCCCGCTGCGGCGATCGATCGATTTTGCAAACCTCTTGATGAACTACTGGTTCATTTTTGCCCTTGTGCCCCTGGCGCTCCTCTGGTCGTTGTTTTCCGCTTCGCCGGGCCGCGTGATGCGGGGGTGGCTTTCGACGCGTGCGCTAGGCCCGCTCCGCGAGACGCGCGCGGCCGAGGTGCTGGGGCAGTTGAGCGTCGCCGCTCGGGCGGGCCGACCACTCGCGGGCGCCCTCTCGACGCTGGCCCGCTACCACTTCGACGCCGCGACGCGGAACCATCTGCTGCTGGTTCGTAACGAAGTGGAGCAGGGCGTCGACGTTTGGCAAAGCATGGCGAGCACCGGGTTGCTGACGGCGCCTGAGCGGCGGGCGCTCGTGCTGGCCGATCGGCTGGGCAATCGCCCGTGGACGCTCCAGCAGCTCGCCCGCGGCAAACAGCGCCGCACGTCGCGGCGGCTGGATCGCCTCGCGTCGCTCGTGCTGCCGGCGATGGTGCTGCTGTTGGGCGCGTTTGTGCTGCTGCAAGCCTTGTCGCTGTTCGTGCCCCTGGTCCACATCATCACCATGTTGACGTGATCGCCATGTTCCACGATCCGACAGCCATGTGCAGCGCGAACCGCGGTTCGGCGGACGCGCCGCTGCTGCACCGACGGCGGCGCGGCACGTCGATGATCGAGTTGCTCGTCGCGTTCACACTGCTGGCCGCCGTGATGTCGAGTGCGTTGCCGCTGGTCACGCGCCATGGGCGATTGCTCATGTCGGCGCGGCACTACCGGCTGGCGCTCGACGAAGTCAGCACTCAGTTGGACCGGCTGACGGCATTGCCGGCGGACGAAATTCCGGCCGCGGTCGACCGACTGGAGGTTTCCGCGTTCACCCGCGAGCGGCTTTCCGAGGCCAGGCTGACCGGCGAGCTGCAGCCGACGGATTGGGGACGGCGACTGACGCTGAGTTTGACCTGGCAGGAGGCGCAGCGAGCGACGGCGCCGGTGCAGCTCGTGGGATGGATTGGCGGCAACGAGGCAGAAGAGCCAGGCGCGAGCGAAACGGACTCCGACAACTTGGAAGGCGCCGCTACCGACGAGGGAGATGCAGAAGGTGCACAATCGTCCGACTCGGGCGCCAAGGCGGAGGGCCCATCGTCATGAATCGTCGCGGCATCTCGCTGGTCGAACTGCTCGTCGTGTTGTCGGGATGCACGGTCGTGCTGTCCACCAGCGCCGTGTTGCTCCATCGCGCGATGCGCTCCCACCTGGAGACGCGGCACTTCTTTGACAACGAGCGCGCGGCGCAGCGCTTGAGCCGGCAGTTCCGCGCGGACGTGACGCAGTCGGGCGACGCGGAGATCGACGTCGCGCAGCTCGATGCAGGCGTTGTCGCCAGATTCGTACTCAAGGACGGCGCGGCAGTCGAGTATCGACACGAAGAAAACTCCGGCGAGATTGTTCGCGTGCAACTGGCGAACGATGGCGTCGCACGTCGAGAGACGTTTCGACTGGGCTCGCGCGTGCGAGTCGCCGTCGAGAGGCTTGATGTTCCGGACCGGCTCGTCCTGGAGATCACGGCGGAAGCAGCATCTGCGGGTTCTGCGGATGCGGTCACGGCCGCCGTCGTCCGAGGGACCGCAAGTGAAATGCGCCTGGAAGCCACGTTGGGCGGCGGATGGCCGGACGCACAGAGCGCCGATGCGGCCGCCGAGGAGGACGAGCAATGAGCGGCCGCCGCTTCACGTGGAACCCCAGTCGTCAACGAACGCGTTACTCGCCCCGATTCGGCGTGGTGCTGGTCGCGGCGCTTGTCTGCCTGCTCGTCGTGACGGGCATCGTGGGCGGGATGCTGCAGGGGGCCGTTCGCGGCCGGCGGCAACTGCATGCCGAGCGCGACCTGCGGCAAACCGAGCTGTTGCTCGCCGCCGGCGCGGCGCGCGCCGCCGGCCGGTTGGCCGACGAGCCGGAGTACGACGGCGAAACCTGGCGGCTGGCGTCTGAAGAGATCATCGGCCGCGGCGCTGGGGTAGTGACCATTCGGGCGGCGCCAGACGGCGACGCGGGTTCGTGGCGGGTGACGATCGTCGCCGAGTATCCCGCGGGCGGCGAGTCGTCCATTCGCCGCACGCGCACGTTGACTATTCAACCCTAATGCCTCCGGGCGAGGAGATTGGCCATGTGTCGTTTGCATCGGAACACCCGCCGGCGTTCGCCGCGAACGCTCGACAAAGGATTCACGCTCGTGGAATTGTTGGTCGTGATTGCCATTATCGGCGTGCTCGTGGCCTTGCTGTTGCCGGCCGTGCAGGCGGCGCGCGAGGCAGCCCGGCGCGTGAGCTGCCTGAACAACATCACGCAGTTGGGCCTCTCGCTGCACAGTTATGAATTCCACCACGAAACGCTGCCGCCGGGCGTCGTCAACCCGGATGGTCCCATCCGCAACGAGCCAAACGGGCAGCACGTGAGCTGGATCGTCCAGGTGCTTCCCCATTTCGAACAGCAGAACTTGTGGAGGAGATTCGATTTTGATGCGGGAGTCTACGCGGAGGAGAATCAGCCGGTGCGGACAGCGACGGTCCCAGCGCTCCTTTGCCCATCGTTTCCAGGCGCGGACCGGCTTGAGTCTGGCGTGGCCCGTACAACCTACGCCGGCTGCCATCACGACGTCGAAGCGCCGATCGACGCGGACAATCACGGGCTGCTGTTCGAATGGCACTTGAATTTTCGTAACCTATTACGCGGTTTGTCTTTTGTAGTTGG